>NZ_JAKOGN010000002.1:0-401839 GCF_022240605.1 Streptococcus sp. DFI.7.26 | reverse complement strand
AGTAGATATTGTTCAGAAAATCCTTGATATTACGCTGTTTTTAGTCCAACTGAAACCCATACTTTCCAAACCAGGCTTGAAAAAAGCTCGTAAAGCATCACAATTCTCAAAACGTTAATCAACACGATTATATCAACGTTTACAGACATTCAAGAATTTTCTCTTGGATGTCTTTTTTTGTTCAAAAAACTAAAGTTCACCCTATTGCTTTTTGAGACTTCTAAAGGCTATTTCTCCTGCTGTTTGATTTACTGTTTCAGTAGTATTGACATAAGTCTTCGTTATTTGGATGTCACTATGAGTAAGTGCTTCTGAAATAGCTTTGATAGATATTCTAGCCTGTTTGGCTGGTGTGGCGCCTTGAATATTATGCTTATCCATAGTATTTTGTGTTATAATGTAGAAACAATACAGAAAATAAAAGAATCTTTTTAAATTCTGTAAATTTCACTTTGTGTAAACATGAGAAAATGTTGAATGTAGATAATGATGGGGGAGGCTTTGAAATGATCAGTTTAGAGTTGTTGTCTGAAGCAAATAGTTTAGATGTCTATTCTTTTGAAAAAGAAAATCGAGAGTATTTTGAACGAAATTTACCTCCTAGACCAGCTAACTATTTTGATTTAGAAGGTTTTAAAGAAATTACAAGGGAGTTGTTAACGGAACAAAGGAATCGTGATGTCTATATGCATCTTATTAGAGATTCGCAAGGCGTTATGGTCGGGAGAATCAATTTAAGTGTCTTAGATGGTGATCGGAAAACAGCAGAACTTGGGTATAGAATTGGGGAAAATGTTACCAATTTAGGTTATGCAAGCGAAGCGGTTAGACTCGTTTTAGACAAAGCGTTTACTACTTATGGTTTTAATAGAATCATTGCAGGAACAGCAAGAGATAATCTAGCTTCTCAGAGAGTGCTTTTAAAAAATGGCTTCACCTTTAGTAGAATGATAGAAAATGACTTACAAATTCATAATGAGTGGGTTCATACAGCAGTATTTGAGGTAAGGAGACCATAATATCATCATTTCCAGTCTATTAACAAGGTTAATGGAGTTATATTCTTTCCAGACATTCAATAATTTTCTCTTGGATGTCTTTTTTTGTCTATCTTAATTTTACAAAATGGGAACTATGTTATAATTAAGTAATATGATTACAGACTGAAAATTGTAGATTATCACTTGGAACGGAGGCAACTAATGAGAAATAAGGTTGCTAAAATAATTGCTATTGTACTCATTCTTATATTTGGAGGAACATATATATATAACAAGCTGACTAAACCAAATCTAGGCCCGAAAACAACCAAACTCTATCAGCATGGCTTTCGTTTGCTAGAAGAGCAAATAGGAACCTACATCAAAGAACACTATAGAGGTATTGAAAAGATTGAATTTTCCCCAATATACATTACTGAGGAAGGGTCAACATTCTCAAATGCGTACGTGCGTCCAACTATTTATGATAAGTATGGAAATAAGGCTACTCTAGGAACTCCAATTAATAACTTTAATCCAAGCAGTTTTGGTATCGTTTCTGATGTTCTTCTCAATTTTGATGGAGGCGGGAATGAAGCTATAGATTTAAAGGACTCCAATGGAAATAATATCGATGTTTCTAAAGCACAGCACTTGCCAGATGAAGCAAAACTCACGAAGGCTAGAAGTACAGATGAAAATATTTCTTTATTGGTTCAAGACAATCAGCTAAAGGATGTTGTTAAGGATGAAAAAGGAAGTCCTGAAGCTGAAATCATTTATAATGTTGAGCTAAGCAAAGGAAAAGAATGATATGACATTATCTGATCAGGAAGTTCGAAGATTACAATAACTATTCCCCTATTTAAAAAATATTGATTCAAATTTTATGAAATAAATCAGTAGATATCGTTCTGAAAAGCCTTGATATGTCGTTGTTTTTAGTCCAACTGAAATTCATACTTTCCAAACCAGGCTTGAAAAAAGCTCGTAAAGCATCACAATTTAGTAAACGTTAAAACTTATTTAAACTTATTGAAAGCATTTCGTATCAAAAATACGGGATGCTTTTTCTGTTCACCCCAAATTTTTGTAACTAGGTGATACTTGAAATTAATACAAATTTGGTTGTTTTTGATAAATCTAAGCAACACTAAATGATGAAGTGAAAGGGGATGAATCTTTGATAGTATTCATTTATTGTGAAATATGATATATTTATTAATTAGATGGATGAATACTTCTAGAGTTAAATATAGCATAATAGGGACAGACTTTTTGGTTTATTTTTGTTTGTAGTCGGATTATGAAAGAATATCCAATATTATGCGATAAGATAGAATGTTACAAAAAAGAAAGGGGATGCAATCCGATGAAGAAAGACAGATTAATTGTATTGACAGATGCTGTTCTAGCAATTATTATGACCATCTTGATTTTAGAGTTAGAAAAACCAACAACACCAAGTCTTGAAGCTTTTTGGGATTTACGGCAAAATTTCTTTGCTTGTTTTCTTTCCTTTTTCTGGTTGGGATCGTTATGGATGGCACTAAACACATTATGGGAAAAGGTTGAGAAAATTTCCTCAGAAATTATTTGGTGGAATTTGTTTCTACTCTTGGAGCGGCAGGAGTTCTCTTTGGAGAATTTCATGCCATCCAAGATACCAGTCTGAATGATGTGGTGGACCGGATCTATATAAATGTCAAGGATTTACCGTTTCAGTCCTTGGGAGCTTTAGCTAATATCCTGTCTGATGTTAAGAAGGGACTGATTCAAGACAGTCATATCTGGTCTTTCTTCCAGTCATTTTTCAAACAATATCAGTTGATAATCAGCTTAAATCAGATCTATCAGTTTGTCTATCTTTCTCTGATGGAGATCATGTCCTATCTTCACTTTGATTATTGGAAAAAACGGCTCGGTCAGGAGCTAGTATGAATAAGGAGAACAAATGAGACGTTTAAAAATGTTATGGCATATTATACAGGTTACGGGTTTTACTCGGTTTGCTCTGAGTTTTGTGACCTTTGTTTTTGGGTCAGGAGGCGTGCTTTTCCTAGTTGAACCTGCTATCACAAATTACGGAGACGGTCTTTGGTATGCTTTTGTGACTTCGACGACTGTCGGCTACGGGGATCTCCTAGCTGTGACCTTGATTGGAAGGATTACCAGTGTCTTCTTGACGATTTATGGGCTCATATTTTTTGGCTGTTTATCAGCTGTTATTATTAATTATTATACCGATTTAAATAAGGAAAGAGGAGAGGACAAATGACTGCCAATTATTCAACACGGGAATACCGTGAGAAATTATACGATGACCTTCATGTTCGATTGAGAGATACAGCGATTTTGATGTGTGCAATTTTTATTGCCTCTATCGGTCTAAATATGAATTCAACAGCTGTTATTATTGGAGCCATGTTAATTTCACCTCTCATGACACCGATTGTTGGACTGGGATTCGGTTTAGCTATTTTTGATACGCGTTTAATCAAGCAATCTCTAGAGGTTTTATTGACTCAAGTGTTGGTCAGTTTGCTTGTCTCGACTCTGTATTTCTGGATTTCTCCCTTGTCTTATGCAAGTAGCGAGTTGATCGCACGAACCTCTCCAACCATTTGGGATGTTCTCATTGCTATTGCTGGTGGGATTGCTGGTGTGATCGGTTCAAGGAAAAAAGAAGCAAACAATATCGTGCCAGGAGTAGCCATTGCTACAGCTTTGATGCCGCCTATCTGTACTGCTGGCTATGGTTTAGCTAATGGGAATGTACGATTTTTATTGGGGGCTCTCTATCTTTTCTTGATCAACTGTGTCTTTATCATGCTAGCCAACATTGTTGGAACAAGAATTTTGATGAGAAAATCTCCTTTAACTTCATTTAAAGAGCTGAGCATTAAAATGAGAATTGGCTTGATTTCTTTGATTGTATTGTTGAATCTTCCAGCTAGCTATTCGGCAGTTACTCTGACAATAGAACAAGCGCGCAAAGAAGGGATCAAACAGTTTGTAGGAAAAGAGTTCGCCAATTATACGGTTATTAATCAAGTCTACAAGTCAAGTAACAATGAATTGGTCTTGACGGTTGTTGGAGATCCGATTTCAGAAGAAGAATTAGAAACACTCCACCAAAAACAAGCCTCTTACGGTATTCAATCTGTTCAATTGAAAGTGAATCAAGTTCAGAACTCGCCAACATTAGATAGTGAAGCGACCAAGGAATTTTATGAAAACATTGACAAGTATATTGATCAAAAACTCTCTGAAAAAGATTCACAAAACGATCTCGTAAAAGAAAATGAAGCAGACAAGGATTGAGGACAATGAACTGAATCGGTTTTTACGCCGTGTTTTTCTTGTATCTTCCTCTTTCTTACTTATAGCAGGTTGTTTTTGCTTGAATAAGAAATAAATTAGAAGTTCTATCATCTAAGAAAAATGATGAAAAAAATCATTTAACTAATGGTGTGAACGTTTAGTGTTTATCAGCTCCATTCTCTGTAATTTTGGGGGTAAAATCCACACCATTTAGATAAAATTAGTTGAATTTGATTGGAAAAACGCTTTTATAAAAGCGGAGAAAAGTCTTGATATTACGCTGTTTTTAGTCCAACTGAAATTCATACTTTCCAAACCAGGTCTTAAGAAAGCTCGTAAAGCATCACAATTCTCAAAACGTTAATCAATACGATTATATCAACGTTTACAGACATTCAAGAGTATTCTCTTGGATGTCTTTTTTTGTCTACTTTAATTTTACAAATTGGGAATTGCATATAATTATTTGAAAAAATAAAAATAGTTAGTTACAATAAAAATGTAAAAGCGCTTACTTGATTATTGGGGAGGTTAATATTGTAAGATATCTGTGTTTCTTTCTTAAGATAGGAGGATTTTTAGGAAAGATAAAATGTCAGAACAAGTATATGCAAAGAATCTCAGCATTTCCGCTTTAAGTTTCAGAAAAATAATTAAGTGAATTAAGCAATGATTGAAATATTAAAAATGGTTTATTGGAGGTAGTTAAAAATGAAAGAAAAATATAAAGTGACTGGGCAGTTATTTTTACTCTCAAATTTACCGATTTGTTGTTTTATTTTGAAAGATATTTCATTAGTCTATGCTAGGTTGCTATTTGTACTTTTCTTATTTTTTACATTATATTTCTCTTATAAAATAAGCATAAAACATAATGTCATTAATCGTATTCAGAAACTAGAGTGGAACAAAGTATTTTATTGCTTAGCATTCGCTGTTTTGTTAAGACTCATAGTTCATTTGTATGTAGGCATTTTTGGAGATACCCAAAATGATGCGTTATTACAAATTTTAAAAGATATTATGGGCGTAGAGTTATTCAATTTTTATGCAATTTTCGTAGGACCAGTTTTAGAGGAATTAACTTTTCGTGGTGCAATAATGAATTATTGCTATAATATGAGCAGGAAAGGTTTCATCATATCAAATATATTGTTTGGATTTGTGCATTGTATGAACGAACCTAGTATTGGAATTTTTATTAGATCGATTTTACTGTATAGTTTGTTAGGCGGTATAATGTCTTACATTTATTATAGAACTAAAAGGATAGAATACTCTGTACTAATTCACATGCTTGCTAATTTTTTGGCTGTAATAGATTTTTAATTATGTATTCTAATTGTTTTTTATTTGTATTTTTATGTAAGGTTTTGCTCAAGAGACCACTAATAAATATGACTGGAGTAATGTTGGCAGCTAAAGAAATGTTCTTCAAAATAGAAAATATCCTCCGTGAGCAAGGAGTACTTGAAAAGTTTGAAGAGGAAAATGGAAAAATAACTGGTCATATGATGATTACGATGACGGAAATACCTCCTGAATAATGAAGTTACACTGTCTAAACAGGATCTTATAGATGAAAATATCGAATTATTAGTAGTAGATGGTCAGTTAAAAGGAGTCGTGAAGGATGTCAAAGGCAGTCCGAATGCAGAAATTGTTTATAATGTTAACTTGAGTAAAGCGAACGGATGAAATGACTTTATCTAATCAAGAAATAAAAAAATCCAATTCCATACTAAAAATAATATTAGAAAAAGTAAAGATGCAAGTCTGTCAATATTTTGAACATATTTTGGGATGAAAATTCGAAGGGTAAGAGAAATCAAAAAAGGAGGTTCTTATGTGTATAGTTAACCAAGTTAGGAAAATAGCAACTTATATTTGTGAAGCTTTTGAAGACTGGGGTTTGGATGATCCTGTAGAGGAAGGATACCTAGAAGATTATCAGGAAATTTCTGGAGCATCTGAGGAGGAAATTCAGGAGTTTGAGAAGAGAATTGGAATTTCTCTCCCAAATGAGCTTAAGGAAGTCTATCGTTACAAAAACGGCAGTAAATTCTTAGCAGTCCTACCCTGTGTGATTGGCCAAAGAGAAATGGCTTTCTCTTTGATGAGCCTACAAGAGATTGAGTCGATAAAAAAATTTTTTCAAAATAGGGATGCTCTGTTGACGGAATTTCCTGACTATTTTTCAAGCCAAGATGTTGAAGAAATGCGTGATAGCAGAGTTAAACCCTATCTTTTTAATAAAAAATGGCTTCCTTTCGCGGAGTATTGCGATTCTTGTTATCTCATGCTTGATTTTGATCCAGACCAGGAAGGGCAAGAAGGGCAGATAATCTGCTACATTCATGACCCTGATGAAATTATCTATGTGGCAGAAAGTTTTACGGAGCTGATCGAAGGGATAATGGAAGTGATCGTATGAAAGAGGGCAGTATATTGTCCCAAATGTTTCAGAATGGTTTGAGAGAATGAAGTAAAATGGTTTTAGGGACCTGCAATTACTTTGCTCAATTTCAGTAAAAGCCCGAGTGTTGTTTGAATTGGATGGCAACCACTGCACTCTAAGTGTTCATTCAAAAGAATTACTATACTTACAGAGAGCACCTTTCGAGGTGCTTTTTCCTATACCCAAACTAAATCAAAGATAAACAAAAAACCACCCTATCTTCCACAGTCAAACGTGACGGTAGAAAATAGAGTAGCTTTAGAACGTTAACGATTAGTTATCGTCTTTGTGAAGGATGTTTTTCACGCCCTTGATAGCTCCTTCGACAGCTTCTTTTGCGTCTTCAGCAACTTCTTTTGCTTTTGATGCAACTTTTTCAGCAACGCCTTCAGCTTCTGTTTTTTTATCACCGGTTACTTTACCGAGACCTTCTTTAACAGAACCTTTAACTTGGTTTAATTTATCTTCTAATGACATAGTGTCACCTCCGTTAAGTAAATAGTTTTATTAATCTGAATTCAAGACAGTTCATTTAAAAAATTAAAACTATTTAGCTCAGATTAATATAAGTATATGCCTTCTGAAATGGGAAGTCAAATATTCGCTACGGTATTTTGAAAGTGGGAAGGAGTCATGATGAGATAGCAACTAATGATGGATGAATAGGTCCTTGCCTTGTTTTTAATTGAAGAAGCATAGATCTTCCGCTACTTCAAAATAAAATCGTCCAGGTGATTAAGGAATAATATAGTGTAGCATCGTCAGGCTAGAAAATCTAAATGGCTGTTTTCTCCTAGCAAAGTGGAGTAAAAAACAAAAGAAGATGCCACTTTCTGTTCAAAAAGGGACAATTTAGGAGTTTGTTGATTTAAAGATTTTTCGTGTGCTATACTAAAATTGTCAAAGTTGCAACTAGACAATATTTTTTAATCTAATAAATATAAGGAGGTATTCATAATGAATACAAAGATTTTGGAAGAATTTGATAGTTTAGATAGCGATTTTCTCTCAACAGTAGCAGGTGGTGGGGTTTTTAATACTATATATATGGGACCGCCTCCAGTTTCAGGTGGTCCGAATGGTTGGGAATACTTCCGTAAGTTGATTGCGCCACTTGAAATGCGAAGTTTCTTCGCAATTTAATGAGTATCGGCTAAATTTTTTTGTTGGTGGAGGATGTTATGAAATATGCCAAACATGGACTTGCTTTACTGTTCCTGTTATATTTATTTGTTTTTGGGATTGAAGGCCTTGGTATCTACCTAACTGGAGTTTTCAATGGTGATTTAAGTTTTCTTTATTTCATCTATTTGATTCTCTACTCTTTGCTTCTCATTGGCATTTTATTGTGGTTCAAAAGACAGAAGATAGTCATTCGTTCCAATATACAGAAATGGAAGTGGCACTATCTGGGGTATTTTGCTCTGGTGCTCTTGTGGTTCTTTGTTGAAAGATGGGTGCTGCAAACTTTTCAAGATTTGCTGGTTCCTGTCGTTCATCAAACCAAATTGCCATCCTCCATTTATCTAAATGGCCCTGGTATTTCGGGTACTCTGTTTTTTGTCCTAGCAACTGTTACATCTCCTATGATAGAAGAATTTATTTTTAGAGGCTATCTGATGAATGTCTTCTTTAAAGAAAGTAAGTTTCATTTAGATGTTTTGCTTTCGGGTTTTCTCTTTGCGGCCTTTCATCTGATCCATCAATATCGGGATCCTGTAACCTTTTCTCTTTATTTCTGTTCAGGACTCTTCTTCGCAGCTGTCTATAAGAAAACTAAAGATATCCGGTTGCCCATCTTCTTGCATGCCTTTAGCAATTTTCTCACTTTTTGGAAACCGATCTGGATTTTCATCTTCAATTATATCTACTGGCATTTTCTTGTTAAATAACCTTGTCTCTGTGGCCGGGCGTGAAATGGGAGTTAGAGGAGCCAACTATTGAGCGAGGTTTTCATCATACTTCCTTGACTCTTCCTCTACTAGGCCGTATAATATTCTATATCAATGAAGAAATCACCTTTTGTCATTGTGCAAAAGGTGATTTTATAACGGTAAATGGGAGACACAATGGGATACATTTCTACAATCAAAACAGCTGTTCAGCTCTTTCCTTTCCTGGCCTTTTTGCTGACCTTGCCCTACATGATTTTGAATTATCGAAAATATGGTTCGGTCAATAAATTGCGGGTGCTGATTTTCTATTCTTTTATGCTTTACTTGATGACGGTCTATCTCTTGGTGGTCTTGCCTCTGCCAGATCCGAGTAAGATCCATACTAGCTACTTGGAAATGGTCAATCTCCATCCCTTTGCTTTTGTGGTAGATTTTTTCAAGGAGAGTCCTTTTGATCTAGCGCAGACAAGCACTTGGCTTCAGGCCATCAAGCATCCAACTTTTTATGTACCCGCTTTTAATGTCCTAATGTTGATTCCCTTTGGGATGTACTTACGCTATTATTTCAAGTGTGGTTTTAAGAAAACGATTCTCCTAACAGCCCTATTTAGTCTCTTTTTGGAGCTGACCCAGTTGTCAGGTCTCTACTTTCTGTATCCGGGTCCTTACCGCCTAGCAGATGTCGATGATATTATTCAAAATACCACTGGTGGAGGAGTGGGCTATCTGCTCGGTTGGTTCCTGGTTTGGTTATTGCCAACACGAGATGAGATTGACGAGCATTCTTTCCGAGTAGGGACGAAAGTATCTGGTTTCCGGATTGGTCTTGCTTTCTTGATTGACTTTGTGATGCTATCTCTTCTCTACGCGGTAATCGAGCGTTTAGAGATGATTCCTTATGTAGCGGTTTTGGTGCTTTACTTTAGTTTGCTTCCCTTGTGGCGGGGCAAAACCTTGGGAATGGCTTTACTGAAATTCCGCTTGCGTTTTGACAAGAAAAAATGGCTTCGCACCATCTGGCGAGGAATCCTAGTGGTAGGCTATTTCTACTGGATTCCTCAAGGACTGTTCTATTTAATCTCGCTTTTGAATCAGGATTTGACGGACAATTCCCTTTTGACTCTATCTATGATTTTATTGCTCTTCTTTGTACTCTTATTGTACCTGATCCTCACCCTTGCCATCATCTTGCTCAGTCGTCGCTTTCCGTTTGACCGTCTAGCTGGAGCCGAGTATGAGAGTACCGTGCGCGTGAAGGAAGAGCTCTTAAAGGGTGAAACTGAATCGTCAAAATAGAGAGAGTGGGACAGAAATCGGTAATTCGTTAGAATTCGATTTCGTCGTCTCACCTCCGCACAGTTGAGTAGGGCTGTAAAAGCTGATGAAATCAGCGTGGTAGAGCCCACTCAACCACTGCGTCTTGCTCGACAATCCAAAAACAATAAAGAGGCTAGGACTTTTGTCCCAGCCTCTTTATTGTTTTATACACGCGGAAAATATCCGAACGTTCCCAGTTGAGAAGGGCGATTTTAAGGCGATTATGCTACAATGGAAGCAAATAGATAGAATGGAGCAGTGAAATGAAAGCAATTATTACAGTCGTTGGTAAAGACCAAAAAGGAATCGTAGCGGGTGTTGCAACGAAAGTGGCAGAATTAGGACTCAATATCGATGATATCTCTCAAACGGTATTGGATGAATACTTTACCATGATGGCGGTCGTATCATCCGATGAGAAAAAAGATTTCACCCAGCTTCGTTCAGAGTTAGAAGAATTCGGTCAGTCTCTTCATGTGAAAATCAATATCCAAAGCGCAGCGATTTTTGATGCCATGCACAATTTATAAGATAGGGGTTGAGAATTTATGGACATTAAACAGGTAACAGAAACCATTGCCATGATTGAGGAGCAGAACTTCGATGTTCGGACTATCACCATGGGGATTTCGCTTCTAGATTGTATTGATCCGGATATCGAAAAGGCGGCAGAAAAAGTCTACAATAAGATTGTGACAAAGGCCAAAGATTTGGTGGCTGTTGGGGATGAGATTGCGGCAGAACTTGGCATTCCCATTGTGAATAAGCGGGTTTCGGTCACTCCGATTTCTATTATCGGAGCCGCAACCAATGCGACAGACTATGTACCCTTTGCCAAGGCGCTGGATCGTGCAGCGAAGGAAGTTGGGGTTAACTTTATCGGTGGCTTCTCAGCTCTGGTTCAAAAAGGCTACCAAAAAGGGGATGAAATCCTCATTAATTCGATTCCTCGTGCCCTTGCGGAGACAGATTTTGTCTGCTCTTCAGTCAATATCGGATCGACCAAGACAGGGATCAATATGACCGCTGTCCGAGACATGGGGCGCATCATTAAAGAAGCTTCCCAAGCAGATCCAATGGGACCAGGTAAACTCGTTGTCTTTGCTAATGCGGTAGAAGATAATCCCTTTATGGCGGGAGCCTTCCACGGTGTCGGTGAAGCCGATGTCGTCATCAACGTTGGGGTTTCAGGACCTGGTGTCGTCCAACGGGCCATTGAAAAAGTTCCCGGAGCAAGCTTTGATGTATTGGCTGAAACAGTCAAGAAGACAGCCTTCAAGATTACCCGTGTCGGTCAATTAGTCGGTCAAATGGCTAGTGAACGTCTCGGTGTTGAGTTTGGAATTGTCGACTTGTCTCTTGCTCCAACGCCAGCTGTTGGGGATTCGGTTGCCCGTGTCCTTGAAGCCATGGGGCTTGAAGTGGTCGGAACTCATGGAACTACCGCAGCCCTTGCCCTGCTTAATGACCAAGTAAAAAAAGGTGGCATCATGGCTTGTAATCAAGTCGGTGGTTTGTCAGGTGCCTTCATTCCGGTCTCAGAGGATGAGGGGATGATTGCCGCGGTCCAATCCGGTCATATCAACCTGGAAAAATTGGAAGCCATGACAGCTATCTGTTCCGTCGGTTTGGATATGATTGCCATCCCAGCTGATACTCCAGATTCGACCATTGCGGCCATGATTGCCGACGAAGCAGCTATCGGCGTTATCAACCAAAAGACAACAGCGGTTCGGATCATTCCTTATGGAAAAGAAGGTGATATGTTAGAGCTCGGAGGACTTCTTGGGTCTGCTCCGGTAATGAAGGTCAACAAGGCCTCGTCAGCTGACTTTATTGCCCGTGGTGGTCAAATTCCGGCCCCAGTTCATAGTTTTAAAAATTAAAAGAAAGCCTTGGGGCACTTCGCGTGTTCGGGGCTTTTAATGTTGGCTGGAGAAGTGAAGGTGAATCGAGAGGTCATCGCTGCCAGTTTCCTTATAAAAAATGATATAATAGAAGGACGTAAAAGGAGATCACATGGCGAAAACAAGATTATTTATTATTCGGCATGGAAAAACCATGTTTAATACGATAGGTCGTGCCCAAGGTTGGTCGGATACACCTTTAACTGCTCAAGGAGAAGAAGGCATCCGTGAATTGGGGGTTGGTTTGAGAGAATCTGGTTTAGACTTTGTCCGTGCTGTTTCCAGCGATTCAGGTCGCGCCATTCAAACCATGGGAATTGTTTTAGACGAGCTTGGGCTCACAGATCAGATTCCTTATACTTTCAACAAAAAGATCCGGGAATGGTGTTTTGGAAGTTTTGATGGTGCCTACGGAGGGGAACTTTTCCGTGGAGTCGTTCCTCGAGTTTTAGATATTGAAGACTATAAGAAACTTACCCTGGAAGAACTGGCGAATGGAATCTACCAAGTAGATACAGCTGGTTGGGCTGAACCATGGGATGTGTTGAAAAAACGGATTGTAGATGGCTTTGAGGAGATTGCCAAGGAAGTTGAAGCCAGGGGTGGTGGAAATGCCTTGGTTGTTAGTCACAGCATGACCATCGGTTCCTTTGTGTGTATTTTGAATCCAGAGATTGAGCTGGATCCAAGGGTTGAAAATGGTAGTGTCACCCTCGTCGAATACGAAAATGGACACTTCTCGATCCAGACCATCGGAGATGAGTCTTATCGCAAACTGGGTGCTAACTGGTTAGCAGCCCACTCAGAAGAACTTGGTGTGAAAAAATAAGATAGCTTATATAAGAAGAAAACAATTGCAGGAGGATAAAAATGGCAAAGACAAAATTGTATATTGCCCGTCATGGAAAAACCATGTTTAATACCATTGGTCGCGCCCAAGGTTGGTCTGATAGTCCCTTGACAGAAGCTGGCGAACGAGGGATTCATGAATTGGGGATTGGTCTACGTGAAGCCGGGATTCAGTTCCAACAAGCGGTGTCCAGCGACTCCGGTCGAACCATTCAAACCATGGGGATTGTGCTAGAAGAACTAGGGTTAACGGGTAAGATTCCTTACCATTATGATAAGCGCATCCGCGAATGGTGCTTTGGAAGTTTTGATGGAGCCTATGACGGGGAACTCTTTTTGGGCGTTTTGCCACGTGTCTTTCGGGTTGATGACTTCCATCATTTGAGCTTGATGGAGTTGGCAGAAGGGATTGTCGAAGTGGACACAGCCGGCTGGGCAGAGTCCTGGGAAACCCTTCGTGACCGCATCTTGGATGGCTTTACGGCAATTGCTAAGGATGTCGAGTCTAAGGGTGGCGGGAATGCCATCGTGGTCAGTCATGGGATGACCATCAGTACCTTGATTTACCTGATTGATCCAAAAGCCTTTAAAGAATTGGTCTTGGACAATGGTAGTGTGACTGTTATTGAGTATGAAGATGGCCAATTTAA
This sequence comes from Streptococcus sp. DFI.7.26, assembly GCF_022240605.1. Classification (NCBI taxonomy): domain Bacteria; kingdom Bacillati; phylum Bacillota; class Bacilli; order Lactobacillales; family Streptococcaceae; genus Streptococcus; species Streptococcus sp. DFI.7.26. Next base: position 388,459 of record NZ_JAKOGN010000002.1, on the reverse strand, counting down.
ACTAGAAGCAGTTGGAGATCTGTCATACCGCCAGGTTGGAGCAAAATGGTTAGAGGGAAATCATGACTAAATATAAACTTGCCAAGAAAAGAGAAAAGAAAGTTAGCTGGATCGTACTCTGCTGTTTAGGCATCTGTCTAATTGGAGCAGGAGTGGGTATTTTCTATTTGAAACCTCAATGGCTTCATATGGGCTCTGTTGAAGATAAAAAAGTAGAAACAAGCATTCCAAAAAAGGTTGAGAAAAAGGAAGAAAAACCTAAAACAGATCTTCCCCAAGTTTCTAGTAAGGATTGGAACCTAGTCCTGGTCAACCGAGACAACAAGTTAGCCGAGCTGAATCCTCAGTTAGTCGACCTTGAAGAAATCAAGGTGGATAGTCGGATTGCAGAACAAACCAAACAATTTTTAGCGGCGGCAAGGGCAGTTGCTCCTGAGGAGTCCTTGATTTCCGGTTATCGAAGTGTGGAGGAGCAAACAGAGCTTTACAATGAGCGGGTAGCACAGTTGGAAGCTACTGGTCTTTCTCATGAAGAAGCAGAACGTCAGGCACAAGCTCAGGTACAGGTTCCAGGAGCTAGTGAGCACCAGACGGGTCTTGCAATTGATATGAGTGCCCCAAATGGGCTGTCCGAAGAGGTAGTACAACAAATTATTGCCTTGGCGCCACAATATGGGTTTGTTCTCCGTTATCCAGAAGGGAAAAACGCGATCACGGGTGTAGACTATGAAAACTGGCACTTCCGCTACGTCGGTGTAGAAAATGCCCAGTATATGGTCAAGCACCAACTGGTCTTAGAAGAATACATTCAAAAGCTGAAAGAAGCAGGTTTATAGTTTTTTTGGCCTAGTATCGGTCTTAAGAATGATTTTTAGCACTCTTTAAAAAAGAGTGCTAATTTTTTGGATTTTTTTCTTGACTTTCTTTTGAGAGAGTGTATAATAGAATCATGGTTTAGCACTTGAGTGTTTAGAGTGCTAAATACGAAAGAGAGGTGAGGTCATGGTTACAGAACGTCAAAATGAGATTCTCAATCTTGTCGTCGATATCTTTACCAAGACCCACGAACCGGTCGGCTCAAAAGCGCTACAAGATGTCATTCAATCCAGTAGTGCGACCATCCGAAACGATATGGCTGCCCTCGAAAAGCAAGGGTTGCTAGAGAAAGCCCATACTTCGAGTGGCCGAATGCCTAGCCGAGCTGGTTTCCAATATTTCGTTCAGAACTCGCTCGATCTAGAGTTGATTGATGAACAAGATGTCTACCAGGTGGTGAAAGCCTTTGATTTCGAAGCCTTTAAGTTAGATGATATCTTGGATGCTACGGCCAAGTTATTAGCCCAGATGACGGGCTACACCGCAGTGATTCAGGATGTGGAGCCGACACGGCAGCGCTTGACGGGTTTTGAGATTGTTCCATTATCCAACCACGATGCCTTAGCGGTGTTGACCTTGGATGAATCAAAGCCTGTCACCGTACAATTTGCCATTCCAAAGAATTTCTTAACCAGTGACTTGGAAATCTTCCATCAGCTGGTTCAAGAACGCTTCATTGGAAATACGGTCTTGGATATCCACTACCGCTTGCGGACGGAGATTCCACAGATTGTACAGCGCTACTTCAAAACGACAGACAATGTCTTGGATCTATTCGATTACGTCTTCTCGCAACTGTTTCAAGAACTGGTCTTTGTAGAAGGAAAGGTTTCATCTTTGAGTTATGCCGATCTTCAGACCTATCAGTTCTTAGATAATCCCCAACACGTAGCCTTGGAGTTACGAGGGGGAATGCCAGAAGACCAAATGACCCAGATCCTGGTTGCGGAATCCCAAGAAAAGGCCTTGAAAAATGTGACGGTGATTAGTCACAAGTTCTTGGTTCCTTATCGTGGGATGGCCCTCATGCATGTAATCGGTCCCGTAGAGATGGATTACAGGCGTGTGATTAGTCTGGTCAATGTTATCGGCCGAGTGTTGGTCATGAAGTTAACGGATTACTACCGTTACCTCAACAGCAACCATTATGAAGTAAATTAAGACCAAATGAAAGGGGTGTATGCCTTGACAGAAGATATTAAAAAAGAAGACGTGAAAGAAGAGGAAATTGCCAAAGCTACTGAAGAAGTTGTGGAGGAGTCCAACCAACCTTCTGAGTTAGAAGAAGCACAAGCGCGTGCCGAGGAATTTGAAAATAAATACCTTCGTGCTCATGCAGAAATGCAAAACATTCAGCGCCGTGCCAATGAAGAACGTCAACAATTACAAAAATACCGTAGCCAAGATTTGGCAAAAGCAATCTTACCATCACTTGACAACCTCGAACGTGCCCTTGCCGTCGAAGGATTGACAGATGATGTGAAGAAGGGCTTGGAAATGGTCCAAGAAAGTTTGGTACATGCTCTGAAAGAAGAAGGAATTGAAGAAATTCCAGCGGACGGAGCCTTTGACCATAACTACCACATGGCTATCCAAACCTTGCCTGCAGATGATGAACATCCAGCAGACACCATCGCACAAGTCTTCCAAAAAGGCTACAAACTCCATGACCGCATCCTAAGACCGGCTATGGTAGTTGTTTACAACTAGGATACCTTGTCCGAAACGACACTAAACTATGAAAGAAAGATAAGATGCAAGCCGGAGGCTTGCAAGGAAGATATTTCCCGCCGTAGTGAAAGTTTCAGTAGCTTGTGCTACTGAAACAGGGGATTTTTGAGACAGTAGGCTCAAAAATAAGTGATGAAATCCCGAAGGGAGTTGCTCACGTCCCCACCACTTAAGGGAAATATCAAAAAAAGAAGAAAAAATCAACAAGGAGAAAAACATATGTCTAAAATTATCGGTATTGACTTAGGTACAACAAACTCAGCAGTAGCAGTTCTTGAAGGAACTGAATCAAAAATCATCGCAAACCCAGAAGGAAACCGCACAACTCCATCTGTAGTGTCATTCAAAAACGGTGAAATCATCGTTGGTGACGCTGCAAAACGTCAAGCAGTAACAAACCCAGATACAGTGATCTCTATCAAATCTAAGATGGGTACTTCTGAAAAGGTTTCTGCCAACGGTAAAGAATACACTCCACAAGAAATCTCAGCAATGATTCTTCAATACTTGAAAGGTTACGCTGAAGAATACCTTGGTGAAAAAGTAACGAAGGCTGTTATTACAGTTCCAGCTTACTTTAACGATGCTCAACGTCAAGCAACTAAAGACGCTGGTAAAATCGCTGGTCTTGAAGTAGAACGTATCGTCAACGAACCAACTGCAGCAGCCCTTGCTTACGGTTTGGACAAGACAGATAAAGAAGAAAAAATCTTAGTATTCGACCTTGGTGGTGGTACATTTGACGTATCTATCCTTGAATTAGGCGACGGTGTCTTTGATGTATTGGCAACTGCAGGGGATAACAAACTCGGTGGTGACGACTTTGACCAAAAAATCATCGACCACTTGGTTGCAGAATTCAAGAAAGAAAACGGCATTGACTTGTCAACAGACAAGATGGCCCTTCAACGTTTGAAAGATGCAGCTGAAAAAGCGAAGAAAGACCTTTCTGGTGTAACTTCAACACAAATCAGCTTGCCATTCATCACTGCTGGTGAAGCTGGACCTCTTCACTTGGAAATGACTTTGACTCGTGCCAAATTTGACGATTTGACTCGTGATCTTGTAGAACGTACTAAAGTTCCAGTTCGTCAAGCTCTTTCTGATGCAGGCTTGAGCTTGTCAGAAATCGATGAAGTCATCCTTGTTGGTGGTTCAACTCGTATCCCAGCCGTTGTAGAAGCTGTTAAGGCTGAAACTGGTAAAGAACCAAACAAATCAGTGAACCCTGATGAAGTTGTTGCCATGGGTGCTGCGATCCAAGGTGGTGTGATCACTGGTGATGTGAAAGACGTTGTCCTTCTTGACGTAACACCATTGTCACTTGGTATCGAAACAATGGGTGGAGTCTTCACAAAATTGATCGACCGTAACACAACTATTCCAACATCTAAATCACAAGTCTTCTCAACTGCAGCAGACAACCAACCAGCCGTTGATATCCACGTTCTTCAAGGTGAACGCCCAATGGCAGCAGATAACAAGACTCTTGGACGTTTCCAATTGACAGATATCCCAGCTGCACCTCGTGGTATCCCACAAATCGAAGTAACATTTGACATCGACAAGAACGGTATCGTATCTGTTAAAGCCAAAGACCTTGGAACTCAAAAAGAACAAACAATTGTTATCCAATCAAACTCAGGTTTGACAGACGAAGAAATCGATCGCATGATGAAAGATGCAGAAGCAAACGCTGAAGCAGATAAAAAACGTAAAGAAGAAGTAGACCTTCGTAACGAAGTAGACCAAGCAATCTTTGCGACTGAAAAGACAATCAAAGAAACTGAAGGTAAAGGCTTCGATGCAGAACGTGATGCAGCACAAGCTGCCCTTGATGAGCTTAAGAAAGCCCAAGAAGATAACAACTTGGACGAAATGAAAGCAAAACTTGAAGCCTTGAACGAAAAAGCTCAAGGACTTGCTGTGAAACTCTACGAACAAGCTGCAGCAGCACAACAAGCCCAAGCAGGAGCAGAAGGCGAACAAGCAACAGGAAACGCAGGCGATGACGTCGTAGACGGAGAGTTTACTGAAAAGTAAAACAATCCAGTGGATTGTTTTAGCGGAACCTCCTGAAATAAAGAAAGGTTCCGAGATTTTAGGATTCCTTTAATCCGAAACTCAATTCAGCATTACTAGTTTGATTTTTAAAACTTAAACTAGTAAGTATAGGAAGAAATCCAGAGGTTGCAACCCAGCCTCTGTTTTTCGGTAAAATAGAGGATGTTGCGTATGAAAAAAGTACTTTGTATCATTTATCCTAATTTTTCTCTTTATGAGATAACCGCTTTAACAAGTACTTTAGCTCTGTCTTTTGACGTCACGATTGATTATGTCGCTTCAGATCATTCGATAGTGGTCTCTGAGGATGGTTTGCCCTGTCAACCGACCAAAACACTAGATCAGATCCGTATAGAAGAGTATTCTTGTGTGATTTTGCCAGGAATGGTAAACATAGGACCTGCCCTACAGGATGAGAAATTGATTTCGTTCTTGAGGAACCTTGGTGAGCAAGATATCCTCATTGCCGCCATTTCTTCAGCGCCTCTTTTATTGGCGAAAGCAGGCTTGTTGAAGGATACGAAATTTACAGGTGGAATTTGGCAAAACTTCTTTGACTATTTTGAATTTCTTCCACGTGAAAATTTCCAACCGAAAGTTCTTGTGCAAGATAAACAAATCATTACGACTATTGGTTTTGCGCATCAAGAGTTTGCAAGGAAAGTGATTCTAAGTTTAGGGTTGGCAGAGAATACGGATAACTATTTTAAAGAACAGAACGAGTACGCTGAAGAGGATTTGATATTTACTCTATCAGACCAAGAATTTGAACAAGTGAAGCGAAGTATAGAAAACATCCTCTAAAGATTTACTTATAAATTATAGAAAGGAACAAAGAGTGTTCGGGGAATTGAACCCGAGCGGAAAGCTTGGAAATTAGATAAACCGCCTAAGAAATCAGGATTTCTTGTCGGTTTCCTAAATTTCAGTCGCTTTCTGTTCGCTCTTAGTATCTTGTATGAACAATACTGAATTTTATGACCGTTTGGGCGTTTCAAAGAATGCGTCTCAGGATGAGATCAAGAAAGCCTATCGGAAATTATCTAAAAAATATCACCCAGATATCAACAAGGAGCCTGGTGCTGAGGAAAAGTACAAGGAAGTTCAAGAAGCTTATGAGACTTTGAGCGACGAACAAAAGCGGGCAGCCTATGACCAATACGGTGCTGCAGGAGCCAACGGTGGTTTTGGCGGCTTTGGTGGTGGAGCTGGTGGTTTCGGTGGTTTTGATGGCACTGGCTTTGGTGGCTTTGAAGACATTTTCTCAAGCTTCTTTGGAGGTGGTGGTACGAGCCGTAATCCGAATGCTCCACGTCAGGGAGATGATCTTCAGTACCGCGTAAACCTCAAGTTTGAAGAAGCCATCTTTGGAACTGAGAAGGAAGTGAAGTACCATCGGGAAGCCAGCTGTCGGACATGTGATGGCACTGGAGCTAAACCAGGAACAAGCCCAGTAACTTGTGGACGCTGTCATGGTTCTGGGGTTATCAATGTGGATACGCAAACCCCGCTTGGGATGATGCGCCGTCAAATCACCTGTGATGTCTGTCATGGACGTGGTAAAGAAATTAAAGATCCTTGTACAACCTGTCATGGGACTGGTCACGAGAAGCAAGCCCACAGTGTCAATGTGAAAATCCCTGCTGGGGTTGAAACAGGTCAACAAATCCGCCTCTCTGGTCAAGGAGAAGCTGGATTTAATGGAGGGCCATACGGAGATCTCTACGTGGTGGTCAACGTTGAGCCGAGCGACAAATTTGAGCGTGATGGATCAACCATCTACTATAAATTGAACTTGAACGTTGTTCAGGCTGCTCTTGGGGATACGGTCCATGTTCCAACGGTTCACGGCGATGTTGACTTGGTCATCCCTGAAGGAACCCAGACAGGTAAGAAATTCCGCCTCCGCGGTAAAGGAGCACCAAGCTTGCGTGGAGGCTCTGTAGGAGATCAATATGTATCTGTTAATGTGGTGACACCAACAGGTCTAAATGACAAGCAAAAAGAAGCCCTTCGTGCATTTGCGGAAGCAAGTGATTTGAAGGTCAACCCAAAGAAAAAAGGCTTCTTTGATAAGGTTAAAGATGCCCTGGATGATTTATAAAATAAAAGAAGATTTGGTTTTTCCAATCTTCTTTTTTTATCAAGAGAAACACCTCCGAAACCAAAGGCTTCAGAGGTGTGGCAAAAGAATCAAATTAAACAAGACCTTGGGCAATCATCGCATTTGCGACATTTTCAAAGGCTGCGATATTAGCACCCGCAAGGTAATCTTTACCAAGACCGTAGGTTTCTGCAGTTGTTTTAGCAGTGTTAAAGATATTGGTCATGATGTCTTTCAAGCGTCCATCCACTTCTTCACGTGTCCATGAAAGGCGGAGGCTGTTTTGGCTCATTTCAAGAGCAGATACAGCAACCCCACCAGCATTGGCAGCTTTAGCAGGTCCGTAAAGGATGCCGTTTTCTTTGTAGACTTTGATCGCATCAAGGTCGCTAGGCATGTTGGCTCCTTCAGAAACAACTTTTACCCCTTGAGCAACCAAGCGTTTCGCTGCTTCACCGTTGATCTCGTTTTGAGTTGCACATGGAAGAGCGATATCATAGTTACCAGCGTAAGTCCATACAGATCCTTCGTAGTAAGTAGCAGTTGGTTTTTCAGCAGCATACTCAGTCAAACGAGCACGGCGTTTTTCTTTGACGTCTGTAAGAAGGTTGAAGTCAATACCGTTTTCGTCGATCACGTAACCATTTGAGTCAGATACAGAGATAACAGTTGCACCAAGTTCAGTTGCTTTTTGAAGAGCGTATTGGGCAACGTTACCAGAACCTGAGATTACGACTTTCTTACCAGCAAAGCTGTCGCCGTTGGCCTTGAGCATTTCTTCCGTATAGTAAACCAAACCATAACCAGTTGCTTCTGGACGGATCAAGCTACCACCGAAACCAAGAGGTTTACCAGTCAAGACACCGGCATCAAATTGGCGAAGACGTTTGTATTGTCCGTAAAGGTAACCAATCTCACGTCCACCAACCCCGATATCACCAGCTGGGACATCAAGAGAAGGACCGATGTGTTTTTGCAATTCAGTCATGAAGCTTTGGCAGAAACGCATCACTTCAGCATCTGTTTTCCCTTTAGGATCGAAGTCAGATCCACCTTTACCACCACCGATAGGAAGACCAGTCAAAACGTTTTTGAAGATTTGTTCGAAGCCGAGGAATTTCAAAATCCCTTGGTTAACTGTTGGGTGGAAACGAAGTCCGCCTTTATATGGTCCAACAGCTGAGTTAAATTGAACACGGTAACCACGGTTAACTTGAACCTTTCCATCACGGTCAACCCAAGGAACACGGAAGCTAATCACGCGCTCAGGCTCAGTGATACGTGCCAAGATGTTTTCTTCGATATATTCTGGATGTTTTTCAAATACAGGTTCCAAAGTGCTAAGGAACTCTTCAACAGCTTGAAGGAATTCCGCTTCATGGCCGTTGCGAGCTTTTACGGTTTCGAAAGTGCTTTGGATATATTCTTTTGCAGTTGTCATCATGTTTCTCCTTTTTTCATTGAAACGAATTCCAGCAGGTTAGCGAACTTACTGGTATATGGAGGCACTGCTGAAAGCAATGTCATGTTTTATTACGTCGATAATTATAGCAGACTTTTTTTGACTTGTAAAGAAAAAAGTTGAATTTTCTGAAAATTTTCACAACTGCCTATGAAGTGGGAAAAAATGGATGCGAAAGGACGATAGGATTGGAAAAATGTCTGATTTTTCCCCTCTATATAGAAAATAAATGGATAACATTTATGGTAATTTTTTCTATTTCCGTACGTTTCTTGCTCTTTTTTGGTTTTCTAGTCATGAATCCTCCTTTTCGTGCTATAATGGCTGTAAGAATTCATTTCAAGGAGAAGAAGATGGTATCGACAAAGACGCAAATTGCTGGTTTTGAATTTGACAACTGCCTGATGAATGCGGCAGGTGTGGCCTGTATGATCACTGAGGAATTAGAGGAAGTGAAGAATTCCGCTGCTGGGACCTTTGTGACCAAGACAGCTACCCTGGAGTTCCGTGCTGGAAATCCAGAGCCACGCTACCAAGATGTCCCACTGGGCTCAATCAATTCGATGGGGCTACCTAACCAAGGCTTGGACTATTATTTGAATTACCTATTGGAGTTGCAAGAAACAGATCCCGATCGGACTTTCTTCCTATCTCTTGTCGGCATGTCTCCTGAGGAAACCCATACCATCTTGAAAAAGGTGCAAGAAAGTGATTTTAAAGGTTTGACTGAATTGAACCTTTCCTGCCCCAATGTCCCAGGAAAACCTCAGATCGCTTATGATTTTGAGACGACGGATCGGATCTTGTCAGAGGTCTTCGCCTATTTCACCAAACCTCTTGGCATCAAGTTGCCACCTTATTTTGATATCGTTAATTTCGACCAAGCGGCAGCAATCTTTAACAAATACCCGCTCAAGTTTGTCAACTGCGTCAACTCAATCGGTAATGGCCTTTACATCGAGGATGAATCCGTTGTGATCCGTCCGAAGAACGGCTTTGGTGGGATTGGTGGCGAATACATCAAACCAACGGCTCTGGCCAATGTCCATGCCTTTTACCAACGGCTGAATCCAGAAATTCAGATTGTGGGGACTGGGGGCGTCTTGACTGGTCGCGATGCCTTTGAACATATCCTTTGTGGCGCGAGTATGGTACAAATCGGAACCACGCTTCATAAAGAAGGAGTGGGGGCTTTTGACCGCATCACTGCAGAACTCAAAGCCATCATGGAAGAAAAAGGCTACCAAAGCCTAGAAGACTTCCGTGGAAAATTGCACTACATTGACTAATTTTTTGAAAAGAACTTCCTCGAGTGGAAACTTGGGGAATTTTTTATAGTTTCTTATCCAGAGACAACATTCTGTTCCTAGTTTTAGAGATTTTCCATTTTTATAGAGAGAAAAAGGTGTACAATGGAGGTGAAAAGGAAGGTGATTTCGATGGGAGAAAGGGATGTGATTCAAGAGGCGAGAACGAAGATTGAAACTCTCCAAACAGCCTTTTCTAGGGAATGCAAAGCCAATCCTGATGCCTTTCGATTTAAAGAAAATCTAGATCAGATGTTGAAAGTTTTATTGAAGGCTCAAAGGATAGACAATCGCCTGTTGATCGAGTTGGAGAAGTTTTATCAGGCCGCCAGTCTATTGATTGGTCTGGGTGGGCTAGCATTGAACGAAGAAACCTTTCAATCTTGGCGAGCTTATGATCACTGGCATTACGAGGTTGTGAAGCCTCAGTTACAGGTCTACGGACCGACGGTGGTTTTGTAGTTGATGCTAGCTTTGTGTTTATCCACAGATATTCAAAGGATGTGTGGGACATGTCTCTCATGCATGATTTTTTCCATCAGTTTTTAGTGTCTCTACGAAATCTTGCTTATTCGCTCTTTTTCTTATTTGAAAAATAAGTGGGAGTGCCTTTATCCCTTTTACTAGTATAGTAGAAGGGATTTTTGATGCAGAATCCTTGAAAATCTGAGGCTCTTGGATTATGATGGAGCTAATAGATGTTAAGCGTTCCTCTTAGGGAATGCAGGAAGCGAGGAAAAAAGATGGCAGAGATTTATCTAGCAGGTGGCTGTTTTTGGGGCTTAGAGGAGTATTTCTCTCGGATCCCCGGTATAGAAAAGACGACGGTGGGCTATGCCAATGGCCAGGTAGAAACGACCAATTACCAATTGATCAAGGAAACGGATCATGCAGAGACTGTACAAGTCGTCTATGATCCAGACAAGATTACTCTACGAGCGATTCTGCTCTACTTTTTCCGTGTGATTGATCCCTTGTCCGTTAACAAGCAGGGAAATGATAGAGGCCGCCAATACCGAACCGGTGTTTATTACCTAGATGAGGCAGATCGTCAGGTCATCGCCCAAGTGTTTGCGGAGCAAGAAGAGCAACTGGGGCGCAAGATCGCGGTGGAGTTAGAGTCCTTGCGTCACTACATCCTGGCTGAGGACTACCACCAAGACTACCTCAAGAAGAATCCTGGGGGTTATTGCCATATCGATGTGACGGATGCAGCCCAACCCTTGATTGATCCGGCAGCTTATCAGAAGCCAGATCAAGAAACCTTAAAAGCGAAACTGACAGCAGAGCAGTACCAAGTCACTCAAGAGAGTGCGACGGAACGTCCTTTCCACAATGCCTATGATCAGACCTTTGAAGAGGGAATCTATGTGGATATTACGACTGGGGAGCCTCTCTTCTTTGCCAAGGATAAGTTTGCGTCTGGCTGTGGCTGGCCAAGTTTCTCCCGTCCTATTGCCAAAGATGTCATCCACTATTACCAGGATCATAGCCACGGAATGGAGCGGATCGAAGTTCGTTCCCGCTCAGGCAATGCCCATCTAGGCCATGTCTTCACCGATGGACCCAAAGACCAAGGTGGCCTTCGCTATTGCATCAATTCGGCCTCTCTGCGCTTTATTCCAAAAGAGGAAATGGAGCAAGAAGGTTATGGTTATTTGTTAAAGGCTTTGAAATAAGAGGGCCTTTCTATTAAATCGAAAAACGGAGTTTATGATGAAAAATAGAAATTTGTGGTTAACAATTTTTTCACTTTCGGCTATGGTAACTCTGATTGGATTAGGATTTACTGCCTATAATCATTTTGTATTCCATCAACCTTTTATGAATCGGACGACAAAAGGGTTGCTTTCGGCCTTTTTCCTAAGTCTTGTCATGGTTGCGATTAGCTTGTCCAAATCAAACGATAAGAAGTGATGATTGATCATTTACATGAATTAATCAACTGTGCAGGAGCAGGACGATGAAGCGTTTCTAAACAATGGCGCTTCTGTCCTGCTCTCTTTTTTCTCTTCTTAAAATTTGTGATACAATGAAGAGAAAGCATTTCAATGAATACTAGGTTTGATGTGGTTTTAGTGGCTCATTGTATAAACCTGAGATGAGAAAGTTGGAATGTTAGAGAAGTGTGAGAATGTAAAAGGTACCATCAAGATGCTAGGGAGAGGCCTTTGACAAGTGCAAGAGAAATAGGAAGAGAAGATGATGAAGAATTGGAAGGATCTCTTAAAGAGATGGAGCGAGCTTGGGAAAGATATCCTCAGGATGCTCAACGACTGGCTTGATATTGGCTTGGGAAAGGTGACCGCTTTTCGCCTGACCAACGAACAGTTTGTCTATGGTTTGCTGATTACAGTATTTGCGGCAGCAAATCTGGTCTTGTGGGTTCAAAAATGGAATGGTTTTCCCATTACAGCGCTAGAAATGCCGGAAGTCGTTGAAAAGCAAGAAGAAGTTCATCCGGATCAGTTACCTCATACGGCTCGGATCATGGCAAATGGAGATCAACTCTATCATGACTTGATTTATATGAGTGCCGCCAAGGAAGATGGAAGCTATGATTTTTCTGAGAATTATCACTATGCTCAGGAATGGTTGAAGCAAGGGGATCTGGTCTTGGGGGATTTTGAAGGGACCATTAATTCGGATTATGGGCTTTCGGGCTATCCGATTTTCAATGCCCCTGGGGAGGTAGTTGCTTCGATTAAGGAGGCAGGTTATCAGGTGATGGATCTGGGACATAACCATATCCTCGATTCTGGCTTGGAAGGGCTGTTTTCGACTGCCAAGGCCTTTGAAGACGCGGGGATCCAAACGATTGGTGTCTACCCACATGAGACGAGAGATCAAGCCCCTATCCTGATCAAGGAGGTAAATGGAATCAAGATTGCGATCTTGGCCTACTCCTACGGGTTTAATGGGATGGAATATAATCTAGAACAAGAGGACTATGACAACCGTCTATCGGATCTCAATGAGGAGCGGATGCGTCAAGAAATCCAAAAAGCTGAGATGGAAGCAGACATGACCATTGTCATGCCTCAGATGGGGAATGAATATGAGTTAGAACCGACAGAGGAACAAAAGGAGCTATACCATAAGATGATTTCTTGGGGGGCGGATATCGTCTTGGGTGGTCATCCTCATGTCGTCCAGCCTGCTGAGATTGTGGATAAGGATGGGCAACAGAAATTGATTGTTTATTCTATGGGGAATTTCCTTTCCAACCAGCGCATGGAAACCATGGAAGGGATAGACAATGCGCAATGGACCGAACGGGGTGTCCTGATGGATATAACCATTGAGAAGGTAGGGCGCAAGACACGGATTAAAACGGCTACAGCTCATCCTACTTGGGTCAGCCGGACTCCAAAGGACAGTTATTCTCCTGAAGGCTATGAACTCTATCATTTCCAGACCTATATCTTGGAGGACTGGATTGAAGGAGGCAAGTATCGGGACCAATTGGATGATGAAACAAAGGCGCGTGTTGATACAGCCTATCAAGAAGTGAAGGAACGTGTGAATCTGAATTGGCAGTAGGAAGGGGCGAATGTAGGAATGGATAAACTTGGATGGTTACCAATTGGATTTGTTGGACTGATCATCATTATGGTTCTAACAAATTGGATATCAACGATTCGTCTGAGAAAAAAATTAGCCAAGGCTTGGGAGGGAAAACCTTTTTTTATAAAAAATGATAGTGAAGAGAGTTTAGTGGAAACGATGCTTTTGGCATCTACACTCCAGCCAACGGATAGTCAAGTAGATGGTCAAACTTGGCATGATTTAGACATGCATAGAGTCTTTGATCAGCTAAACTATACACAGTCTAGTATAGGGGCTGAGGCCTTGTATCAGAAGATGCGTTTGATAAACTTTCAACCAGATGCATCTTTGCAGGAGTTAGAAGATTTCTTTGAACATCACCCGGATCTTCGTCTGAAGGTTCAGGTTGTTATGAACCAGTTAGGAAAAAAGAACCACAATATGGCTAGAAGTATTGTGGCGAATCCAGGGAAGCAAGATTCGAGGATCTATCTTTCTCTCTATCTTTTTTTAGCGTGTTTGCCAGTCCTCTCTCTTTTCTTTCTTCCGTTTTTTCAAATTCAAGCCATGTCAGTCTTGATAGCGAGTGTGACGTTTAATATCATTTTTTCGAGCATTCGGAATTGGTCGAATAAAATGCGCTTGGATCAAGTTAGTTACCTGGTTCGCATCTTTGCTTCAGCGGAAAAGCTGAGCCGTCTAGCGCTACCAAAACAAGAAGCCTTCAAACAGGCTGTCCAACCATTTAAGAAGACGAAAGTCATTTCCAGCATCTTACAAAGTCCAACAGGAAGCTCCGAGATGGAAATTATCCTGATTTATCTTAATTTTCTTTTCTTAATTCCGCAGATTGCCCAAATCTATATCTACCAGCAAGTGAGGACTCATCAGATAGAAGCTCAGGGAACAATCAATCTTTTGGGGGAATTGGAAGTAGCCATCAGCCTTCTACGCCATAAGCGTGATGGTAATTTGGTTTGTCATCCCAATTTTAAGGAAGAAGCTGGGATTAAAGGAAAGGGGATCTACCATCCTTTACTAGCGGATCCGGTTGCTAATGACGTCACTTTTGAAAAAAATATGGTGATCAGTGGAGATAATGCCTCCGGAAAATCCACTTATTTGAAAATGGTAGCCATTAACTGTATTTTAGCGCAGGGCTTGGGCTTCGCTTATGGTGACAGTTTGGAGCTTTCTTATGGACATGTCATGACCTCTATGGATGTCAGCGATGATATCGAGGTTGGAGATAGTTATTTTATTACAGAGAGTAAAACAATTCTCCGAATGATTGAGAGTCTGGAAAAGTCAGGTTTTCATTATTTCTTTATTGATGAACTCTTTAAGGGAACCAATACCATTGAGCGAATTGGGTCTGGCTTAGGGATTGTCCGCTGGCTATCGAGACACGATTGCTTGTATATGATTTCGAGTCATGATATTGAGCTAGTTGCAGCATCTGGTGCAGTAAATGATAATTATCATTTTGACAGTCGCTATGTTGACGGGAAAATCGTCTTTGATTATCAGATAAAGCAGGGAGCAGCAGTAACGAAGAATGCGGTCAATACATTAAAAAGCCTCTATTTTCCTTCGGAAATCACTCGAACTTCCCAAGAATTAATTGTACAATATGAAAAAACAGGGAAATGGTCTTTAAATAGAATGTTGAGTGATAAAGAGGAAGGTTGCTAGGTTGTATCAGATCTTCTGTTGAAAAACATTAAAAGCACATAAAACGCAAACTTCACTTGTGTTTCATGTGCTTTTATTATTTGTTCTATTGGTTAAAGACAAGCTTTTCGGTATTGGCTTGGAGTAACCTGATAGTATTTCTTGAACTGGCGATTAAAGTTTGAGAGGTTGTTGAAGCCGGATTGGCTCGCGATATCAATGATTGCCTGATCGGAATGCTGGAGGAGATGGGCTGCTTTTTTCAGTCGATATTGAATGATATACTCCATGCAAGAGAGCCCTAATTGTTTCTTAAAGAAATTCATGAAGTGGGTCGGGCTAAAATGGCACAGCTCTGCCAAATGCTCGATCATGAGCTCCTCTTGGTAATGGTTTGAAATATGGTCGAGGACCAAACGGATTTTTTCTTCTCTCCGGTAAGCGTCCGTTGAGAACTTCTTCTCGACGATATAGTTATGGGAGAAGAGGAGATAGAGGAGTTCATTGAGCTGGGATTTAAGTCGGAGTTCATAGAAGGGGCCTTGTTCTCTTCCGTTTGCCATACAGGTTAAGAGGCTCTGTTTGATTTCTTCGTAACCGGGTGATTGGGCTTGAATGCGTCGGACGAATTCAAAATCCCCATTGTAGAGGGGTTGTAAATATTTTAGAGTGGCGATATTTTTATGGGTAATCCCAATCAGGTCCAGATTAAAATGCAGGACATCCATAGTATGAGAAGAACTCTGGATGGGGTGGATGGAGTGGAGGGCATTGGGGCGGATCAAAATAATATCACCAGGCTGACTATTAAAATATTCATAGTCGATATGGAACTGAGCAGTCCCTTCATTGACATAAATAATCTCAATATCGGTGTGCCAGTGAAATAAGATATCTGGCTGTCCATTTTGGGTGCTAATCTGTTTGATTGAAAAAGGGAAATCGCTATTGGTAAAGGATGTTTGGCGGTATAAAGTCTTTGTGTTCATGCCTACCTCTTAGATCTTTTTCGGGAGTAGCAGACGTTTTTACCAGGTGTGTGAAAGGGTCTGCTAGTTACTTCATACAGGGAAAATCTACTATCTATATTATAATAAAATTGGACCAAAAATTAAAGAGGATTCGATGGAATTTCTTAAATTTTAAGGAAGGAGGAGAGGGGCGATTTAAGGGAGAGAAGTCTCCAAAATGATGAGGGAATGGTGTATAATAGGGGAAAGATGGAAAGAGGTGGCAGTATGCTACAAATGATTGCGACAGATATGGATGGCACTCTGATGGACGAGCAAGGAGAAGTAGACCATGAGCGCTTGAGCCGTATTTTGGATCAGCTAGACCAAAGAGGGATTCCCTTTGTCATTGCGACAGGGAACGGCTATAGCCGTATGGCTCATGTATTGGGAGACTTGAAAGATCGCGTCACCTTGGTGCTGGCCAATGGGGCACGGATATTAGAGAAGGGAAAGCTCATCCGAGAGTGTAGCTGGCCGGAAGAGCTGGTGCAGGAGGTCTTGCAGTATCTAGAAGGCCGAGAAGAAGAACTCCATCTGGTCGTTAGTAGCTTATCGGGAGGCTATGCTAAGAAAAGAACAGAGTTTCCTCTTTTAGAGCAATTGATGACGCCTGAGTTAGCGGCTGCTTTTTACAAACGGATGTGCTTTGTGGATGATTTGACCCATGAACATGGCGAGCAAGTTTTGAAGCTAAGTGTCGTCACGGAGACTGAAAAAGTCGAAGCCTTTGTGCAGGAGTTACGAGAAAAGTTTGGAGAGCGCCTGCTTCCAGCAGCTAGTGGCTATGGAGCCATTGATATTCTGCAACCGGGTGTCAATAAGGCTACAGCCATTCAATTCTTAGAAGAACGCTGGGGCGTGGATGGTGGGCATCTGATGGCATTTGGCGATAGCCAAAACGATGTCGAGATGCTTGAGTTAGCGACTCATTCCTATGCAATGGAAAATGCGGATCTCCATGCGCGACAAGCAGCCCGCTTTACGGCGCCTTCTCATCAGAATCATGGGGTCTACGAAGTCATCGAAGCTTACTTGGATGGAAGGCTCAGCTTCGACTAGGACCTTATCCTACCTTGCACAGTTTCTACTATACGAATCGAAAGGAGTCTTTATGGCTGTACAATTATTGGAGACCTGGCTGTTAAAAGAACAGGTAAAAATACAGAAGAATTACCGAGAACTGAATCAAAATCCTTTGAGGGAACCCGATATTCTTTTTATAGGAGACTCTATCATCGAATACTATCCCCTTCAAGAGTTGTTGTTGACGGATCAGTATATGGTGAACCGGGGGATTAGAGGCTACAAGACAGACCTCTTAAGAGAGAATCTAGATGCCCATATTTTCGGTCAAGCAGTGGATAAGGTTTTTTTACTGATCGGAACTAATGACATTGGCAAGGAAATGCCCCTGTCGGAAACCATTGATAACATGAGCATCATACTGCAGGAGATGGTACGACTCTTGCCTTTGGCGCAAATCAAACTCCTTTCGGTTCTTCCTGTGAATGAGGGAGAGCCCTACAAGGGGACAGTTTATATCCGGACCAATCAGAAGATTCAGACCTTGAACCAGGCCTACCACGAATTGGCCCAAGGGATGATAAATGTTGAATTTATCAATGTTTTTGCCCATTTTCTTGGAGAGGATGGTCAGCTCAAACCGGCTTATACAACAGATGGTCTTCATTTAACAATTGAAGGATACAGGATCTTGAGTAAGGCTCTTCAAAGCGAAATATAACCCATCCTAGCAAGGAAAATGATTTTCCAGCTAGGATTTTTTATGTCTTCTATAAAACAGTTTGGCAAAACATTCTATTTTGTACTAATTCTACAACTAACAAAAACCTTGTCCTTATTCGGTTTTTGACTTCTGTTATAAAATAGTTGGCAGAAACAGAACAGATTTTTGCTTTGTGTTATGTAATAGTTCCAGGTGTTTAGTGAGCATATTCTTATACAAGGGCAATAAAACGTGATAAATTGATATAGTAAAGTTATTTGAAACGTTTTCACTCTTTGTCGAATTCAGTTCAAAGACTGACAATTATTTTATTGAAGGAGAGTTATCATTATGACTCAAGGGAAAATTACTGCATCTGCAGCAATGCTCAACGTATTGAAAACATGGGGCGTAGATACTATCTACGGTATCCCATCAGGAACACTTAGCTCATTAATGGACGCTTTGGCTGAAGACAAAGATATCCGTTTCTTGCAAGTTCGCCACGAAGAAACAGGTGCTCTTGCAGCGGTTATGCAAGCTAAATTTGGCGGATCTATCGGTGTTGCAGTTGGTTCAGGTGGACCTGGTGCAACTCACTTGATCAACGGTGTTTACGATGCAGCTATGGATAACACTCCATTCCTTGCTATCCTTGGATCACGTCCAGTTAACGAATTGAACATGGATGCCTTCCAAGAATTGAACCAAAACCCAATGTACAACGGTATCGCTGTTTACAACAAACGTGTAGCTTACGCTGAGCAATTGCCAAAAGTGATTGACGAAGCTTGCCGTGCTGCCGTTTCTAAAAAAGGCCCAGCTGTTGTTGAAATCCCAGTAAACTTCGGTTTCCAAGAAATCGACGAAAACTCATACTATGGATCAGGTTCATATGAGCGTTCATTCATCGCTCCAGCTTTGAACGAATTTGAAATCGACAAAGCTGTTGAAATCTTGAACAATGCTGAACGTCCAGTGATCTACGCTGGTTACGGTGGTGTTAAAGCTGGTGAAGTGATTACTGAATTGTCACGTAAAATCAAAGCACCAATCATCACAACTGGTAAAAACTTTGAAGCCTTTGAATGGAACTACGAAGGATTGACAGGTTCTGCTTACCGTGTTGGTTGGAAACCAGCCAACGAAGTGGTCTTTGAAGCAGACACAGTTCTTTTCCTTGGTTCAAACTTCCCATTTGCTGAAGTTTACGAAGCATTCAAGAATACTGAAAAATTCATCCAAGTGGATATTGACCCTTACAAACTTGGCAAACGTCACGCCCTTGACGCTTCAATCCTTGGTGACGCAGGTCAAGCAGCGAAAGCTATCCTTGACAAAGTGAACCCAGTTGAGTCTACTCCATGGTGGCGTGCAAACGTGAAGAACAACCAAAACTGGCGTGATTACATGAACAAACTCGAAGGTAAAACTGAGGGTGAATTGCAATTGTATCAAGTTTACAATGCAATCAACAAACATGCTGATCAAGACGCTATCTACTCAATCGACGTAGGTGACACTACTCAAACATCTACTCGTCACCTTCACATGACACCTAAGAACATGTGGCGTACATCTCCACTCTTTGCGACAATGGGTATTGCCCTTCCTGGTGGTATCGCTGCTAAGAAAGACAATCCAGATCGCCAAGTATGGAACATCATGGGTGACGGTGCATTCAACATGTGCTACCCAGACGTGATCACAAACGTTCAATACGACCTTCCAGTTATCAATGTTGTCTTCTCAAATGGTAAATATGCCTTCATCAAGGACAAATACGAAGACACAAACAAACACTTGTTTGGTTGTGACTTCCCTAATGCTGACTATGCGAAAATCGCTGAAGCGCAAGGTGCTGTAGGATTTACAGTTGACCGTATCGAAGACATCGATGCAGTTGTTGCAGAAGCTGTTAAATTGAACAAAGAAGGTAAAACTGTTGTGATCGATGCTCACATCACTCCACATCGTCCACTTCCAGTAGAAGTACTTGAGTTGGATCCAAAACAACACTCAGAAGAAGCAATCAAAGCCTTCAAGGAAAAATACGAAGCTGAAGAGCTTGTACCATTCCGCCTCTTCTTGGAAGAAGAAGGGTTGCAATCACGCGCAATCAAATAATCCTGCTCGTCGAAAATCAAATGTAAACTGCGTTATCTTCACCTTGCCGTACTCCAGTACTGTCTGCGGTTCGATGCCTTGTTTATACTTTGATTTTCTTAGAGCAGAACTTGAAAAGATCGGAGCAATCCGGTCTTTTTCTGGAGGATAGTAAATGAATTTAAATCAATTAGATATCATCGTTTCAAATGTTACCCAAGTATGTGCCGACTTGGAGCGTATTTTTGATAAAAAAGCCGATTATGTTGACGACAGTTTTGCTCAGTTCACGATTGGCAGTCACTGTCTCATGTTATCCCAAAACCATTTGATACCTTTGGAAAATTTCCAGTCAGGAATCATTCTTCACGTTGAAGTTGAGGATGTAGAGCAGAACTACCAACGGTTGAATGATCTTGGTATCCAGGTTTTAAATGGTCTAGCTGTAACTGATTGGGGAACCGAATCCCTGCTAGTAAGTGGTCCAGCAGGTCTAGTGATTGATTTTTATCGTATGAAATAGGAGGCGTGGTCATTTAACGTCAACCTTAGCTATTCTTAAATTAGAATTTGAGAAAATGAACTATAGAAAAGATCGGAGCCATCCGGTCTTTTTTATTAAAGACAAAATCTTCTTTGAAACTTTCCTTAGGTGAGTACGGACGTTAGGTGAAATTATCCAGTGGATGATTTCAGCAATCCAGGAAGTTCCATGACTTAGTTTTGAACCTAAAGTTTCAAAACTCCCGAGTGCCAGAAACAATCGTGTTTCAAGCACTTTTCTCACGGCGGAAAGTTTCAGTAGATGATTGAATAATTCTAACGAATAAAATTTTTCTATATTTAACAGAATTTATTAGATTTAAGAAAGCCAAATATTATATTTGGCAAAAGAGTATGCATTTTAACAGATCGGATTCGTCCGATCTGTTTTCTTGTATGAGTGTGTTAGATACCTTAGAATAGTATCAGTTTTTCCTAGGATGTTGTAAGACTTTCGGGTTAAAGAGGGATATAATAGAACTATCAAATCAAGTGAGGTAGAGAGATGACCGATAAACTTCAATTTCCAGATGGTTTTCTTTGGGGTGGGGCGACGGCTGCTAACCAGTGTGAGGGAGCTTATAATGAAGATGGCCGTGGCTTGGCCAATGTGGATGTGGTACCGATTGGTCCTGATCGTCACGCCATTATTACGGGTCAGAAAAAGATGTTCGACTTTAAAGAGGGCTATTTTTATCCGGCTAAGGATGGCATTGATATGTACCATCGCTACAAGGAAGACATTGCGCTCTTTGGGGAAATGGGCTTTAAAACCTATCGCTTGTCCATTGCCTGGTCTCGGATTTTCCCTAAAGGGGATGAACTGGAGCCAAATGAAGCAGGTCTACAGTTCTATGAAGACCTCTTTAAGGAGTGCCATAAGTATGGCATTGAACCCTTGGTGACCATTACCCACTTTGACTGTCCCATGCATTTGATTGCTGAGTATGGAGGTTGGCGTAGTCGCAAGATGTTGGAATGTTATGAACGTCTCTGCCGGACCCTCTTCACTCGCTACAAGGGCTTGGTCAAATACTGGCTGACCTTCAATGAAATCAATATGATCCTTCATGCGCCATTTATGGGAGCGGGTCTCTGCTTTGAAGAAGGGGAGAATGAGGAGCAAGTCAAATACCAGGCGGCTCACCATGAGTTGGTCGCTTCAGCCATTGCTACCAAGCTAGCCCATGAGATTGATCCTAACAATAAGGTTGGCTGTATGTTGGCAGCTGGGCAAAACTATCCGCATACCTGTGCTCCGCGAGATGTCTGGGCTGGTCTAGAAGAAGACCGCAAGAACTATTTCTTTATCGATGTGCAGGCGCGTGGGGAATACCCTAACTATGCCAAGAAAGAGTGGGAGCGTCAGGGTATCACGGTCGAGATGACCGAGCATGACCTTCAATTGTTGAAAGACCATACAGTTGACTTTATTTCCTTCTCCTACTATGCCAGTCGGGTCGCTTCAGGGGATCCAGCTGAAAGGGAAAAAACAGCGGGCAATATCTTTGCTTCTCTGAAGAATCCCTACCTAGAAAGCTCAGAATGGGGTTGGCAGATTGACCCTCTTGGTCTCCGCATTACCCTCAACACCATCTGGGATCGTTATCAAAAACCCCTGTTTATTGTAGAAAATGGACTAGGCGCCATTGATACTCCAAATGAAGCCGGGGAGATTGAGGATGATTACCGGATTGACTACCTCGCAGCCCACATCAAGGCCATGCGGGATGCTATTCATGAAGATGGCGTTGTCCTCTGGGGCTATACAACTTGGGGCTGTATTGACCTGGTCTCTGCCGGGACAGGAGAAATGAAGAAACGCTACGGCTTTATCTATGTCGACCGAGACAACGAAGGCAAGGGAAGCTTGGAGCGCTCCCGTAAGAAATCCTTCTATTGGTACAAAAAAGTCATTGCGACCAATGGGGCTTCTGTTGAATAAAAGTTTTCGGTCCTTGCTGGCCGATTCTCTCCTATAAACGAAAAAGCTTAGAATCCCAATTTCAAGCTGGGGTCCTAAGCTTTTTGTATGTAGTTTAGCCAAGTACTTACGGATTTACTGGTCGTAATCTAAGACATTGTTCTCGATGACAAACTTAGATTCAGCGGAAATGTTGGCTGCTCCTAGTTGCAACTGCGAACTTCCGTCTGGCTTCATGATGTGCCACTGACCGTCCTTGTGGGCAAAGATAGCCTGAAATGTGACGTTATTGCTCTTGTCTCGAATGGGTAGAACAAATGCTTGATCTGTATTCTCTAAGAGAATCTCTTCTTTTTTTTCAAAGTTATAGATATAAAATTGCCCAGCTCTTTGTCCCAAACCATGAAGTTCATCGACTTTTTGCCAGTTCTCAAATTTTGTCCGAACAAGGGATTCGTTATAAATCTTGTTGAAGGTTTCGTTACGTTTCTTCGTTTCTTCCTCGTCTAGTGTTTTCTGAAACTCAGCAACCTTATTAGTCGTTTGGATGGTTTGTTTGTTTTGCTCCCTGATTTGGTGTCGGTGGATGACTCGCATCATTCTTGCAGCAACACCCAGGATGACAAGGATGGATACAAGACTGATTTTAGTTTTAGCATGATTTTTCATAGATGAGTCTCCCTATTGTGTCATTGGTCCCATTATACCCTTTGAAAGAAAGGATAGTCAAGTTCATCCTGTAATGACCTAACATGCAAATCTACCTGGAGACAATAGAATTTATCAGATTTTCATTGACGAAGGTCCCTTTATTTGATAGGCTAGGGGAATAGAACTGATTTCGCAAGAAAAGAAAAAAGGAGCGAGGCAAGTGGCACGGATTTTATTAATCGAGGATAATAATGATATCCAAGAAATTTTATACAGTCTCTTAAGTGAAGATCATGAGGTCCTTCAGGCTTTTTCAGGTACAGAAGGGCTGCGGCTTTTCCAGCAAGAAGCCGTTGATTTGGTTCTTCTGGATATCATGCTTCCTGGGAAAAATGGCGACCAGGTCCTTGAGGAGATCCGTTTGCAGAGTCAGACACCGGTTATCATGATGACCGCTCTTGGAGACAAACACCTCATTAGCCAGTATCTCCTTGCAGGTGCCAATGATTATATTGTCAAGCCCTTTAATCTGGACGAAGTGGCGGCTCGGGTGACGGTGCAGTTGAGAAATCAAACGACGGTAGCACAGGAAGCTCAAGCGTCGCAAAAGCTATCCTTTAAGAATTTGGTCTTAAATCCAGAAACCTTTGAACTGGAGTCCGGAGAACAGACGATTCGTTTGGGCAAAAAAGAATTTCAAATTTTTGAGACCTTACTGGTGCATCCAAAGAAGATTTTTACCAAGGAAGAATTGTATGAGGCGGTCTGGGAAGAGGTCTATCTGCCAGGAGACAATACCCTCAATGCTCAATTAAGCAATCTTCGAAAGAAAATTGCCCAGCTTGATCCAGATGAGGACTATATTGAAACCGTCTGGGGCTTGGGTGTTCGCTTGAAAGGAGACAAGTAATGTGGGGATTGGTTCTAATTCTAGTCGTCCTTGTCCTTCTCTTGGGACTTGGCTACCTTCGCCTACTCTCTGCTCTCAAAGATTTGCAGGAGCAGATTCAAAAGAAGCTCCAAAATGGGAGTGGGGTGCGGTTAACGTCACGTGTTTCAAAAAAAGAAATGGTCGCCTTGACCAAGCAGGTCAGTGATCTCTTTGATCAGATCGAGCGGACCAATCGGATTGCCTTTCAAGAGAAAAAGACCTTGGATATGGCCATCAGTAATATTGCTCATGATATCCGGACGCCTTTGACCATTGCATCGGGCTATACCCAACAAATCATCAAGGGTGGGACGCAGGAAGAGGAAAAGCTGAAGAAAATTGCTTCCAATCTTCAAGTCGTCTCAAAACGCTTGGAATCTCTCTTGGAATACAGACGCTTGATGGAGGGAGCTATTAAGCCTCGGCTTACAGACGTTAATCTCAGCCAAGTCCTGACCCAGCAGTTGTTCCAGTATTATGACAGCTTGTCCGAGGCGGGGATTGCCTTAGAGGTGGAGCTAGAAGAGCATCTTCATTATGCGACCGATCCTGAGCTTTGGGAGCGCCTCTTGCAAAATATGCTCAGCAATGTCCTCAAGCATGGGAAGGATCAGGCCCGTTTGACCTTGATGTCGGATGAGGACACGATTCGGATCGAGCTGCGCAATATTGTGCAACAACCGATCCAGCACTTAGACCAGTTGGCTAGTCGCTTCTACTCAGAAAATCTGTCGGATACAGAAGAGTCTTCTGGCTTGGGTCTCTACATTATTCAAAATTTTGTAGAGATCTTAGGGGGCGACTTGCAACTGGCAACAGAGGCAGATTGGTTTGTTTTGACCATTACACTAAGAAAAAAAGCTTGAGCATCGCTCAAGCCTTTTTGTTATAAATCTTTGTGTTTGAAAGTAGCTAGTCCCAGGAATCCGAAAACAAGGATGAAACCAAGGGCGATAGAGAGGGTATAGTTCGTTGCGGTTGTGCTCTGTACCATGGAATATTGGAATTCCAAGTTTAGATAGTGGAGAATGTCAATCTCTTTAAAGAAGAGAGCTGGAAGGCCTAAGAAGATATTTCCAATGAAGTAGCCAACGAAGGCCAAGGTGATGGATTGGCTGGCATAAAGGAGGAAGGAAATGATACTGACCCAAGCCAGGGTGGAAAGAAACTGAATCAGCACGGTTAGTCCAAAATGAGCAAGGAAGTGCTCTGGCATGGTGCCAAGTCCATTGTAGAGGATCTCGGTCAAGAAGACGAGACCATAAGAAACGAGAAATTGGAAGAGAGCAATGGTCAGGACGACTGCACTTTTGGCAAAGTAGTAGCTGGTGCGCGAAACGCCATAGGCCAGACTATTCTTGTATAAGTTTTGTGTTAAGTCCGTTCCTAGGACTAAGGTGATGACAATAATGGTAAAAAAGATGGTCATACTGATGCTCCCAGAGTAGTTGATCAAAGCTTTAAAGCCTGTCCAAACTTCGGTCGCTTGGGGTAATTTGGATTCCGTATTGATACCGAGATGGCCGGTAGCTCCAAAGATGACTCCAGACACGATATTGAGAACGAGAAGGGCTTCTGTAATCCAAAAACCTTTAGAGCGAAAAAGTCTGTAAAAATCTGCTTGAATGGTATGCAACATGATAAATCTCCTAAATGAAATATGTGGGATAAGTAATACAGGAAGACGGTGTTTTGACTAGTCTACCAAGTCCGTAAAGAATTTTTCCAGATCTTGGCGGGCATAGTAGATTTCGTCCACATCAATATCTGCTTGAACGAGCGCTTTGACAATGACTTTAATATCGTGAGTCTGTCCGAAAATATGGATTTCTCCATCCTTATCGATGACTTTGATACGGTGATGGAGTTGATCTTGAATCAGTTGACTCGCAAGGGCTAGCTGGCTGGTCTTGAAGATGATGTAGTCTTCGCCTTGTTCTTCGAATTCAGCCTTGCTAATTTCTTTGATCAGGCGTCCTTGGTCGACAATACCAAAGCGATTGGCAACCAGATAAAGTTCGGACAGGATGTGACTGGAAATAAGGATGGTCATGCCGAGTTCATCATTGAGGCGCTTGATCATCTGACGGAATTCTTTGATCCCGACAGGATCTAGGCCATTGATGGGTTCGTCCAGAATGAGGAAGTCGGGTTTGGCAATGAGAGCAATCGCAATTCCCAACCGTTGTTTCATCCCCAGTGAAAAATCGCGGAATTTCTTCTTACCCGTATTATTCAGGCCAACATAGTTCAAGGTTTCTTTGATGACCTGATCAGGGTTGGGGATATGGCGAGCCTTGCAATAGTAGACCAGGTTTTGATAGGCGGTCATATGCTTGTGGGCCACGGGACTTTCAATGACGGAACCAACCCGTTTCAGGGCTTTCGTCCACTGGGAGCGATTTGAAGAAGCAAAGAGAGAGACACTTCCGTCAGTTTCTTGAATCAGCTGGGTGATGACCTTGATGAGGGTGGTTTTCCCAGCTCCATTCTTACCGATGAGGCCGTAGACGTCGCCTTTGCGAATGGTGAGATTCACATCATTAAGGGCGTATTGTTGACCGAATTTTTTGGTCAAGTGTTTAATTTCTAATACTTTTTCCATGGCTTCTTCTCCTTAGTACAGCTTATTTTCTAGCAAATCGAAAACGATTCCGTAGGCTTCATGCTCGTAGCTATGCTCTATAAAATTTGTTTGACTATCGTTGAATGTGACCTCAAAGTTAAAATCGTTATGTACGAGGCTCCAGACGCTAAGAGCAATGATAGAGGCGATGGCGACAATCATTAGTTTCTTTTTCATAAGTGAACTCCTTCTTGGTTATTTTCTTTACACTCTTAGTATACAGCTTGCTTTTCAAATAACTATCAAGCAATTCTAAAATATTTCTAAAAAAACGGGAGTGGGACAGAACGAATTTTGACTAAAAATCGTTCGTTGTCCCACCCCCGCAAGGCTGATTAGGTCATCTTTGGAGCTTAAAAGGCGAACAAAGATGCCAATCAGCTACTGCGTATTGCAGTTATAACTATCATATATAAGAGACTGGACACTTTATGCCCAGCCTCTGTTCCTATTAAAACCCAGCGACAAACTCTTTGATAGCTTGTGCGAGTTCATGGGGTTTCTGAGTATTGAGTAGATGGCCTCCGTTTGCGATTTCTTGATAGCGGCCTTTTGGCAGGAGCTTGGCCAATTTTTTAGAAGAAGATTGATTGACCCAATCTTTGCTACCACAAACAACCAAGCTAGGAAGAGGGCAAGCTTTAACGGTATCGGTTAAATTGAGACTTTTTAATTCGGTCAAGATTTGAAGCATCTGTTGTTTATTGGCCCCCTGCTTTTCAAAGACACGCTTGGGAAGCAGACGAAAAAGGAGAATTTGGAGCCTATAGAGGAGATTGGTGTTGAGTTTGTATTGCGTCCCTGAAAGCACCAAGCACTTGAGTTGTTGCAAGTCTCGGCTGGAGAGATCAAGAGCGAGAACGCCTCCCAGTGAGAGTCCTACCAGAATAAAGGGCTCGCTTTCTTGCTGGAGGTGCTCCGTCAATCTTTCTTTGGCCTCTTGGTAGCTTTCGCTTGGATGGGAGAAAATAGCGAAAGATTCAGATTGCAAGGGGGAAAGTGCATCTTGGACCCCTTGCCAAGAGTGAGCATCCTGACCTAGGCCATGTAAAAAAATAAGTTTCATTCTGATTCCTCTCTAGTGAAATCGAGTGGATAGAGGCCACGCAGGGCATTGCAGGCATAGACTTGGTCAGCGACTTCTAAATCCTTCAGCGTTAACAGTTTTTCTTCTACTTGTCCAGTTTCTAAGAGATGGCGGCGGTAAATCCCGTCGAGGATAGGGAGGTGAGCTGGAGGAGTATAGCGCTTGCCGTCAATCTCTAGGATGAGATTTCCGATGGTCGTCTCTAGCAAGCTGCCATCAGGAAGATAGAAGATCTGCTCGTGATCTTTAGCTGCTAGATGAGCTCGCTGGCTAGTCTTAAAATAAGTAAATGGCTTCGCTAAATCAAACTTTTGCTCGGTCAGTTGAGCCTGCAGATAGCTAGCTGGCAAGTCTGTTAGTTCTGTGATCTCTAGCTGGGCGGTTCCGTTTTTTTGCAAGGCAATGCGGCAACGATAGTCAAGGTTGGAATCCAAACGAGCAAGCTCTTCTTGAAGTTCCTTCAGGAGTTTTGGCTCATCATAAGGGTAGGCAAAGTAGCGGCTGGCCTCTCTCAAACGGGTCAGGTGTTGCTCCAGGAAGGTCAGCTCTCCTTGGTGGATGCGGCCGGTCGTCAGGAGCTCAAAGCGAGGCTCTTGTCGGTAGAGAACAGCAGACTTTTGCTTGGTCTCTTGGTATTCACTTTCCCATTTGCTGTCCCAAGTGATGCCTCCACCTACGCCATAGATGGCTTGCTTCCCCTGCATTTGGAGGGTTCGGATGGCCACATTAAAAATTCGTTTACCTTTTGGAAGAAGGATACCGATCGTTCCACAGTAGACGCCACGAGGAGCAACCTCTGTCTGTTGAATAATTTCCATAGTGGAAATCTTCGGTGCCCCTGTAATGGAACCGCAAGGAAAGAGGGCCTGGAAGGTTTGGACTAGGTCGACTTCGGGACGTAAGCGACTTTCAATGGTCGAGGTCATCTGCCAAACAGTAGAGTATTGCTCAACCTGGCAGAGATGGGTCACCTGCTCACTTCCAATTTCCGAAATCCGGTTCATGTCATTGCGGAGGAGATCCACAATCATCATGTTTTCTGCTCGATTTTTGGGATCGGCTTCTAGCCAAGCGGCTTCCTTGAGGTCGGCTTGGCTAGTGAGACCACGACGAGTCGTCCCCTTCATAGGGCGGGTGGTTAGTAGCCTGTCATCTTGTTCAAAAAAGAGCTCAGGACTGATGGAGAGGATGGCCACATCATCGTGCTGGATGAAGGCATTGTAATGGGCCTTCTGTTCTACTACCAAGCGATTGTAGATGGCCAAAGGATCAGCCTCTAGCTCTTGAGAAAGCTGGACGGTGTAGTTGACCTGATAGGTATCCCCTTGACGGATGTGGTGCTGGATGGTCTCGATAGCTTTTCGATAAGCAGGCGCCTCTACCTCTTCCTGCCAATTGGCTGGAAGATCCACTGCCTCGTAGTCCTCTGGGAAAGGAAGGGTTTCTACTTTCTCGTGGATGGTGAAATAGAGGAGATACTCTCCCATGAGTGGTGCTGGGTGGACGGCTAATTTTTTCTCAAAAGCAGGAGCGGCTTCATAGCTGACATAGCCTACGGCATAATAACCAGTCTCCTGATAGGCTTCCGCCTCTCTCAGAAGAGTCTCTACTTGGTCGAGATCTCTTGTTTTTAATTCCTTTAGCGGCTTGGTGAAAATGTGTCGCAATCCAAGCTCTTTAAAATCAATAATCGTTTGTTTGTGCATGCTTTGAGTATATCAAAAATATAGGAAAAAAGGTAGATAAGGAGGCAAGGATTCCTTGCTTGGTCCTCTCTTTCATGCTAAAATAACCATAGAATCTGCATTTGGCGAAGGAGTAGGACAATGAAAAAGAATTCCCTCTATAACACTTCCAGTATTAGTCTTTTTCAATACCTCTTTGCGATTGCAGTGATTTTGGTGCATAGTGGTCGCTTAACTTCCTATGAGCCGGTGCATTTTGGTCTCAAGAGTATCCTTGGACGGCTAGCGGTGCCATTTTTTATCGTCTGTGCCAGCTTTTTCCTCAAGCCATCACTAAGAGATGCAAGGAAAATGAAGGCCTACCTGGTCAAAATCGTAAAAACCTATTTATTTTGGAGTTGTGTCTATCTTCCCTATGCCTGGGTCTTTTTTTCTAGTCTCCATCTCCCTGTCTATCTCTTTCCAGCAGGCGTTCTGATTGCTCTGCTCTATCTGGGAATGTGTTACCAACTCTGGTATATCCCTGCCTTTTTGCTGGGCCTGTTTTTGGTCAATCAATTGGTCAAACGCTTAGGTATGGTTTGGACGGGGGTGATCACCTTTCTTCTTTACTGCTGGGGCTTGATCGAGACCTATTCAGCTTATCTGGACACCACGAGTCTTCTCGAGGGTTACCAGCTCTACAGCAATTTATTTTTTACAGCTCGAAATGGTCTCTTTTACACGCCCATTTTTATCTTTATGGGTTACTATCTCTATGATCATTTTCATGCACAAACCTTTAGGGTTCACCGTTGGGAAAAGCTATCTCTCGCCTTTGGCTTGTTCTGTATGGAAGGCATCATCATTTTTCAACATGAAGGAATCGATAAGAACTTTTACTTGCTCCTTCCCTTTGTGACGGTCTATTTGGTTAATGCTTGTCTGCGATCGTCCTTTTTGAAAAGCTATGATTTGCAGTACTTAAAGCAGGTGAGCATGGCGCTTTATTTTTCGCATCCGATCTTTATCGAATGGGCTCGCTATGGCTTTAGTAATCTCCCGCTTTCTTATCCAGACAGGGGCAAGTTGATTTTTGTGACGGCCTTGTTGGGAAGTCACCTCTTTGGATTGGTCATGCTTTCTTATCACTCTTGGCAAAAAGAAAAGAAGAATGGCAGTCTTGAAAAGGAAGGTCTCTAAAGAGACTTTCTTTTTTATTTTAAGGAAGACTGATAGGTCAGCTGAGGGTTGCAATTCTTTTCAAGTTTGGTTATGATGTAAGGGATTACAAGTGAAATCAAAAAGGAGAAGCGCATGAAGAAAAAATGGTGGCATGATGCCGTGATTTATCAAATCTATCCCAAGAGCTTTTTAGATAGCAATGGGGATGGAATCGGTGACCTCAAGGGGATTATCAGTAAGCTGGATTATTTGGAGAAGTTAGGCATTACAGCTATTTGGCTGTCCCCTGTCTACCAAAGCCCTATGGATGATAATGGCTATGATATTTCCGATTACGAGGATATTGCTTCCATCTTTGGTACCATGGAAGATATGGAAACATTGATTGCGGAGGGGCAAAAGCGCGGTATTAAAATCATCATGGATTTGGTGGTTAACCATACGTCTGATGAGCATGCTTGGTTCATCGAGGCCAAGGAAAATCCAAACAGTCCAGAGCGAGACTACTATATTTGGAGGGACCAACCTAATGATCTTGTCTCTACCTTCAGTGGTTCAGCTTGGGAATTTGATCCAGCTTCCCAGCAGTATTATTTGCACTTCTTTAGTAAGAAGCAACCGGACCTGAATTGGGAAAATGAGACCCTTCGGCAGAAGATTTATGACATGATGAACTTTTGGATCGGCAAGGGGATCGGTGGTTTTCGAATGGATGTCATCGACATGATTGGGAAAATTCCTGATCAGAAGATCGTAGCCAATGGTCCCATGCTCCACCCTTATCTGAAAGAAATGAATCGAGCGACTTTCGGGGATAAGGATTTGTTAACGGTCGGGGAGACCTGGGGAGCGACACCTGAGATTGCCAAGCAATACTCTGGTCCTGATAATGAAGAATTGTCAATGGTCTTTCAATTTGAACACATCGGGCTTCTCTTCCAGGAAGGCCAGCCCAAATGGCACTTTGCGAAGAAGCTCAATGTTCCTAAGTTGAAAGAAATATTTAACAAGTGGCAGACGGAGCTGGGCATGGACGAAGGCTGGAACTCTCTCTTTTGGAATAACCATGACCTCCCTCGGATTGTTTCTGCCTGGGGAGATGACCAAGTCTATCGGGTGAAGTCCGCTAAGGCCCTAGCCATTCTTCTTCATTTGATGAGAGGGACACCTTATATCTACCAGGGGGAAGAAATTGGCATGACCAACTATCCTTTTAAGAGCCTAGACGAAATCGAAGATATTGAGTCTATTAACTACGCCAAGGAAAGCTTAGAAAAGGGAGTGGAGCTAGACACCATTATGGACCAGATCCGACATATTGGCCGGGACAATGCTCGGACTCCGATGCAGTGGTCCAAGCAGCCACAGGCTGGTTTTACAACCGGTCACCCTTGGCTAGCTGTTAATCCAAACTATCAGGAAATCAATGTGGAAGCGGCTTTGGCTGATCCCTCATCCATTTTTTATACCTACCAACGATTGGTTGCCCTCCGTAAGGAGCAAGATTGGTTGATCTCTGCCGACTTTGAACTACTGGATACAGCAGATCAGGTCTTTGCCTACCAACGAGTAGATGGGAATCAACGCTATTTGATTGTGGTCAAT
This sequence comes from Streptococcus sp. DFI.7.26, assembly GCF_022240605.1. Classification (NCBI taxonomy): domain Bacteria; kingdom Bacillati; phylum Bacillota; class Bacilli; order Lactobacillales; family Streptococcaceae; genus Streptococcus; species Streptococcus sp. DFI.7.26. The sequence continues at coordinate 356,631 of NZ_JAKOGN010000002.1, read as the reverse complement.
TTGTCTAGTCAAGTCCAGAGCTTTAAACTGGAGCAAGACTATGAGGAGGTCCTCATTAGCAATACCAATGTAGAGCAGGTCAAACAGACAAAAGTATTGGAACCTTGGGATGCTTTTTGTGTGCAATTGACTAGAGCATAAGTTCCTACAAAAAAGAAGCGTATAGCTTCTTTTTTTGTTTTAGAGGGGACGAGGTCTGTCCAATGGGAGGGGGCTCAGTCTGTCTGGTAGAAGCCATATAGTTATTTTTTATAAGGACTATTAGTTCTGGTCAATGGCAAGAGGCGGAAACCCTTGATCTATAAGGTTATAGCTTCTGGCTATACCATAAACCATTGAAAAGCAATTATACAGAAGGGGCTTCTTCTGATAAGATAGACTCAACTTGAATTTTTGGAGGACAAAACATGTCAACTACAATCATCGGATTCCCTCGTTTGGGTGAATTCCGCGAACTAAAATTTACAACTGAGAAATATTTTAGAAACGAAATTACAGCTGAAGATTTGTTGGATGCTGCAAAAGAATTGCGTGCCAAACACTGGAACATTGTCAAAGAAAAAGGCATTACTGAAATCCCATCAAATGACTTTTCTCACTATGACAACTTCCTCGATGCTGCTTTCCTCTTCAACGTGGTTCCTGTATCGGTTCAAAACTTGGACTTGTCTGACCTTGAACGCTACTTCGCTTTGGCGCGTGGTTACCAAGGAGAAAAAGGGGATGTGCGTGCCCTTCCAATGAAGAAATGGTTCAACACCAACTACCACTACATTGTTCCAAAATTTGAAAAAACAACAGAAGTCAAATTGGCTGGTCACAAGATTTTTGATGAGTACCAAGAAGCGAAAGACTTGGGTCTTGACACTCGTCCAGTTGTGGTTGGACCATTCACTTTCCTTCAATTATCAGACTTCGAAGAAGGCGTGAAGGCAGAAGACTTCGTTGATAGCTTAGTGGCTGCTTACCAAGATGTTTTTGCTAAATTGGCTGAGCTTGGTGCAACTCGTATTCAATTGGATGAAGCTGCTCTTGTTAAAGATTTATCAGCTGAAGAAAAAGCGCTCTTCTTGAACCTCTACAACAAGCTCTTGGCTGACAAGAAAGGTCTTGAGGTTCTGATCCAAACTTACTTTGGTGATGTACGTGACATCTACGCTGACCTTGTGAATTTGCCAGTAGATGCGATTGGTTTGGACTTCGTTGAAGGGAAGAAAACTCTTGAACTCGTTAAAGGTGGCTTCCCAGCTGACAAGACTCTTTATGCAGGGATTGTCAATGGTAAGAACATCTGGCGCAACAACTACGAAGCAAGCTTGGAAATCTTGAAACAAGTACCAGCTGAAAACATCGTTTTGACTAGCTCATGCTCACTGCTTCATGTGCCATTTACAACTGCCAATGAAGACTTTGAACCAGCTATCTTGAATCACTTTGCCTTTGCTGTTGAAAAATTGGAAGAACTTCGTGACTTGGATGCTATCCGCAATGGTCAAGGTGAAGAAGCTCTTGCAGCAAACAAAGAACTCTTTGCGACAGAACGTGTCGGAGCAAATGCGGAGCTTCGTGCGCGTATCGCTGGATTGACTGATGCAGACTACACTCGTTTGCCAGCCTTTGCAGAACGTGAAGCTATCCAAGAAGATGCCTTCAAACTTCCAGCCCTTCCAACAACAACGATCGGTTCATTCCCTCAAACCAAGGAAGTTCGTGCGAAACGTTTGGCTTTCCGTAAGGGTGAATTGTCACAAGAAGAATACGATGCCTTCCTTGCTGAAACTATCGACGAATGGATCAAATGGCAAGAAGAAGTTGGATTTGACGTGCTTGTACACGGTGAATTCGAGCGTAATGACATGGTTGAGTACTTCGGTCAAAACTTGTCCGGTTACCTCTTCTCTAAGAATGGTTGGGTACAATCATATGGTATGCGCGGGGTTAAACCACCAATCATCTGGGGTGATGTCACTCGTCTTAACCCAATCACTGTTAAATGGTCTAGCTACGCACAAAGCCGTACGGACAAACCTGTTAAAGGGATGTTGACTGGACCTGTTACCATCCTTAACTGGTCATTCCCACGTGAAGACATCTCTATCAAGGATTCTACTCTTCAAATCGCTCTTGCTATCAAGGATGAAGTTCTTGACCTTGAAGCTGCAGGCGTGAAGATTATCCAAATCGACGAGGCTGCTCTTCGTGAGAAATTGCCACTTCGTCGTAGTGACTGGTACGAAGACTACCTTGACTGGGCTATTCCAGCCTTCCGTTTGGTACATTCAACAGTAGCACCAGACACACAAATCCACACGCACATGTGTTACTCAGAATTTACAGATATTATCCCAGCCATCGACAACATGGATGCAGACGTCATCTCATTTGAGGCAAGCCGTTCAAACCTTGAAATCTTGGACGAACTCAAAGCGAAAAACTTCCAAACAGAAGTTGGACCTGGGGTTTACGATATCCACTCACCTCGTGTGCCTAACGAAGGCGAAATCGATCACACTATCGAAGCTATCCTTGCCAAAGTACCAAGCAGAAAAGTTTGGATCAACCCTGACTGTGGTTTGAAAACACGTGGAATTAAAGAAACAAAAGAAAGCTTGATCCGTCTTGTAGAAGCGGCAAAAGCTGCTCGTAAAGCGCTATAAAGCAAGTAGAAATTCCTAAGCTTGCTCGATAGCAAAAAAAGAATTGCTCAATCAAGAAAGGAATACATTTGATGACTAAGCAAACACCGTCGCTCTCCTTTGAGGTTTTCCCTCCAAATCCTGAAGTAGGCAATGCCAAGCTCTTACGTGCCTTGGAAAATATGCAGGAATTAGCTCCACACTTTATCAGTGTGACAGCTAGCAATAATAAATACAATATCAAAGAGACGACGGTTGCTTTAGCCAATCATATTCAGAATGAATTGTCTATTCCGACCATTGCCCACTTACCTGCCATCTATCTAAGCAAGGAAAAAGTAGCAGATACCCTTCATGAATTAGATCAAGTAGGGGTTCATCGGATTTTGGCCCTTCGTGGTGATATTATTCCTGGTATTGAGCCTTTAAAAGACTTTCGTTATGCAACGGACTTGATTGAATTTATTAAAACAGAAGCTCCTCACTTTGATGTGATCGGTGCTTGTTACCCAGAAGGTCACCCAGATTCGCCAAACCAAATTTCAGATATTCAAAATCTGAAAAAGAAAGTGGATGCTGGATGTTCGAGCCTAGTGACTCAGCTTTTCTTTGACAATGAGCGTTTCTACGATTTTCAAGATAAGTGTACCTTGGCGGGAATTGATGTTCCCATTCATGCAGGGGTGATGCCAATTCTTAACAGAAACCAGGCCCTTCGCTTGTTGAAGACTTGTGAAAATGTTCATATCCCACGGAAGTTCAAAGCCATTCTGGATAAGTATGAACATGATCCAAAATCTCTTCGTGCGGCTGGTTTAGCCTATGCGGTGGATCAAATCGTTGATTTGGTCACACAAGATGTTGCCGGTGTCCATCTCTACACCATGAACAATGAAGATGTAGCCTATCATGTCCACCATGCAACAAAAGCCTTATTTGAACACCAACCAAATTTGGAAGTGATTTAATCAACAGTCTAAGCAGGAATTGTAGAGATTGAGAAAAATTTTTCTCAGTCTCTTTTTTACTTGGGCCAATCGCTTGCTAAAAGACAACTTTTTTTTTATAGTATTAATATGAAGATTTTGGAGGCGCTTGCAATGAAGAGAGAACTCACGTTGAAGTTATTTGGACCCCCTAAGGTTGTTTTCCAACAGAAAGACATCCGTTTTTCCTTCTCGAAGATGGAGGCTTTATTTTATTACTTAGCTGTATCGGGTGAGGTCAACCGTGATGAAATTGCGGGCATTCTCTGGGGGGACAAGGAAAACCAAGTCGCTCGGAAAAATCTACGGAATACTGTTTACCAAGCTAATAAAATCTTTGAAGGAGATGTCATTGTTTCTCCAAGTAGGAGTAGCTTGGCCCTTAATTCTGAGCTGAATCTTTCTTTGGATGTCCAGCTTTTTGAAAGGGATCCGATAAGCAATTTACATCTTTATCAGGGAGATTTTCTGGAAGGCTTCTACGTCAAGGATGATGAGGACTTTGACCAGTGGGCTTCCCGTAAACGGAGCGCTTATAAGCAACTCTATATTGAAAGCTGTTATCAAAAGATTGACAAAGAGGGGCTGGGAGACCCTGGTATAGAGTCCTTACTCCACCATTTAGTAGAGCTGGATGAATTTGAAGAAAAGAACTACCAGCTCTTGATGGAGTATTATAGAGTTCATCACCAGCTGGGGAAATTTTTTGAGACCTATTACAAGCTGGTGGATTTATTGGATCGTGAGCTGAATGTTCGTCCTAGTCGAGTGATAGAAGAACTGTATCATTCTGTTTTGGAAGCTAAGCGAACCCATAAACAGAGCAATCGTGTGAATGTCCGAGAACTCCCTTTCTTTGGTCGCAAACAAGAACTGTCCCAACTGGAAGAATACCTATCCTTAGTAGAGAAGGGGGAAGCGGTTGGCCCTCTCTTGGTCATGGGGCAATCTGGAACAGGCAAAAAACGTTTATTGCGTCAATTGGTCTTGCTGTCTAATCGTAGTTTTAGCTTTGTCAAGCTGGAAGGCAAAGTCGGCAGTCGCCAAGAAGAAGGAGGGATCTGGGACGACCTCAAAGCTTCCCTAGAGAAAGTGAGTGGGGGCTTGGAAGCTCCTCCTCTAGGAAAAGCGGACAATCTCCCTGCTGTCCGGAAGCACCTTCAAAGACTCAGCCAAGAAAAACCTCTCCTGATTCTGCTTGAAAATGCTCAGTGGATGGATGCGGCCTCATTCAATAAAGTAAAGCAATTGGAGGAGAAAAGTAGCGGGGAAAGATGGCAACTGATTGTTACAGCTGAGGGGCCTTTGCCGGAATTCTTGGTCACCTTCTTTGGGAGTTTAAAAGTCGAGAGACGGTTGTCCCAGCTAGAGTTGACCAATTTTGATCCGAGTGAAAGTCGATCACTCTTACAAGGGCAACTGGGGCAGATAGAACCAGCCCTGATCGAGCAAATGATGGAGTGGAGTGAAGGTAGTCCCTTCTTGTTGTCCAGCTATATAGAAGAGTGGAAAGAGAAGGAAAGTTTAGAGCCCTTACCTGATATTATTCAAGCCTATCTGTCTCAAGAGCTGGGTGACTTGAGCAGTGAAGAGGAGTCCCTTCTTCATTATTTGTCTTGTTTTCATAAGCCGATATCCATGTCTATCTTGGCCGATTTGACAGCTACAGATCTTTCTGTTTTAACTGCATTATTAGATCCTTTAGCTCAAAGAGGAATCATCTCAATAGTGGAGGAGGGGGAGGATCTCTTAGTCCAATTTTGCAAGCAATTGGTAGCCATGTATTTCTACCAACTCCTGTCACCAGCCAGACGGCGTCTCTTCCATCAACAAATCGCGCAAAAACTGGAAGAAACCTTAGAAGATTCGACAGACCTGCTCTTCTATAAGGAAATAGCTTACCAATACAAGCAGTCCCAAAATCTCTTGTGTTCCCTATCCTTTGAGCTAACCTACTTGGAAGAAATCCTCCAGCTAGAACATGAACTATTCCCAATATACTCCAAGGGAGAAGAAGGGGGAGTATCAGATGGTGAAAATAGCCATTTGGATATTTTTGGGGAACTCTCTCGTCTTCGTCGAGAACTGGATCAGCTTTTTTCACGACACCAAAAAGATAGAGACTACAAGTATTTGCAACTGCGCTACTTGTATTTAGAGGGGCGCTACTTCATTCGAAGTGGTGAGTACCAAAAGGGGATTCATGATATTCAAAAGGTCATCTCCTATGCGCGGGAACTCAAACGGCTCGACTTTCTTTTAGAAGGGTACCGGCAAATCATTTATTATTGCATTCAAACAGAAAATATTTCTGAAATGGCCTATTACACAGATTTGGCTTTAGAAGATGCGATTCAGGCCAACAACCATGAAGCGATTGCGATTCAGTTACGTTTGAAGGGTTTGTACCATTTGATGGTAGGGGATGAGGAGCAGGCAACCCGCCACCTCTATCGCTCCATTGATTGCTTTAGTCTGACCAATAGCATGCAGGCCAAGTATGCCATTCAAATTGCAGCATCTTTAGCCTACCTGGCTGAAATAGAGCAAGTGAGAGGGCATTTTCAAGTAGCTGTCACCCATTTGGAAGAGGTCCTACGCTTGGTGGGAGATCAATCTGTTGATTCAGTCCGAGTGGTGTTTGAAATTGATCTTGGGATTGCCTACTATTGGAAGGGAGATTTGGTCCAAGCCCGCTTCTATTTTGACAGGGCTCAAAAGGTTTTGTCCGGCGTTCGCTTCCCTTGGAAGGAAGAATTGCTCGAATTTTATCAATCCTTAATCGCCTGTCATTTTGGCGAGCAAGAGAAGGTGGCAACTTATCTGGCTCGTAAAGAAGGAACCATGAAGCAAACGACGAATGCGCGAGACAAGGGGATGGTTTGTTATCTCTTAGCCTTCTTGGCGGCCCAGAAGGAACAAGGAGAGCAACTGGTTCCTGCTTTGAGCTCTTTCTTGAAAGAAGATAAGGGCTACTACAAGAAACTGGCAGAGCAACATCTGACTCCGTATAGAGACCGTCCCTTCCTCAAGAGATTAAAAGTCCTCTAGTATAGCTCATCAAGTGTCACGAAGGAAGAATAAAAAAAGGCTTATCAACACCCAAGGGATGGATGTTGATAAGCCTTTTGTATGTTAGAGAGGTTTTGCATCTTATTTTTGTTGGGACAAGATTTGGGTCAAGTAAAAGATAAAGGTTGCAGCCAGGTTGGAGGTGTGGTTGTCAATATCATGAGGAGGGGAAACTTCCACAATATCAAATCCAATCAGTTTGCCGCTAGCAGCAATGTGTTGGAGCAACATTAGGGCTAGTTTTGGATCCACACCAAGTGACTGGATGGCACTGACGCCAGGGGCAGAACCAACGGCAAAGCAGTCCATATCGATAGAGAGGTAGACCGCTGTCTGTTTTTCTAAGAATTGATCAATCCGATCAAGAATGGCCTGGTGGCTCATCCGGAAGAGATCTTGTCCTGTTAAGAAATCAATGCTTGGTGTTTTTGCCACATAGTTGAATAGGAACAGGTTGTTGCTGTGTTCCTGGATGCCCAAAATCAAGTAAGGGAAATCTTTGCTCTCTTCTTTTGCGTGGTCTGCCATTTGGCGAAATCCTGTTCCAGAGTTGGGACCAGTTTGGTCGTAAGGACGCAGGTCAAAGTGAGCATCTAGGTTTATGACAGCCAATTGTTCATCTGGTTGCAAGGAGGATTTGAGGCCCAGGTAGTGACCATAAGCCGTTTCGTGCCCTCCACCGAGGACGATTGGTTGAATATTTAGCTCCAACATCCGTTTGACAGTTAGAGAGAGGCTTTCTTGCAAATCTTCAAGAGAACGATTGGGGCCATCGATATTTCCGACATCAAAAACTGTGACGTTGGTGCCCCAGTGCCAAGGAAGTTTGGCGAGCTGGGTGCGAATAGCATTAGGACTTTCGACAGCACCGACGCGACCGTTATTGATATAGACTCCTTTATCGCTTTTAAAACCAAGGATTCCAAAGGTGACTTCTTCAAAAGGAGTCAAGGTTTCATCATTCAAATCCAAAAACTTCGTCAGCATTCCCCATTTGGCTGTATAAGGATTGTCTTCAATACTGCCTTGGTAATAACTGTAAGTCGTTGGGTAATAATCTCTAAGCACGTTACATGCCTCCGTTTGTTGGTATTTGGCTAGAATTGGAAAGGCTGAGAAATTTTCTCAGCCTTTTTCTGCTGTATCCTTACTGTATCAGTATTGAATGCTTAAGTCAACTGCTTTTTCGATGGTTGCTAAGAATTCTTCACTTTCGACAACAGCAGATGCTTTATTGAGTTCTTCGAAGATTTCGATGTCCTTGTCAAATTCAATGAAGGCCACCTTGCTGCGAATCATGTCATAGGCTGGTTTTGTACCTTTACCAAGTTCATGATTTTCTGGTTTGAGATCCAAGGCTTGGCAGGCTGCCATAATTTCAGTAGCAACGATGCGGCGTGAATTCTTAAGGATTTCTGCTGCTTTACGAGCTGCTGTAGTTCCCATGCTGACGAAGTCTTCTTGGTTTTCACAAGATGGGATAGAGTCAACGCTGGCTGGGTGAGACAAGATTTTGTTTTCAGATGCAAGAGAAGCACAAGCATACTGCGTAATCATGAAGCCTGAGTTGAGGCCAGGGTGTTTGACCAAGAAGGATGGCAATTTACTAAGCTGGCTGTTGACCAAGCGTTCCACCCGACGTTCAGATACGTTTCCGATCTCAGAAAGGGCAATACCCAAGAAGTCAAATGGTTGTGCCATTGGTTCACCGTGGAAGTTACCTCCGGAGATGACGTGTCCTTCCTTGGTGATGATTGGGTTATCTGTCACAGAGTTGATTTCGATTTCAACTTTTGTTTTTACATAAGCAATAGAGTCTTTGCTGGCTCCATGGATTTGAGGAATACAACGGAGTGTATAAGGATCTTGTACCCGTTGTTGGGTCGCAACAGTTGTGTTTTTGCTTCCTTCAAGGAGGTTACGGATATTACGAGCGGTTGCCAATTGTCCACTTTGAGGACGGATAGTATGAAGGTCTTCTTCAAATGGGCTGGTAATACCATTGTGGACTTCCATTGAAAGAGCACCGGCAATGTCAGACAGTTTGAGCAATTGGATACCATCATAAGTCGCAAGAGCGCCGATACCGGTTAGGACAGTCGTACCATTGATCAAAGCAAGCCCTTCTTTGGCAGCCAATTGGATCTTTTCAATACCAGCTTGGTCGAGAGCTTCTTGACCGCTCAAGAGTTGACCTTTGTAGTAGGCGTGTCCAAGTCCCAACATTGGGAGCACCATATGAGAAAGGGGGGCAAGGTCTCCGGAAGCTCCGAGTGATCCTTTTTCTGGAATATAAGGAGTCACTCCTTTGTTAAGCAATTCTAATAGTTTTTCAACAGTTGACAGACGAATGCCAGAATAGCCTTTTAAGAGCGAGTTGATCCGGATGAGCATGATAGCACGAACGGCATCTTCTGGAAGTGGATCACCAAAACCAGATGCGTGGGTACGAATCAAGTTTTCTTGCAGTTGGACAGTATCTTCTGGAGAAATGCTGACATTACAGAGAGAGCCAAATCCAGTGGTCACACCATAGACAACACGTTTTTCACGGACGATATCATCAACAATTTTACGAGATGCGATAACAGCTTCTTTGGCTGCTTCGTCTAACTCACATTGGGCACCGTGCCGAGCGACGGCGATGACCTCTTCTAGTGTTAAGCTGTTACCATCTAAATGAATCAATTGAGTCATATAAAACCTCCGATTATGAATTGTTCTGTAGAAGTAGATTTGTTTACTTCGGTTTGAATACCAAACGTGAGCCCATTGTCTATGATTCTTAGAAGGATTGAAAGAAGTCTTAGAGAAAAGAGCTCAGGTTTGATATTCGTGGCTTCTTAGATGGGCTAGGGAGCAAAGGAATGCTTTGCTCCTCCTAAGTTCCCATCTAATGTGTAAATAGAATTGGTGAGGACTGTTTTATTTTTTAGCTAGTTTGTCACCGTGGAAAACAAAGTAAAGTCCACTAGCGATTACTAGACCGATAGCTCCCCATACAAAGTTCATTAGATTATCCCCTGCAATCATCAAGATACTGATGACAACAGCCAAAATTGGGATAACTGGACCGAATGGCACTCGGAAGGTAACCTTTTTCTCTGGGTACATTTTTCTGAGTTTGAGCGCTGCCAAAGCAGTCGGAATATATTGGAAGAAACGGAAAACAACACTGAAAGTTGCTAAGGATTCGAAAGATCCAGATAACAAGAGTAAGAATGCAAAGAAACCGGAAATGATAATGGCAATGACAGGAGCATTCTTGGAGTTTGTTTTTCCAAGTTCTGCTGGCAAGAGTTTTTCGTCTGCTAGGGCAGCACCGAAACGAGGAACCATAATGGATTCACCGATGTTGAGACCGGCGATTGAAATGAGAGCACCATAGGAGACAAGAGGGGCACCGATAGGGCCAATCATTTTAACAAATGCGTCTTGTACTGGTGCCTCGGTTCCCATAATGCCTCCACCAAGCATAGCGATTGTTCCAGCGATGATCAACATGTAGAGAACTGAGACGATACTGATGGATCCCAAGATAGCACGAGGAACGTTCTTTTCAGGGTTACGCATTTCCCCTGCAACGATGGACATGGTTTCGAATCCGATAAATCCATAGAAGATGTAAACAGCGGTACTAGAAATAGCACTAAAGAGATTTGATCCACTTTCCAATTGAAGGAAAGGTGTGAAGTTGCCCTTGCTTACTCCACCAGGAATAAAGAAGATGGCGAAGAGTGAGAAGAGGACAATTGGGATTAATTTTGCAACAGTAGCTGTCAGTGTGAACATTTTCGATGTTTTCAGACCGGCGATGTTCATAAGACTCAAGAGAACCAACATAACGATACTAATCTGTAGGTTGTAGCCTTCGAATGCTGGGAAGGTAATGATGAAGATCTTAGCAAAACCAGCTAGCATAGCAGCCCAAGCGATAACGGTAACGGCCCATCCGAGGATCCCGACGTTAAAGCCGACAAAGTCTCCGAAAGCTGCTTTTGAGTATTGCATGGCTCCACCGTTTTTATCAAAGTAGCCAGCCGTTTCAGCCAGACAGGCTGATAGTAGCATGACAAGAATAGCTACTCCAAACATGACGGCCAGGGAAGCTGGTCCGAGGCCAGAATATATCTTTTTGGGCAAGAGGAAGATACCAGACCCAATCACGGCATTGATACCGTATAGAGTGGCACCGCTAAAGCTGAATTTCGCTTTTTCTTGTTCCTCAATCGACTGTTTATGTGCTCCGTTCATAATGTCTCTCCTTTAAAACATTATCTTAGCGCAGTCCAGATAGCAATCGGTTGCTTCCCAGACTGAAGGGGTGAAAACGTAATTGTCATCTCTTGAAGAGGAGATGCTTGTTCGATAAACAGGAGCTCGTGAGTTTTGAGGGAGTAAAGTTGTCCCTTTTTCCATTCAAGTGTTAGTGGACAGAGAGCATAGATCAATTGATAGCGACTCTGGCTCGTGACACTTTCTTTTGGGGATATAGCACTCATATGCCCCTGATAAGAAGGTTTATAGATTAGATTAAAATCTTGACAGGTCCCTTGGCTAGATACGGGATCTCCCCCGTCAAAGAAGTAGCTTTGAAATGGCTTCAAAACAACTTCTTTATGTTGATGGGTGAGTGTAATCGATGAAGTCAGAGGCATCAAGATTCGGTGGTAGCCAGTGAGATCAGTAAAATCACTTTTTTCAACCTCCACCGTTGCAGTAGAGAGGCGAAAGTCAAAGGTCCGATCTGGATAACTTCCCTCTTTTGGAGAGAGGAAGAGTTGGGTGGTTTGACCACCAGACCAAGTAGAAATCTGATAATCTGCGGGGGTGAGATGAAGGATAGTCACCATAGGACCTCCTCTTTCTTAAAAGAGACCAGTAATATTGCCTTGGGCGTCGATATCAATCTTTTCACTGGCTGGAACTTTTGGTAGGCCAGGCATGGTCATGATCGTTCCTGTGAGCGCAACGATAAAGCCAGCTCCTGCTGCCACCTTAAGGTTGCTGATTTTGACAGTGAAATCTTTCGGTGCTCCGATCTTCTTGGCATCATCCGAGAAGGAATATTGCGTTTTGGCCATACAGATTGGGTAGTTGGAGAAACCAAGTGCTTCCAATTCTTTTAGTTCGCGTTTGGCCGCGGGTGTTAAGCTGATGCCTTTACCACCATAGACTTTTGTGACGATCTTGGTCAATTTTGTTTCAATGCTGTCTTCTTGGTCATAAACATAAGAGAAGTGGTTTTCTTCTTGAGCTAGTTGAATGACTTTTTCAGCTAGGTCACGGCCGCCAGCTCCACCATGTGCCCAGACATCAGAGATGACCACGTCTACATTGCGTTTCTTACAAGATTCATAGACAGCTTCTAGCTCAGCCTCTGTATCCAGCGGGAATTTGTTGATGGCAACGACCACAGGTAGACCGTAGACTTCTTGGATGTTGGCCAAGTGTTTGTCCAGGTTTGGCAGACCATCGATCACGGCTTGGACATTTTCAGTAGCCAAGTCCGCTTTGGCGACACCACCATGCATCTTGAGAGCACGGATGGTCGCGACGAGGACAACGGCAGCAGGTTTGAGTCCGGCCATGCGGCATTTGATGTCGATGAATTTTTCAGCACCGAGGTCTGCTCCAAAACCAGCTTCTGTCACGACATAGTCTGCATATTTGAGGGCTAGTTTGGTAGCCAGCACACTGTTACAGCCATGAGCGATATTGGCAAATGGTCCGCCGTGGATGATAGCCGGAGTATGCTCCAAGGTTTGTACCAAGTTTGGATGGATGGCATCTTTGAGAACAGCTGCCATGGCACCTCCAGCCTTGAGGTCTTTGGCTGTCACTGGTTGTCCCTGGTAGTTGTACCCAATAATGATGCGATCGAGGCGTTCTTTGAGGTCAAGGATATTTTCTGAGAGACAGAGAATAGCCATGATTTCAGACGCCACCGTGATGTCAAAGCCATCTTCACGAGGAACTCCGTTTGTCTTTCCTTGAAGGCCGTCTACAATATGGCGGAGTTGCCGGTCGTTCATGTCGACCACCCGTTTCCAGGTGATGCGACGAGAATCGATGCCCAACTCATTGCCATGATGGATGTGGTTGTCAATCAAGGCTGCAAGTAAGTTGTTGGCAATCCCAATGGCATGGAAGTCTCCGGTAAAGTGAAGGTTGATATCTTCCATTGGAACCACTTGAGCGTACCCACCACCGGCAGCACCACCCTTGATCCCAAAGACAGGGCCAAGTGAAGGTTCGCGGAGGGCAATGACCGCTTTCTCACCGATAGCAGAGAGGGCATCCACTAGTCCAACAGAGGTGGTTGTCTTTCCTTCTCCAGCAGGTGTCGGAGAGATGGCTGTCACGAGGATTAGCTTTCCATCTTCCTTGTCCTTTAGTTGTTCCAGTTGGTTGCTATCGATTTTTGCCTTGTATTTTCCGTAGAGCGAAATGTCGTCTTCAGTCAATCCAAGTTCAGCAGCGATTTCCATGATGGGCTTCATTTGGACAGAATTGGCAATTTCAATATCCGATAAAACCATAGAATCCCTTCTTTCTTTGTAGGTATTAAAGTTATAACGTTAATTGGTAGGTTTAAGATAGGCTTTCTAAAATGCTTTGGTAAATGTTATCTGCAAGCTCAGAGCCTGTTTGGAGGAGTTCGAGTCCCTTGCTATGGTATTCTTGGACGAAGTCTTGGTCCTTGATTCCTGAAATGTTGATCAGGACATTGAGCCAAGCCCCCTGAAGTCCAGCCTTGAGATTGAGAGCAGCCACTCCTAGGTCACTCGCCGCATTGGTGTTGGACTTACCAACAGCTTCTTTTGTTGTTTCAAGCGCCTCAACGATGAGCTCCATCATAGAGAAAGGAGATACTGTCGCATGTTTCAAAGCTTTTTGCATGGCTTCACGACGAGCGACTTTCTCTTCTTCCGTTTCCTTTGGAAGATCAAAGACTGCTGATACCACGTTGAAAGCTTCTGTATCTTTGTCGATGGCTTCTAGTAATTGGTCTTGGAGGTGGGCACTTTTTTCGTGAACCCCTTTGATGTGGTCTTCAAATTCAGCGTATTTTTTCTTACCGATGGTCAGTTCACAGACCATTTTTGTAAGTGAAATCCCGTTTGCAGCAGATAGGGCAGCAGCAGAACCGCCACCTGGAGCTGGGGCATCTGAACCAAGAACCTTGGCAAACTCTGTAATACTTAAGTCAACTAGTTTCATAGAACTCCCTTTCTAACCCAACAAGTGATTTTCCAAGACTTGTTTGCTATAGTCAAAGTCTTCTAATTGCAAGTAGTATTCAGCAGAGTCAATCAAAGCCTTAGCAGGAGCCAGTCCAATGAGTTCTGTTCCAGTGATGCGAACCCCGTAGCGTTGTGCTTCGAAACGAACGGTTTCAACGACGCGATACAATGGGAATTTTTCCAAGTTGACCATGTTGATAGAGACTTGGGCGATGTTGCGATCTTCTAGCATGACACCGATTGCTTTACAGTATTTGTATCCACCGCTAGATCCACGAATGATTTTAGAAATGTTGTTGGCAATTTCTAGATCATCTGTGTCAAGGTTGATATTGAAAGCAACGAGTGGCATACGGACACCAACGGCTGTAACCCCTGCAGTTGGGTGAATCTTGCGTTCACCGTAGTCTGGCTTCCAGTCTTCTTCCAACAGTTTTTCTGGCATTCCTTCAAATTGTCCTTTGCGAACCTTCGCCAAGTTTTTTCGTTCTGGGCGAGTTGCAGCATCTTCATAAAGGAAGATTGGAATACCTAATTCACGATTGATGCGTTCGGCTACTTTATTGGCGATTTCGACACATTCATCTGTTGTGATATCTTTGACTGGAACGAAAGGACAAACGTCTGTTGCCCCCATACGAGGGTGTTCGCCTTCGTGCTTGGTCATATCGATGTTTTCAGATGCGTATTTTACCAATTGGAAAGCAACTTCTTGAATGCTTTCTTCATCCCCAACGAGTGTAAAGACGCTCCGGTTGTGACTGGCGTCAGACGAGTAGTCCAGCAGCGTAACACCTGGAATACTTTTTGCTGTGGCTGCTAATCCGTCGATCACAGCTTGATTGCGTCCTTCAGAGAAGTTTGGAATACACTCAACAATTTTTGCCATATGATTACCTCTTTTTATAGGAGAAGTTGGGGAGGAGGAGTCTTTGTATTTCCTCCCCTTTCTCAATTTTTATTTTTTGATGTTAAAACAATTTTTGAACCGCATCTTTGACCAAATCTTCATCTGCCAGATACGGAATGGTGATGTGGTCTGTTCCTGCATGGAGGCGGTTGTATTCGATGGCTGTTTCGATGGCATGGTTATTTCTTGCCCAGTTCCGACGAGCAACCCCACCCATGGTATCCCATGCAATCGCAGATTTGATGATTTCGTCGATCCGGTGGCTACCGTCTAGAACGAGACCAAATCCTCCGTTGATGGCCTTACCGATACCAGTACCACCACCATTGTGGAGAGCCACGAGACTCATACCGCGAGCGGCGTTACCGGCGTAACATTGAACCGCCATATCGCAGGTAACGTTTGAACCATCTTTGATATTGGAGGTTTCACGGAATGGAGCATCTGTACCAGATACGTCATGGTGGTCACGTCCAATCATGACCGGTCCAATCTTGCCTTGGCGAATGAGTTCATTAAATTTCAAAGCGATATTGACACGTCCCATACAATCTTGATAGAGGATACGAGCCTGTGTACCAACGACTAATTGGTTCTTTTCAGCATCGCGAATCCAGTTGTAGTTATCGCGGTCTTGGTAGCGACGAGTTGGATCGATCGCTTCCATAGCAGCGTGGTCAGTTGCAATCAAGTCTTCGTGTTTACCGCTTAGGCAGACCCAACGGAATGGACCATAACCATAGTCAAAGAGCATAGGTCCCATGATATCTTCTACATAAGATGGCCAAATGAAGCCGTCCTTGTCATCGAGACCATTCTTAGAAATTTCCTTGATGCCAGAGTCGTAAACAGATTTCATAAAGGCATTACCGTAGTCGAAGAAGTAGGTACCTTTAGCCGTCAAAGCTTTAATCACTGCAAAGTGACGAGCTAAGGTTTCATCGACCAAGCGATGGAAGGTTTCTTTGTCTTCTGCCAACAAACGTGTCCGTTCTTCAAAGCTGATCCCAACAGGGCAATAGCCACCATCATAGACGTTGTGGCAAGAGGTTTGGTCAGACAAGAGGTGAACGTGGACTTGGTGTTCGTTGACATATTCGAGCAAGTCTACGATATTACCATGGTAGGCAATAGAAGTTGATTCACCAGCTTCCAGTGCTGCTTGAGCCAATTTCACAGCTTCTTCGGCACTGTCGGTTACTTGGCTAATCCAACCTTGAGAGTGACGGGTTTCGATCCGAGAGCGGTCTACTTCTGCAACGATGGCAACAGCTTTTGCAATTTCAGCTGCTTTCCCTTGAGCTCCACTCATACCACCGAGACCAGACGAGATGAAGAGTTTACCAGTTAAGTCGCCATCATCAGGCACACCGAGTTTAAGACGTCCAGCATTAAGGAGAGTGTTGAAGGTACCGTGAACGATCCCTTGAGGACCAATGTACATCCAGCCACCAGCCGTCATCTGACCGTAGTTGGTAACGCCCATTTCTTCAGCGATTTCCCAGTCGCGCATATTGTCATACTCACCGATCAAGAGACCGTTGGTAATGATGACGCGAGGAGCTTCTGGTTTAGACTTGAAGAGGCCGAGAGGGTGACCAGATTCAACCACCAAGGTTTGGTCTTCTGTCATGACTTCCAAGTATTTCTTGATCAAGTTGTATTGCATCCAGTTAGCACAGACAGAACCTGTTTCTCCGTAAGTGACCAATTCATATGGATAAAGGGCGATTTCAAAGCTCAAGTTGTTGTCAATCATAACCTGCATAGCCTTAGCAGCAGTGCATTTTCCTTTGTACTCATCAATTGGTTTGCCATAGATCCGATCTTTTGGACGGAAGCGATAGCCATAGATCCGACCGCGAGTTTTTAGTTCTTCCAGAAATTCTGGGATCAACTCTTGGTGGAATTTTTTAGGGATGTAACGCAGAGCGTTTTTAAGAGCAATCTCAGTCTGAGCTTGCGTTAAGCGGAAGCCTCTATCAGGTGCACGACGGATGCCTTCTTGAAAAGTTGCCTTTTCAGGTAGGACATCAAAGTCAAGTTTGACAGACATAGCAGCTGCAATTTCTTTATCGTCTATAAATGACATAGTAGGAACCTCCTTATGTGTAGACTATGAATTTATATTTTCTTTATTGTATCCAAGAAACGTCAATAAAGAGTCAAAAATAAATTTAATTTTTAATAAAGCAAAAAATAATGAGGGAGAAACTTTTTGACTTTTTTTTGACGCTTTTCCTGTAGAATTGTAAAATGAATAACAATGGAAATAGAAAGGAATGTTTTCATATGTCTGCTGATGTAATCTTAACCCACTTTAACCAGTTGTTTTGTCCAAATGATCTAGGCCATCCTCTCTATGGAAAAGAGATGGCAGAAGCGCGAATCCTATCCGATGCTTATATTGCTATTAAGGATGGAAAAATTCTTGCAGTTGGAACAGGTCAACCAGATCCAGAACTGATCGATGACCATACGGAAGTAAAATCTTGTGAAGGGAAAGTTGCGACTCCTGGTTTGATCGACTGTCATACCCACCTGGTCTATGGAGGCAGTCGTGAACATGAATTTGCGAAAAAGTTAGCGGGTGTTTCTTACTTAGACATCCTCGCTCAAGGCGGTGGAATTCTGAGCACTGTTCGGGCAACTCGTGAAGCATCTTTTGACAATCTCTATAACAAGTCCAAACGATTGTTGGACTATATGTTGCGTCATGGAGTGACCACCGTTGAAGCTAAGAGTGGCTATGGTTTGGATTGGGAAACGGAAAAACGCCAACTAGATGTAGTAGCTGCCTTGGACCGTGACCATGAAATTGATCTGGTTTCGACCTTTATGGCAGCTCATGCGATCCCGACAGAGTATAAGGGCCGTTCTCAAGAGTATTTAGATCTCATCATTGAGCAAATGCTTCCAAAAGTGAAGGAAGAAAAGTTAGCTGAATTCTGTGATATCTTCTGTGAAAAGGGTGTCTTTACAGCAGATGAGTCTCGCTATCTTCTGTCAAAAGCCAAGGAAATGGGCTTCAAACTGCGGATTCATGCGGATGAAATCGAGTCTATCGGTGGTGTGGATGTTGCAGCTGAATTGGAATCTACTAGCGCAGAACACCTGATGGTGATTACCGATGAAGGCATTCAAAAACTAGCAAAAGCAAAAGTTATCGGCAATCTGTTGCCTGCTACAACCTTCAGCCTCATGGAAGATACCTATGCACCGGCTCGTAAGATGCTGGATGCTGGGATGGCCATCACTCTAACAACCGACAGTAACCCAGGATCCTGTCCGACAGCCAATCTTCAGTTTGCCATGCACCTCGGTTGCTTCATGATGCGTTTGACACCAGTTGAGATTCTCAATGCGGTAACTATTAATGCAGCTTATTCAGTCGATCGTGCCAAAACCATTGGATCTTTTGATACTGGAAAACAGGCCGATATCACTATTTACGATGCACCAAATCTAGATTATCTCTTCTATTTCTTTGCGACCAACCTAGTGACAGATGTTTATAAAAATGGTAAAAAAGTGATTTAATCCTCTCGTTTCAAATGTGACCTAAATAGAAAAAAATCCCCTCATCAACTGATTCTGATGAGGGGATTTAGTGCTTAGATCAGTATTTCCAAAGGGAGTTGGAAAATCTTTAAATTCCAACCTTGACATCTGGGAATCTCTCAGATACCTGTGCAAAAAGAGTGTAGAGTTGTTCTTCAGCGTTCTTCTTATTCTTAATGGCTAGGCGGTGCTGTTTCTTTGGTTTGTCCTTGCGGATGTAGCACAATTGGAAGATTGAGCGAGCAATCCCTGATTGACGAACTCGAGTGACATGTAAGTATAGTTGTTGAACCTCTCGTAAATCAATCGTTTGCGTTCCTCTGAAATAGGTAATCAAATGATTTTTGTACAAGATAACTTTTAAGTCTTGATTGTAGTAGCTGGCTTCATCAGACAGGCGAGACAGATCTCCTTGGAGTTCGGGATAGTTTTGGTGGAGTTCCTGATAGGAAGCAATGGTCCGTTTCCGAACGGAGAAGCTGGCTACGACCATTATGATAGAAAGTCCAGCAAGAGCAGCTGAACCAATTAAGAGGAATAAGGAGTCTTTGTTGTACTCTGTGAGGCTTAAGTAATAGCTGGTCGTCATATTAAGTGACACGACAGAAGTCGGGTCGAGAAGGGAATGGATGTAGTCACTATAACCGACAAGGCGACCGTTACGAGACGTATTTTTGCTATCCTTTGCCAAAGGGGCTAATTGCGTTCCCTTTAGTTGATAAGGATCGGTCTGCAGTTCCCCATTTTTTGCCTTATCAATGACCTCTTTAATCGTCGCATCGTCTTTTTTGGCTTCGATCCCTGCAAACCTACCATCGTTTTGGTTATCGTACTGGACGATATAGAGGACGTGGCCGTTGTCCACAGTTCCGACAGGTTCTCGTGTAATATCATAGACCTTCATCGTTACAGGGTCCCCAGACTTTTCTGCCTTCGCAAAGCTAGTAGAAGGGTTCTGGCGGCCCATCCATAATGAAAATACTAATCCTGCGAATGCAAGAAAGACAAGGGCAAGCACTAGACCTGACACAAATCCTTTATTGCGTTTTTCCGTCATCATAATGATCTCCTTTAGTTTGATATCTAAAGTATATCATGAAAGATTTTATGTGACAAGGGGATTTATAGATAGCTGATTTCAAAGGCTTTTTAAGTGGTCTAAGCAGAAAGCTGTTTGTAAAATGATTGAAAAATGCTTTGATTTTAGAAGAGATTTGCAACTTTTTATAAAAAACTATATTTTTTTTAATTTTTTCTATATACAAAAAGCTAAATTATTGATAGAATAGAAAAGAATTGAATTAAAATTTGGTTCGCGTTCGTTCTGTCTTCATATGAATGAAACAGGATGTTTATAACCTAAATACTTGCACTGGATTCTAATTCATCAGAATCATAGCTAGAATTTGAGAGGAGACAATATGACTGTTGATTTTAACAGCAAAGCTTACTTGGATAAAGTGGATGCGTGGTGGCGTGCAGCCAACTACATTTCGGCTGCTCAAATGTACTTGAAAGACAACCCATTATTGAAACGTGAAGTGGTTGAAAACGACTTGAAGGCTCACCCAATCGGACACTGGGGAACTGTACCAGGACAAAACTTTATCTATGCTCACTTGAACCGTGCCATCAACAAATACGACTTGGATATGTTCTACATTGAGGGACCAGGTCATGGTGGACAAGTTATGGTGTCCAACTCTTACTTAGATGGTTCTTACACAGAATTGAATCCAAATATCCCACAAAATGAAGAAGGATTTAAACACCTATGTAAAATCTTCTCATTCCCAGGAGGGATTGCCTCTCACGCGGCGCCTGAAACACCAGGATCTATCCACGAAGGTGGAGAACTTGGTTATGCTCTTTCTCACGCAGCTGGAGCTGTTTTGGACAATCCAGATGTGATTGCTGCAACCGTAATCGGTGATGGCGAAGGAGAAACTGGTCCATTGATGGCTGGTTGGTTGGCCAATACCTTCTTGAACCCAGTTAACGATGGTGCTGTTCTTCCAATCTTCTACCTCAACGGTGGGAAGATTCACAACCCAACGATCTTTGAACGCAAAACAGACGAAGAATTGGCCCTCTTCTTTGAAGGTCTTGGATGGAAACCAATCTTTGCAGACGTAACGGCTATTTCTGACGACCACGAAGCAGCTCATGCTTTGTTTGCAGAAAAATTAGACGAAGCGATTGAAGAAATCAAGAAAGTCCAATCAGAAGCTCGTAAAGGTTCTGCAGAAGAAGCAACTCAACCAGTATATCCTGTCTTGATTGCTCGTATTCCTAAAGGTTGGACTGGACCAAAAGCTTGGGAAGGTACACCAATCGAGGGTGGATTCCGTGCGCACCAAGTTCCAATCCCAGTAGATGCTCACCACATGGAGCATGTAGATGCCCTTCTTTCATGGTTGGAATCTTACCGTCCAGCTGAATTGTTCGACGAAACTGGTAAATTGCTTCCTGAAATTGCCGAAATTGCACCAAAAGGTGACCGTCGCATGGCTATGAACCCAATCACAAACGCAGGTGTCATCGAACCAATGGACACTGCTGATTGGAAGAAACATGCCTTCAAGATTGAAACACCAGGGGCTATCATGGCCCAAGATATGATCGAGTTTGGTAAGTATGCAGCAGATCTTGTGGATGCGAACCCACATAACTTCCGTATCTTTGGACCAGATGAAACTAAATCAAACCGTCTTCAAGAAGTCTTCACTCGTACAAGCCGTCAATGGTTAGGACGTACGAAACCAGACTACGATGAAGCTTTGAGCCCTGCTGGACGTGTTATTGACTCTCAATTGTCAGAGCACCAAGCAGAAGGTATGCTCGAAGGATATGTCTTGACAGGTCGTCACGGATTCTTCGCTTCTTACGAATCATTCCTTCGTGTCGTGGACTCTATGATTACTCAACACTTCAAATGGTTGCGTAAATCGAAGACTCACACGACATGGCGTAAAAACTACCCTGCCTTGAACTTGATTGCGACTTCAACTGTTTTCCAACAAGATCACAATGGCTACACTCACCAAGATCCAGGTATCTTGACTCACTTGGCAGAAAAAACTCCAGAATATATCCGTGAGTACTTGCCAGCAGATACGAATACGTTGCTTGCGGTGATGGACCAAGCCTTCAAGGCAGAAGATATGATTAACTTGATCGTTTCTTCTAAACACCCACGTCCTCAATTCTACTCAGCTGATGAAGCAGAGGAATTGGTTCGTGAAGGATACAAGGTGATCGATTGGGCATCAACTGTTTCAGCAGATGAAGATCCAGATCTTGTCATTGCAGCTGCAGGTACAGAGCCAAACCTTGAAGCTCTTGCAGCTATTACAATCTTGCACAAGGCCTTCCCAGAATTGAAGATCCGCTTTGTCAATGTGGTAGATATCTTGAAATTGCGTCACCCATCCGTCGATGCGCGTGGACTTTCAGATGAAGAGTTCGACAAAGTCTTCACAACTGATAAACCTGTGATCTTTGCCTTCCACGGTTATGAAGGCATGATCCGTGACATCTTCTTCAACCGTCACAACCATAACCTTCGTGTACATGGTTACCGTGAAAACGGAGATATCACAACACCATTCGATATGCGTGTCATGTCTGAATTGGATCGCTTCCACTTGGCACAAGATGCAGCCAATGCAGCTCTTGGAGCAGAAGCAGCTGAATTCGCAGCTCAAATGGACGAAACAATTGCCTTCCACAATGCTTACATCCGTGAACATGGTGATGATATTCCAGAAGTACACAACTGGAAATGGGAAAACATAAATAAATAAGTTTATTCCAAAAGAAATCAGAAGTTATTCTGGTTTCTTTTTTTTGTACCTTTTTAATGAAAGAAACTTTGTCTGAGGAATTCCCCTTGGCAAGAAAAGATTCTTCAATAATGGATAGAGAAATCTGACAAAATCAATAAGATAGTATATTTTTTTAGATTTTGCTAGATTGCATTGACTTTGCATAAGATAAGGACTAAAATATAGGTGCGGAAACCGCTTACAAAATATAAAGGAGGTCTGTTTATGGGAAGCGACAGACAACAACGTTTTTCTTTACGAAAATATGCAGTCGGCTTAGTATCGGTACTTGTCGGATGCTTTTTTTGTGGGGTGACTGTTTCAGCCCAGGAGCAGGAAGGGCAGGCAGATACACCCGCTCTTGTAGTGAAAGAAGGAAGTCAAGAGGTGAGTCCGACAGTCGGACAGGACAAAGGCTCGGACGGAGCTCATGCAACTGATACAGTTAAAGAGGAGTCTTCCTCACAAGAGCAAGCCAAGACTGATGGTAAGGACCAAACCAAGCAACCACAAACTACCTCTTCAGCTACTAGCGATCCTTCAAATGAGAAACCAAAAGAAGAGAAGACCTTATCAGCTTCTGTTATGGCAAGTCCAACAGCTAATCCTGAGCTTGCTACGACGGACACTCCCAAGGAAGTAACGAAAGAAACTCTAGAGGATTCAAGTCCAGTCGAGGTCCTAGTTCGTCTGAAAGAAAAAGTTTCTGATGGGGTTGGAGAATCATCACCAGTCTCAAAAGAAGCACGTATCGAACAAACCAACCAAGACCATGAACAATTTTTGAAAGAACTCGAAAAGCAATCCATTCAGTTCAAAAAATTGTATGACGTTAATTTGCTCTTTAATGGACTGGCTCTAGAGACGACTTATGGAGATGCTAAAAAGATTCGGGGACTAGCGCGTGTAGATGCCCTAGATTATGCTCCACTAGGTCGGACTAGAGTGGAGGAAAACCAGCCTGCTCCTGCATCACCGACTTCAACTACGACCAAGGTCAGTGAAGAAAATAGTCTGATCAATTTACAGCCACTCTGGGATAAGGGGATTAAGGGTCAAGGTCAGGTTGTAGCGGTCATCGATTCGGGGGTCGACCCTGCCCACGATATTTTCCGTCTGACAGATATCAGCAAGGCCAAGTACAAGAGTGAAGCGGAAATTGAAGAGGCTAAGAAAAAGGCCGGCATCACTTACGGTAAATGGTACAACAATAAAGTCGTCTACGTTCACAACTATAGTGATATGGATGACAATGTTAAAGAAGATGATCCAATCTCTCACGGTGCCCACGTAGCTGGAACCGCTGTGGGAAATGCCTCTCAACCATCCCCAAATGGTGAGATTATCCGAGGTGTCGCTCCCGAAGCCCAGCTTATGTTTTTGCGTGTTTTCTCAGACACCAAGGGCGGTCAGGTGCAAAATTTCATCTATACCAAGGCAGTGGAAGACGCCGTCAAATTAGGGGCTGATTCCATCAACATGAGTTTGGGAACCGCATCAGGCTCGATTTATGATGTGGGAGAAATCACGCGCCAGGCCTTTGAGGCAGCGAGAAAGGCGGGAGTGACCATTACAGTTGCCTCTACCAATATGGCGACCAATGGCTTCTGGCACAGCAAACCACTTGCAAGCACACCGGATTATGGGATGACAGGAACCCCATCCGTCAACCCAAATGTCATCTCAGTCGCTTCGATTAATAGTCTGACCAAGCATGAGTCGGCAGAAGCAAGCCTGACCGTAGAAGCCTTAAAAGGTTCGAAAGACTTCCCAGATGGCAAAATTCCGATGCACTCCTTTGTGGAACGCGATGCCTTTCGGACGACCATCCCTCAAAGCTATCTCCATGTGGAAAAGGGAGGGATCGACCACTACCAAGCTGATAGTATCAATGGGCACTTAGTCCTTACGGAGCGAGGTGGCGAAGTTTCGGATGTGGATAAGGTCAAAGAGCTCAAAAGAGCTGGTGCTACAGGGGTGATCTTCTACCAGACTAAGGAGCAGGGCAATAATCCTGTAAGCTTTGACTTAGAAGGGCTGGGGGAACGATTCCCAGTTGGGGTTATTGGCCACGATGCTGGAAGTGTCCTAGCACAACATGCCCAGGACTACCAGCTCCATATTGCCAACAAATTCAAACGGGTGCCGTACGACGCAGCCAATCAATTATCCGACTTCTCCTCTTGGGGGCTGTCAGCTGATGGCGACCTCAAACCGGATGTCACTCTTCCAGGAGGGATGATCTACTCATCTGTTAATAATGGAGAGTACTATATGGATAGGGGGACCAGTATGGCATCTCCTCACGCGGCAGGTGCCACTGCACTGGTGAAACAAGCCCTGAAGGAGCGCTTCCCTCATCTCAGTCCAGAACAGTTACAAGTTCTTGTCAAACAGATGACCATGAGTACAGCTGTCCCGCATGTGGATGAGGAAACACATGCCTATTCCTCTGTTCGTCAGCAAGGAGCAGGGGTCATGGATGTCACAGCTGCAGCTCTAGGTGATCTCTATGTAACGGCGAAAGATGCTAAAAGTAGTCTGACACTAGGTAATGTCACAGATACTTTTGAGTTTGACGTGACCATCCACAATCTTTCCAATCAAGAGAAGTCTGTTCGTTATGAAACGACCCTTCAGACAGATCAAGTTCAAGATGGCAAATTCACCCTCCATCCTCGTCTATTAGAAACCATAGATGGCAAGGAAACCATTACTGTTCCAGCCAATGGTCAGCGGACCATCCATGTAACGGTTGATGCGAGCAAGTACAAGGAAGAGCTCAGCAAGCAAATGCCAAATGGTTATTTCTTAGAAGGGTTTGTACTGGTCAAAGATGCCAGCAACCAAAAACATCTGGTCAGCCTCCCTTATGTTGGCTTCCATGGAGAGTACCAAAATCTGCGGGGCATTGAAAAGCCAATCTACGAATACACAGGCAGCGACAAGCCGTTTTACTACTACAAGGACAAGACCGATTATCCAGATGAAAAGGTCCCAGAAACGCCAGAGCGTCATCCAGACAATCACTTTACCTCTTTGATTAGTTATGTCTATGAAAATGGGGAATCCGTAGCCAAAACTCTTGGCCAGGATGGGGATCGCTTTGATGGGGACCAACTTTACTTCTCTCCAAACAGTGATTCCAGCTTTGATAGCATCAAGGTTAAAGCCGTCATGCTTCGCAATGTTGAAAATGTCCACCTATCAGTTTACAAGAAGGAGGACACAGCTCGTACTAACCCGATTTACGAGGTCGGAAATGAAGTCCACCGTAAGACAGACTGGAGTTACCGGATTGGGAATCGTAGCGAAGAGTTTTATGAAATCTCTTGGGAAGGTTTGGACAAAGACGGCAAGCAATTACCAGATGGAGAATACCAATTTGTGATTACCTACCGTCCAACTGCTTCAGGGGCCAAGCAACAAGAGCTTAACTTCAAGGTTAAGATTGACAATACGACTCCAAGCATCGAGTCTGGAAGTGCTCAGTACGATCCAGCAACACGGATTTTCCGACCAGGTAAGGTGATCGAAACTGGTAGTGGACTAGCAGGGACTTATCTGTCCTACGTCAAAAATGGGGAAACCGTGGCCTTGGAACCCCAAGAAGACGGTAGCTATCTGCTTCCGGAAGGGGTTGACCCTTCTACTGTTCGCTATACCATCTGGGATAAGGTCTACAATACCACTGAGATGGACATCGAAGGAAAGAAAGTAGAGGCAACGACTTCGACGAATGAAGCCAGTTCAGATGAACAACCAGGCGAGACAGAGACTGAAAAACCAAAGGCTGAAAAGAGTACCTTGGAGGTGGTCTTCACAGATAGCAGTGGAGAAGTCATTTCGTATTATCCATCCGTCGTTCGTTATCAGGTAGTGGATGACCAAGGCCGTGTAGTAGAAGGAGAGTTCAATGCGTCCTACAATGCTGGCACCTTCCCAGAATTACCTTTTGGCACTTATACAGTGAAAATCACCTTGTCTGATTACCATTATGATTGGGGAACAGAACTAGTGAAGAAGGTGACGGTTTCAGCCGAAAATCCACATCCGAAAGTGACCTTTGCCTTCCATTATTTAGATGAAAACAAACTCACTATTGGATTTGATCAGCCGGTTCCGACAGGAACAGTCGTAAAAGTGGTGGGGAATGATGGTATCAGTCGCCTTCTCCCACAAAGTATCTATGATTTGAAACGCTTTGAGACCATGTTGATGAACGGCTCCTATCGTGTTCATGTGGATCTCCCAGCGGGGTATCGTGCATCGGAAAATGATTTCCTTTATGAAGTGAGCAATCAAATCAATTTCCACCTTCTTTCTTTGGTCAAAGACGTTATCAAGCCAAACCCAGAGGTGCATAGTGGAGCGATTGTGAAACCATGGATTCAACCAGAAAATCCGACACTAGAGATACCGGAAACTCCAGTGACGCCTGTCCAACCAGCGGTATCTAAAGGCCCAGCTACCCCAGCTCAACCAACTACATCTGAAACGAAAGAAGTTGCAACAAACAAACCAGTCGCTGTTACCTATCATACAGGTGGTCAAGCAGAAGTAGCTGCTACATCAGCAACTGGTCTTCCAAAAACAGGTCAAGATGAATTGGCTTCAACAGTCCTTAGCCTCTTTGGCATGACCTCACTAGCTTTGGCAGGCTTTGTAGCAAGTAAAAAACGGCAAGATTAAGTCGTTCATGTATTAGGTTAATCAAAAAAACGTCCGTTTCATTTTAGAAACGGACGTTTTGAATGTTTTAAGCTGTTTTCTCCACCCAGACACTTCGGACAAAGAAGAGGCTGATAAGGGCAAGGGCTAGGAAGATCCCTGCAACATAATAGTAGGGCTGGTCGAGAGTTGTAGAACGACCAGAGAGCTTAACAATGCCTCGGTAGAGGGCTCCAGCAGTTGCCGTGGCAACTGCTGAGTTCCAAAGATTGAGAGTGAGTCGAGAAAGGCCTTTTACCACTAGTTGCAGAGCCACTAGCAGGGTGCCGCCGATCAAAGGAATCAAGAAGAGGTAGTGCATGAAGGCAGAGGTTTCGCCAAAACTAAAGTGTTCGTAGATGCGACTTCCGACGAAGAAGAAAGCTGTAATCAGAGTGTACCAGAGGATGGTCTTTTTCAACCGTTGTTTGATAGGATTAGTAACCGATGTAGACAATGTCACTCACCGCCCTTTCTGAGATAGTACCATTTGTAGTTGGTTTGTTAATAACTTGGCCATTGAAGTAAAGTGTAGAAGATCCACCACCATCCAGGTTGTAGGCTGTTTTGACGTCGTACGATTTCATCACTTCCGCTAATTGGTAGAGAGAAAGCCCTTCACTCTCTGAAGTCCGGCCGTCCGAGACGACAATGATGTAGTGGTTTTCATCGATGATCCCAATGGCAGTACGTGGATTAGACGCCATGGATTGTCCCACCTCTGAGTTCGTATCGACAGTAATTACTCCATCTTCAACCAAGGAAGGTCCGAAGGCAAGGATATTAACAACCCCGTCTTTGACCAACTGATCCGCAGTGATTTCATCTTCGTAGATAACCTTGAAGGAACCATCTTTATAAATCGCTAAGTCGCCATTGCTAGAGTCTTCGCGAACCGTATCGCGGTAGACCACTCCATTTCGGATGACATAGCCGGTGCTATTAGCACCGTAGTAGTCTCCATTGACGGCTAGAATAGCATTATTTTCAGCTGCAGTGACGGACGTCTTAGCCGTCACGTTTGTCCCGTAGGTATTTTGAGCAAAAGCAGTTTTTAGATAGTCAGAAGAGCTAACCGTAATATCTGCAATGTAAACTTGAGTGTTTTCAACTGTTGTTTCTGTCAGGCTCACCTGGATATTGTCATCGGAGTAACTGGTATCTGTAGTAGTAGCAGAGGCTGCTGCCTCCTCAGCCGCCTTGGTATCAGTGGTCGTAGCTTTGACTGTTTGGATAGCATCCGATAAGATAAAGGTCTTGAGCATAGAATAGCTGAAGGAGCTTGTTAGCAGGATGCCGAAACAAGCAGCATAGGTATAAGATTTTTTAAAGAATTTCATGAGTAGGTGCAGTCCTTTCCTTGAAAATGATTTTTTTCTGAATCAACCATGAGACGACGAAGAGCAAGAGTCCGACGATCACTTTGCTGAGGAGCAAATGGAGACCAAAGCTTGCATAGAAGAGTCGAATCAAGAGGGTATCGAGAATAAAGAGTCCAATCGCAAGTCCCAAGTAACTACTTCCGGTTCGAGCCACGCTGTCTTTGTTCTTAAAGACTAGATGTTTGTTGGTTGAGTAGTTAAAGATGGAGCTGGCCACACGAGCGATCCCGTTTGCAAGGAGGATACGAAGACTAATCGGCACAGCCATCATCACGAAAAGGAAGAAGGCATAGACCAGGTAATCCACGATAAAGCTACTCAGGGAAGAGAGGGCAAACTTGAACATGTCCTTGTAGATCATGAGACCGTCGCGAATAGGACGGAAGTGGGACCCTTCATTGTCATTGATATAGACTGTTTCAATCGGAACTTCCAAGATGGGAAAGGCCTTGCTAGCTGCGAGGAGCACATTCATTTCGTACTCATACCGTTGTCCCTCGATATCTAACATAAAGGGGATCATGTTGGCTGTAAAGGCTCGAAGTCCAGTCTGCGTATCTGTCACAGCGACCCCTGTTTGTTGCTTGAAAAAGAAGCGGGTCAATTTATTTCCGAATGCAGAACGCAAGGGAACCTTGCCTGAAAAGGCGCGTGCCCCTAGAACCAATTGGTTCGGATTTTCTTGTGATTGATTGGCTACGCGGAAGATATCCCAAACCTTATGTTGACCATCAGCATCAGCGGTGATGACTGTTCCATATTGCCCTTGTTCTTGAATGTAGGTGTAGGCTGTTTTGAGAGCCCCTCCTTTTCCAAGGTTGGTTTCGTGGTGAAGGATTGTAGCTAGCCCGTCTAACTTTTCAAAAATCGCTTGGCAGTCCTCAGAACTACCATCGTCCACAACGATAATGGAGAAGTCACATTTTTCTCTCAGTTTTTTTACCAGTTTGAGAAGTTTTTGATCGGGTTGATAAGCGGGGATGACTAAATAATTCATAAGCGTTCCTCGTTTCTTGTTTGTGATGAAGGTAGTATAACGGCCCTTTCTTAAAGCTAACTGATATCAGTTTTCTTTAAGGAAAGGGAGAGATTTCCTTGTTGTAAAAAAGGAGAGAAAATAATAGAAGAAAAATAAAACTTTTCGAAAAGAATATAGAGAAGGTATTTTTACTTGCCTTCTATCCCAAAGTCTGGTATAATAGTTTCTTGTGAGCAAACCTCACTTACCCCTTGCAAAGACTTGGGGTCATTAGACCAAAAGGAGGAACATATCAATGGCTAAATACGAAATTCTTTATATTATTCGTCCAAACATTGAAGAAGAAGCTAAAAACGCTTTGGTAGCACGCTTTGACTCTATCTTGACTGACAACGGTGCAACTGTTGTTGAATCAAAAGATTGGGAAAAACGTCGTCTTGCATACGAAATCCAAGATTTCCGTGAAGGACTTTACCACATCGTAAACGTTGAAGCGAACGACGATGCAGCTCTTAACGAGTTCGACCGTCTTTCAAAAATCAACGGTGACATTCTTCGTCACATGATCGTAAAAGTTGACGCGTAAGCCCTAACGAATAAAGAAGGTGACTAATGATTAACAATGTTGTACTTGTAGGTCGTATGACTCGAGATGCTGAACTTCGTTATACCCCTCAAAATCAGGCTGTTGCGACATTCTCACTCGCTGTTAACCGTAATTTTAAAAACCAAAATGGTGAACGAGATGCGGACTTTATTAACTGTGTGATTTGGCGTCAACAAGCTGAAAATTTAGCAAATTGGGCTAAAAAGGGTGCCTTAGTTGGGATTACAGGTCGTATCCAGACTCGTAATTATGAGAATCAGCAAGGTCAACGTGTTTATGTCACTGAAGTCGTAGCGGACAGCTTCCAATTGTTGGAAAGTCGCGCGAATCGTGAAGGACAAGCTGGTGGAGGCTATGCTTCAGCTGGAGGATTTGCAGGAAATGCAGCTCCAAGCTTTGGAGGATCTGAACCATCAAACGCAGCACCAAACTTTGGACGTGATGACAATCCATTTGGAGCTAATCCAATGGACATCTCGGATGACGATCTACCATTCTAAGAATGGGTTTAACGAATTAAAACTATAAAGGAGAAATAAACATGGCTCAACAACGTCGTGGCGGATTCAAACGCCGTAAAAAAGTTGATTACATCGCAGCAAACAAAATTGAATATGTTGATTACAAAGATACTGAGCTTCTTAGCCGTTTCGTTTCAGAACGTGGGAAAATCCTTCCTCGTCGTGTAACTGGAACTTCAGCGAAGAACCAACGTAAAGTAACAACAGCTATCAAACGCGCTCGCGTAATGGCTTTGATGCCTTTCGTAAACGAAGATTAAAAAAGAGGTCCAGTGGACCTCTTTTTCATGAGCTTGAAAACAAGAGAGCGAGTAAGACCCTTACGGGTCTTTTTTTCAGGTCCAGTGGACCTCTTTGACCTTTCCCAAGCTCTAATCATGCTATAATGAGGGAGAGAAAGGTATCAAGGAGCGCAACATGAAGGAATGCACAATCATCAGAAGCATGATGGAGTATGATATTGAAGGGATCTCTCAAGCCTTTATCCACCAAGGGTGGCCGGGTAGAGAGGATATCTTGGCCAGCTATTTTCAGGATCAGGAGAACGGAAAGAGAGACGTATTAGTAGCTGAGTCGGATGGATTTGTGGCAGGTTATATCACTATATTGCCTTATGCCAAGCACGGCCCTTTCGTGGGAGTCTATCCTGAACTATCTGATTTTAATGTTTTTGAGCCATTTAGAAATCGAGGAATTGGGAATCAACTCATAGAAGAGGCGGAAAAAAGAGTCCGGCTACTATCAGAGATTGTCACTTTAGGGGTTGGTTTACACTCGGGTTATGGCCCAGCTCAAAGACTGTATGTCAAACGGGACTATATCCCAGATGGATCTGGAGTTTGGTTTAGGGATCAGCCTTTGGACCCTTACAGTTCTTGTGAAAACAATGATGACTTAGTCCTCTATTTTTCAAAAAGATTGAACAGGGAAATACAGTAAAACAAAAACGGATGAAAACTTCATCCGTTTCTTTTTAGCGTCGTTGAGGTGCTGTATTGGCGCTCTTGATATTGTATTTTTTCTTTAAATAGTAGCGGAGGAGAAGAGCCCCACCACCGAGTAAGAGCATGAACCAGTTTGGTACACGCGGGTTGAGGAATTGTGGGAGCAAAGCAGTGACCATGAGAATCACAACCCAAAGGATCATGGCTAACATTAGGATAGGAAGTGACTTGGTTAAAGCAGGACGTTTCATTCCACGTTTAGAAACTTCGTAGTATTGGTAGAAGTAGTAATACATCAAATAGAGCACAACCCCACCAGCCAAGCTACCAAGAGTCAATGTGAGGAGTCCATAAGTGGTTCCCTGAGGAGCAAATAAGTTCATGAAGGCTGAAATAGCAGCAAAGAGACCAAAGACGAGAAGGAAAGAATCTGTGATCATGAGATGAGGAGCATCATTCTCTTTTGGATGCTCTTTTTCGTAGCGTTCCTGATCACTAAAAGCATTGGCCCAAACAGTTGGCGCTCCAAAGAGAGTTCGCGCCGTTACTCCTTTTGGTTGGTTTTCAAAGATAGCTGGAAGAATCTCTTCAATCAGGCTAGTAGCCTCTTCTTCTGTTTTGCCGTTTTCAATCAATTGGTGTTTAGCGATGCGAACGAATTCTTGATTTTTTTTACTTAATTGGGTCAAATCAAATTGAGACATAAATACTCCTTAGTGTTATTAGTAGGTGTTAGAACCATTTTTTATGGATGAGGTAGACAACGAGCGATCCGGTCATGGCAAAGGCAATAAAGATAATGAGCCAAAAAGCATTAGGTTCTCCATTGAGGGGGAGATCATTGTTCTTAAAGTTCATGCCATAGGCCGAGAAAATCATAGTTGGGATGGACATGACGATGGTCACCATGGCCAAGGTCTTCATGATATTATTCTGGTTGTTGGAGATGATCGATGCGAAGGTATCGGTCATAGAGTGGAGGATGTTTCCATAAATATCCGCCATCTCAATGGCCTGTTGGGTCTCGATCAAGGTATCTTCCAACAGATCCTCGTCTTCCAGGTATTTCTTGATGTTACTAGTGGCACTGGTCAATTTTTTGATCACGCGCTCATTAGTTTTCAGAGAGGCCTTAAAGTAGACGATGGTTTTTTCCAGCTCCATCAGTTCAATCAGTTCTTCGTTTCGAGTAGACTTGTGCAGTTGACTTTCAATCTGTTCACTCTTGCGATCCAAAGTACGAAGCGCGGTCAAGTAGAGCTCTGCATTTCGATAAAGGATCTGAAAGATGAAGCGCGACCGCATGAAAGTATAGAAATTCCGCAAGCGACGATTGATAAAGGTGTCTAGAAGAGGCAACTCTTCCAAGCAAGTGGTGATGATAGCCTCTTCTGTTAGGATAATTCCCAAAGGGATGGTGACATAGTAGGTCTGATTGTTCCGCTCTTCCTTGATGGGAACGTCGACGATGATCAAGGTATACTCATCTTCGATGGTCATACGAGACATTTCTTCCGCATCGAGCGGTGCCCGTAAGTCGGCAATATCGATGTTAAAAGCAGAGGCGATTTCCATCGATTCACTTTGGGAAGGGTTGACAAGGTTGATCCAGCTACCGGGTTCCAGTGTCTCTATTTCTTTAAATTCAGTCGTTGTTGATAAAAAGACCTGTTTCATGGTGCCTCCCCTTGTTTTTTTACACCTTAACATTATAACAGAAAAAGCACGCTTTTGGATAAAAGAATGCTGAAAAATTTGATATAATGAAGGATAAATAAATTGATGAAAAGTGGAAGAAATGCTCGATAAAATTGTCATTCGTGGAGCGCGTGCTCATAATTTAAAAAATATTGATGTTGAAATCCCTCGAGATAAGCTGGTCGTGGTCACTGGTCTATCAGGTTCTGGGAAATCGAGCTTAGCCTTTGACACTCTATATGCGGAAGGACAAAGACGTTATGTAGAGAGCCTGTCAGCTTATGCTCGTCAGTTTTTAGGAAATATGGAAAAACCCGATGTGGACTCGATTGATGGCTTAAGTCCAGCCATTTCCATTGACCAAAAAACAACCAGCAAAAATCCGCGGTCAACGGTTGGAACGACTACAGAAATCAACGATTACTTACGCCTTCTATATGCTCGTGTGGGGACTCCTTACTGTATCAATGGCCATGGGGCGATTACGGCTTCTTCAGTCGAGCAGATTGTAGACCAAGTTTTGGAATTACCAGAGCGCCAACGCCTGCAAATTCTAGCGCCCATCGTTCGTAAGAAAAAAGGCCAACATAAGAATATCATCGAAAAGGTGCAAAAAGACGGCTATGTCCGGGTGCGGGTGGATGGCGAGATCTTTGATGTGACAGAGGTCCCAGAATTATCCAAAAGCCAGCAACACACGATTGAGGTTGTCGTAGATCGGATTGTCATCAAAGATGGTATCCGCTCTCGGCTCTTTGATTCTGTCGAAGCGGCCCTTCGGATCGCAGATGGCTACGTGGTCATCGATACCATGGACGAAAATGAACTGCTCTTTTCAGAGCACTATGCTTGCCCGGTTTGTGGCTTTACCGTCCCTGAGTTGGAACCTCGTCTCTTTTCATTTAATGCCCCCTTTGGCTCTTGTCCGGATTGTGATGGACTAGGGATCAAGCTAGAGGTGGACTTGGATTTGGTTGTTCCAGATTCTAGCAAGACTCTCCGTGAAGGAGCGCTTGCGCCTTGGAATCCGATTTCTTCTAACTACTATCCTCAGATGTTGGAGCAGGCCATGATCCAGTTTGGGATTGATATGGACAAGCCCTTTGAAGACTTGTCCCCAGAAGACCGACACTTGATTTTCTATGGTTCTGAGGGCAAGGAATTCCATTTCCATTATGAGAATGAATTTGGTGGGGTTCGAGATATTGACATTCCTTTTGAAGGGGTCGTTACCAATATTAATCGCCGCTACCACGAAACGTCTAGCGACTTCACCCGCAATCAGATGTTGTCCTACATGAATGAATTGACTTGTGCCACCTGCCATGGGTATCGTTTGAATGACCAGGCCTTGTCTGTCCGAGTGGGAGGAGAGAAGGGGCTACATATCGGGCAGATCTCGGATTTGTCCATCGAGGACCATCTTAAGGTGGTAGCTGATCTCAAATTAACCAAGAATGAAGAGACCATTGCGCGACCGATTCTCAAAGAAGTCAAGGATCGTTTGACCTTCCTGAACAATGTTGGCTTGAGCTATCTGACCCTGTCTCGCTCGGCCGGGACTCTATCAGGGGGAGAGAGTCAGCGGATTCGCTTGGCGACCCAGATCGGATCCAACCTCTCAGGTGTCCTCTATATCCTGGATGAGCCTTCGATTGGCCTTCATCAGCGGGACAATGACCGCTTGATTGCCAGTCTCAAGAAGATGCGTGATTTGGGCAATACCTTGATCGTGGTCGAACACGATGAGGATACGATGAGAGAGGCTGATTACCTGATCGACGTCGGTCCAGGAGCCGGTGTCTTTGGAGGCGAGATTGTTGCGGCTGGAACACCGAAGCAGGTGGCTCGCAATAGCAAATCCATCACTGGTCAGTACCTCTCTGGAAAACGGGCTATCCCCGTACCAACGGAACGGCGGGTAGGCAACGGTCGCTTTATCGAACTGACAGGGGCTGCTGAAAATAACTTAAAAGAGGTGACCGCACGCTTCCCGCTGGGCAAGTTCATTGCTGTCACTGGTGTTTCTGGCTCAGGCAAGTCCACCTTGGTCAACAGTATTTTGAAAAAAACGCTGGCTCAAAAATTGAATCGCAATACAGAGAAACCAGGGAAATACAAGACTATTTCAGGAGTAGAGCACATTGATCGACTGATCGATATTGATCAAAGCCCGATTGGCCGCACTCCACGCTCCAATCCGGCTACCTATACAGGTGTATTTGACGACATTCGTGACCTCTTTGCCCAAACCAATGAAGCCAAGATTAGAGGCTACAAAAAAGGCCGCTTTAGTTTCAACGTCAAAGGGGGTCGGTGTGAGGCTTGTTCGGGAGATGGGATCATCAAGATTGAGATGCATTTCCTACCGGATGTCTATGTACCGTGTGAAGTCTGCCATGGACGACGCTATAATAGTGAAACCCTAGAAGTTCACTATAAAGAAAAAAATATCTCCCAGATTTTGGACATGACTGTCAATGACGCGGTGGATTTCTTTAAACATATTCCAAAGATTAATCGCAAATTACAAACCATCAAGGATGTCGGCTTGGGCTATGTGACCCTGGGACAACCGGCAACGACGCTTTCTGGTGGAGAAGCCCAGCGGATGAAGTTGGCTTCAGAGCTTCATAAGCGCTCAACTGGTAAGTCCTTCTATATCTTGGATGAGCCAACAACTGGACTTCATACAGAGGATATCTCTCGTTTGCTCAAGGTTTTGGAACGCTTTGTGGATGATGGCAATACCGTTTTGGTCATTGAGCACAACTTGGATGTCATTAAGACAGCGGACCATATCATTGATTTGGGACCAGAAGGTGGTGTCGGTGGTGGTACCATTATTGCGACAGGAACACCAGAAGAAGTAGCCAGCAACCCAGCTAGCTTTACAGGACAGTATTTGAAAGGGAAATTACAATGAATCAACGAATTACAAATCTACGAACTAAAATGAAGGCACAGGATCTAAAAGCTGTCCTCATTAACAACTTGAAAAATGTCTACTATTTGACCAATTTTTGGGGATCAAATGGGACTGTCTTGGTGACAGAAGAGCGCGTGGTCCTCTTCACTGATTCGCGCTATACCATTCATGCCCATGCGACTTGTTTCCCCTTTGTTGAGATTGTTGAAACCCGCAATGAATTGGATGAGGCAGCAAAAATTGTCAAAGACGCAGCGATTCAAGAACTTGGCTTTGAGGATGAGATCACAGTTGCCTACCATACCCGTCTAGCGACTGCTTTCTCAGGAGTCTCTCTAAGAGCCTTGTCTGATTTTGTAATGGAGTTTCGTTTGATTAAAGATGAGACAGAAGTAGCAACCATCCGCAAGGCTTGCAGTATTTCAGATCAAGCCTTCCTAGATGTGCTGGAGTTTATCAAGGTTGGGCAAACAACAGAGTTAGAAGCGGCGACCTTCCTCGATTTCAGAATGCGGGAATTGGGGGCTTCAGGTGTATCCTTTGATATCATCTCCGCTGCGGGAGAGCGCTCTGCTATGCCCCATGCGACTCCAAGTGATCGCATCATCTCTCCTGGGGATGCCTTGACTTTGGACTTTGGCTGTCTCTATAACCATTACGTCAGTGATATGACCCGGACCATTTATGCAGGTCATGTCAGCGACAAGGAAAGAGAAATCTACGAAACGGTCTTGAAAGCCAACCAAGCTCT
The DNA here is from genome assembly GCF_022240605.1 of Streptococcus sp. DFI.7.26. NCBI lineage: Bacteria > Bacillati > Bacillota > Bacilli > Lactobacillales > Streptococcaceae > Streptococcus > Streptococcus sp. DFI.7.26. The sequence goes on along the minus strand of NZ_JAKOGN010000002.1, from coordinate 319,871 downwards.
CATTGCTCAAGCCAAGGATGGACTCGGTTTCCGTGATTTTGATAAAATTCCTCGGGATATTATTGAGGCTGCAGGATACGGCCAGTACTTTACTCATGGAATTGGACATGGTATTGGCTTGGACATCCATGAAGAGCCTTATTTCAGTCAAACTTCCAAAGAAGTTATCAAGGCCGGCATGGTCTTGACAGATGAGCCAGGAATCTACATTGAAGGCCTGTCTGGTGTTCGGATTGAAGATGATCTTTTGATTACGGAAACTGGCTGTGAAGTCTTGACCTTGGCACCGAAAGAATTGATTGTGATCTAAGGAAATTTGCAGAGACAGATTTGAGAAATCTGAGCATTTGTGATAGAATAAAGAGTAATATATTTTTAAAAAGAGGTATGAAAACATGATTGAAGCAAGTAAGTTGAAAGCTGGTATGACCTTTGAAACAGCTGATGGAAAATTGATCCGCGTTTTGGAAGCGAGCCACCACAAACCAGGTAAAGGAAACACCATCATGCGTATGAAATTGCGTGATGTTCGTACTGGTTCAACTTTTGATACAAGCTACCGTCCAGAAGAAAAATTTGAGCAAGCTATTATTGAAACTGTACCAGCTCAATACTTGTATAAAATGGATGATACAGCTTACTTCATGAATACTGAAACATACGACCAATATGAAATTCCTGTTGCCAATGTTGAGAACGAATTGCTTTACATCCTTGAAAACTCAGAAGTGAAAATCCAATTCTACGGAAGTGAAGTGATTGGGGTGACTGTTCCTACAACTGTTGAATTGACAGTTGCTGAAACTCAACCATCTATTAAAGGTGCTACAGTTACAGGTTCTGGTAAACCAGCTACAATGGAAACAGGTCTTGTGGTAAACGTTCCAGACTTCATCGAAGCAGGACAAAAATTGATTATCAATACAGCTGAAGGAACTTACGTTTCTCGTGCCTAATCAGCTCTAAAATAGGTCTGATAGAAAGGAACTTCTATGGCAACTGAACAATACGGCGAAATCGTCATTGCACCTCGTGTGCTAGAAAAAATTATTGCGATTGCGACTGCAAAAGTAGATGGTGTTCATTCTCTTGAAAACAAGAGTGTATCGGATAGCCTTTCAAAACGTGCTCTTGGACGTGGGGTTTACCTTCGTACACAAGAAGATGGTCAAATCTCTGTTGATATTTACCTTTATCTAGAGTATGGTGTAGCAGTCCCTAAAGTAGCGGTTGCGATCCAAAAAGCAGTAAAAACAGCTGTCTATAATATGGCAGATGTCACCTTGGATGATGTCAATATCCATGTGGTTGGAATCGTGACTGAAAAAGCAGCGAAACCTGATTTGAAAGATTTGTTTAATGAGGATTTCCTCAATGACTGATATTTTATTTGAATCACGTCGTGATCTACGGGAGCGTGCCTTTCAAGCTCTAATGAGTTTAGAGTATGAAGGGGATGTTGTAGAAGCCTGTCAATTTGCTTTTACTCATGACAAAGAGGAGACTAACCAGGAAGTGGAAATTCCAGCTTTTCTACTCAATTTGGTATCTGGTGTTCGTCAATCAAAGGATGAATTGGATCAACAGATTGCCCAACACTTGAAAACTGGATGGACCGTCGAACGCTTGACTCTAGTGGAGAAAAACATTCTTCGTTTGGGTGTGTTTGAAATCACTTCTTTTGATACCCCTCAGTTGGTTGCAGTGAATGAAGCAATTGAATTAGCTAAAACATTTTCAGATGAAAAATCTGCTCGGTTTGTGAATGGTGTTTTAAGTCAATTCGTAACGGAAGCAGAATAAGATAGAAAAGAAACCACCTTCACGGGTGGTTTCTTTTTGAGTATAGAGCTTCGCTTGATCATGATAAGGAAAAAGACTGGTACAAAAGTCCGGCCTCTCAATTGACTTTGGATTGTCTAACAAGACGCAGTGGTTGAGTGGGCTCTACTACGCTGATTTTATCAGCTTTTACAGCCCTACTCAACTGTGCGGAGGTGGGACGACGAAATCGAATTCTAACGAATTACCGATTTCTGTCCCACTCTCTTTTAAACACTTTTGCCAGGTAAAACACTCACTGGGAGAAAATAGCCTGTTGTTTTTACGTCTTTTCCTTCGATTTTTTGAAGAAGAAGGTCGACCGTCAGGCGAGCAATTTCCTGTAAGGGTTGCTTGATAGTGGTGAGACGGGGGAAATAATTTTCGATAAAGTAGGTCCCGTCGTAGCCAATGATCTTCAGGTCTTCTGGAATGGCAATGCCGAGTTCGTCAGCGATTTTCATCACCAAAATAGCCGTTAGATCGTCAGACGCAAAGATGGCATCCGGTTTTTGCTGGGTCAAGATGGACTTGATTTCCATTTCTTTGCGAATGGGTGAATAATCACTGGAAACATTGATGATTTGTGCCTCTGGCAGAACTGAAGCAAAGCCAGCATGCCGGAGGCCAGTAGGGGAATTGGAGTTATCATTCCCTGTGAGCATGATAATCTTTTTTGCCCCTGTCTTGGCAAGGGTTTCCGCAGCGAGAACGCCCCCAGCGTAGTTATCCGACGAGACGACTGGGATCTCAGGTGATAGGTTCCGGTCAAAGGCGATGATAGGAGCTGTGACCCGGTTATAGTCTTCAATTCCCAGATTATGACTACCAGAAATAATCCCATCTACTTGATTGGCTTCTAGCATTTCGATGTATTCACGTTCTTTTTCCGAATCATGCTCGCTATTACAAATAATGGTTTTGTATCCATGTTTAAACAGTTCTTCTTCCAGTTTATCGATTAATTCTGCATAGAAGACATGGCTGATTTTTGGGAAGATTAAGCCGATTAACTTGGCTGATTTTCCTTGTAGGCTCCGAGCAATCGTATTGGGCTTGTAGCCCAATTCCCTCATAGCCTCTTTAACCTTTGAGACAGTTTTTTCAGATAAATAGCCCTTTTTGTTAATGACTCGTGAAACTGTCGTGGGGCTGACACCAGCTAGTTTAGCGACATCAGTGAGCTTTGCGACCATAGTCTAGTTCGTAGTATGTTCCAGTAGGTGTTCCGGATTTGATCAAGATACCAGTTTGATCAGCATGCGGGAAGACGCGACCAGAGAATACTTTTTCTCCTTTGTTGATAAAAATTTCAAAAATCGAGTTATCGATGAAAATTGTAGCTGTTGTCGCTTGATTTTCGATCGGGCAAGTACGAGTAGTTCCAAACTCTTGGGCATACTGTTCGCCGGCTTGGCTACGGTCGACAATGACTTGACCATTTGCAATATCAAAAGTAATAGAAAGTCCTTTGCCTTCTTTATCGGCTAGGAGAATAATCTCGCTTTTGCTATTGGCTTCAAAGGCTAATTCTAACTCGTAGCAATTATTGGTTGTTTCCTTGTTTGTAAATTCGGAAGAGGTGGAGCGGAGCTCTTTTACAGCTTCGACCGGATATTGATAAAGTTTACAATCCTGAATAGTTAGCTCTTTGACCAAAGAGAAGGCTCCTTGGTGGTCATAGCGATCGGATGGGTAAGCGACATCTGGTAAACCTAACCAGCTAACCGTTAAGGCTCTTCCATCAGGAGTGTTGAAGCCTTGAGTTGCATAGGCTTCGAAGCCGTAGTCCAAGTTGTGTAATTCAGATACGTCAACGAGACGAGCTTGTTCAGGATCAAAAGAAGCCCCAATCTTATACATATTTGGGTAGATGTTATCGTAATCGAGAACTGCTTTGTCCAAGCCTTGAGGGCAATACAGAAGGACAGGTTGCTCGCCGACGAAGACCAAGTTAGGACATTCCATCATATAAGCTGTACGATCATTGTTGAAATCAAGATTGCCTACTTCAACCCAGTTGGTATAATCGTTATTCACCGCTTTGTAAAGGCGAACGAATCCTTTTTTCTCAAGATCTTGACCACCGACGATGGCATAGTATTGATCTTTGAATTTAAAAATTTGTGGGTCGCGGAAATGATCGGTAGCATCCTCTGGTTGATCAATGAGGATTTGGTCGATTTTTTCGAGGTTTCCATCCTGGTCTAAAAGGGCCCCGATTTGGTAGGGATGACGGATCCAGTTCTCGTCTCGTACATTTCCTGTATAGAATAAGAAAAGTTTATCATCGAATTGCATAGCCGAACCAGAATAGGCTCCGTGGCTATCCAAAGGTGTGTCTGGTAAGACTTTAAGACCAGTTTCTTTAAAATGAACTAAATCATCACTTTCCAGTTGTACCCAAGACTTCAATCCGTGAGCGGCTCCAAAGGGAAAATTCTGGTAAAAGAGAATCCATTTACCATTAAAATAGGAGAAACCGTTCGGGTCATTTAAAAGGCCAGTTTTGGGTTCGACATGGTAATGAGTATGCCAAGGAGAATTAGCCATGTTTTCTTTAATTTGTTTCTTTTCTTCTTCGGTCCAGTCTTCATACCGTTTGTACCGAAGTTCTGTTGTCCATTCCATTTGACTCCTCCAAAATTTTTCTTACTTCCATAGTACCGATTTCTATAAAAAAAAGCAAGACTTTGGCCAAAGAATTGAGAAAAAATGTCAAACGTTTATCATAAAATTTAGTAGTGAGTACTAGATTGAGTTTTTGAAAACAAATGAAAATATGAAAGTTTTTGAAAATTTAAAAACCGTAGTAAGTCTATATTCTATGGTATACGGGCATTGGGACGGTTGAAAATAAAAAGTACTATTTTCAAACCATCAAAAATTACAAATAAATACCAAAAACTTTCTGCAAAACGGTTGACATATTCTTGATACGTGGTACAATTAAATGCGTAGAGACGGGTGAACCGTTTTCAAAACAATAAAAAATAAGGAGATTTTTGCAAATGTCAAATACAGAAATTGCAAAAAAAGTCATCGATGCGATCGGTGGAGTTGAGAACGTCAACAGTGTTGCTCACTGTGCGACTCGTCTTCGTGTGATGGTGAAAGATGAAGCGAAAGTCGACAAAAATGCTGTCGAAAATATTGAAAAAGTTCAAGGAGTTTTCTTTAACTCAGGTCAATACCAAATTATTTTTGGTACTGGAACTGTAAATAAGATCTATGATGAAGTTGTCGCTCTTGGATTGCCAACTTCAACTAAGGCTGAGATGAAAGCAGAAGCCGCTAAACAAGGAAATTGGTTCCAACGGGCTATCCGTACTTTTGGTGATGTCTTTGTACCAATCATCCCAGTTATTGTTGCGACAGGTCTCTTCATGGGTGTCCGTGGACTCTTGAATGCCCTTGGTGTGACTCTTCCAGAAGATGTTACGACTTATACTCAAATCTTGACAGATACGGCCTTTATCATCTTGCCAGGTCTTGTCGTTTGGTCAACCTTCCGTGTCTTCGGTGGGAACCCAGCGGTTGGTATAGTTCTTGGTATGATGCTTGTTTCTGGTTCACTTCCAAATGCCTGGGCTGTTGCATCCGGTGGTGAAGTGACTGCTATGAAATTCTTCGGCTTTATTCCAGTCGTAGGGTTGCAAGGATCTGTTCTTCCAGCCTTTATTATCGGGGTTGTTGGAGCTAAGTTTGAAAAAGCTGTTCGTAAAGTAGTTCCGGATGTCCTTGATCTTTTGGTAACACCATTCGTAACCCTCTTTGTAATGTCAATTCTTGGTCTATTCCTTATTGGACCAGTATTCCACGTTGTTGAAAACTACATTCTTCTTGGAACAAAAGCTGTCCTTAGCTTACCATTTGGTCTTGGTGGGTTGTTGATCGGTGGGGTACACCAAATTATTGTCGTATCAGGTGTTCACCACATCTTCAACTTGCTTGAAATTCAATTGCTTGCTGCTGACCATGCCAACCCATTCAATGCTATCATCACAGCTGCTATGACTGCTCAAGGAGCTGCTACTGTAGCGGTTGGTGTGAAAACTAAAAATCCTAAATTGAAAACTCTTGCTTTCCCAGCTGCTCTTTCTGCCTTCTTAGGTATTACTGAGCCTGCGATTTTTGGGGTTAACTTGCGTTTCCGTAAACCATTCTTCCTTTCATTGATTGCAGGTGCTATCGGTGGTAGTTTGGCTTCACTTCTTGGTCTTGCTGGTACTGGTAGTGGAATCACAATCATTCCAGGTACAGTGCTTTATGTAAATGGTCAACTCCCACAATACTTCCTTATGGTAGCAGTATCATTTGCTCTTGGTTTTGCTCTTACTTACATGTTTGGTTTTGAGGATGAAGAACCTGAAACTGTAACTGAAAGTGTTACAACAGATCGTTTTGTTGAGGAAGCTGTGACTGGAACCGTTCCTGCAACTCTTCAAGATGAAACCATTATTTCACCAATCATTGGGCAAGCTGTTGCTTTAGAAAATGTGAATGACCCTGTATTCTCAAGCGGTGCGATGGGTCAAGGGATTGCAGTGAAGCCTTCTGAAGGTGTCGTTTATGCTCCTGCAGATGCAGAAGTAACCATTGCTTTTGCGACTGGACATGCCTTCGGTTTGAAGACAGCCAATGGTGCTGAAATCTTGATCCACGTTGGGATTGATACTGTTTCAATGAATGGTGACGGTTTTGAGCAAAAAGTTGCACAAGGTGACAAGGTTAAAGCTGGTGATGTTCTTGGAACATTTGATTCTGCTAAAATTGCAGCAGCTGGTCTTGATGATACAACAATGGTCATCGTTACAAACACAGCTGACTATGCTTCAGTAACTCCAGTAGCTACTGGTGAAGTTGCTAAAGGCGATGCGATTATTGAAGTAAAAGCATAATTTAAAATATGATTGCTCAAGGACTGGTTAGGGTATCCTCCAGTCCTTGAATTTTGTTTGGAGATGAGGTTTGGAATAAAAAAGTTGCTCACCTAATGTTGAAACATAAATAAGAGTAGTTTTTTCTTTAAGGAATAGAAGTGAACCGTTTTCCTTTATGATATAATAGAAAAAAGAGAATTGAAGAAGAGGATTGATATGACTAAATTATATGGAAGTCTTGAAGCTGGTGGAACAAAGTTTGTTTGTGCTGTAGGTGACGAAAATAATAACGTTATTGAAAAGACACAGTTTCCAACAACAACCCCTATTGAAACCCTTGATAAATGTATTGAGTTTTTCTCTAAATTTGAAAGCCTTGCTGGTTTAGCGATTGGTTCATTTGGACCGATTGATATTGATAAAAATTCAAAAACATATGGTTTTATTACAACAACTCCCAAACCCCATTGGGCGAATATTGATGTGGTAGGGGCTTTCCGTCGTGCATTAAATGTACCGATTTACTTTACAACGGACGTAAATAGCTCGGCATATGGTGAAGTTGTCGCTCGTAATAATGCGGGTGCACGGATTGAAAACCTAGTCTACTATACAATTGGTACAGGGATTGGTGCAGGTGTCATCCAGCGTGGTGAATTCATTGGTGGAGTAGGACATCCTGAGATGGGCCATTACTATGTTGCCAAACACCCAATGGATGTTGAAAAAGAATTTAATGGTGTGTGTCCATTCCACAGAGGCTGTTTAGAAGGTCTTGCGGCTGGTCCAAGCTTGGAAGCTCGTACTGGTATTCGTGGGGAAAATATCGAACTCAATAGCTCTGTATGGGATATCCAAGCCTACTATATTGCTCAAGCTGCTGTCAATGCGACTGTAACCTTCCGCCCAGATGTGATTGTATTTGGTGGAGGAGTGATGGCACAACAGCACATGTTGGATCGCGTTCGTGAAAAATTCACAGTATTATTGAACGGCTACTTACCAGTTCCAGATGTTCGTGACTACATCGTGACTCCTGCGGTAGCTGGAAATGGTTCAGCAACCTTGGGTAACTTTGTCTTAGCAAAACAAGTCAGCAAAAAAGACTAATCAGGTAAGGCTGAATCAACAAAAAGCATGAAATGCTAGGGGAGGGAGTTCTTCGTCGGGAAGATGGATGAATGACCTTCTCTTTTTTAAGCAAGAGAGGAGAAAAGATGGAAAAAGCCATTATGAAGAATCCCTTCTTTTTGAGTCAAGTATCTGAAGAAGCTACAAAAGAGGATTTGTATCTGGCGCAAGATTTACAAGATACCTTACGAGCTCACCAGGATTCCTGTGTTGGCATGGCGGCCAATATGATTGGTGTACGCAAGCGAGTGATCATTATCCAATTTGGTTTGATGCCCTTGGTTCTCTTTAACCCTGTTCTAGTCAAGAAAGAAGGAGTTTATGAGACAGAAGAGGGGTGCCTTTCTTTGGCAGGGAGCCGAAAAACGAGCCGCTTTGAAAAGATTCAGGTCTCCTATCTCGACATGAATTGGAAGCCTCAGCTCATAAGCTTAGAAGGTTTTGCGGCTCAGATCTGCCAGCATGAGCTAGATCACCTGGAAGGGATTTTGATCTAGGTCCAGTTGCTGCTTATTAAGGAATCGATCGAAGAGAAATTGTTGATGAAAAAAGAATATTTGTTCTATGAACGGGTTAGACCATTTTTTGTGTCCCATCCCTATTATCTTTCTTTATTAAAGTGGGCTAACCGCCTCGTCACCCTCCTGATGCCACTCCTTTACTTTTATGTTCTTTGGGCAGCCTATCTGAAAGCTTCCGAGCTTTGGGTTGTTCTTGCCTATCTGTTGGTTCCAGCCTCTGGCTTTATTTTATTGAGTGTCATTCGAAAAGCAATCAATTGGCCCCGTCCCTATGAGCTTGGTGCATTTCCACCTCTCTTAGAGAGAGAAGGCAAGGGGAGTTCTATGCCAAGTCGGCATGTTTTTTCGGCGGCAATCATTTCGACGGTAGCTTGGGGTGTGAATCCTCTTCTATCGAGCCTAGGTCTCTTCTTGGCTCTGCTATTGGCAGGAGTTCGTGTTCTGGCGGGACTCCATTTTGTCCGTGATGTCGTAGTCGGATTTGTCGTTGCACTCCTATGGGGAATTGTCAGTTTTTCTCTATTAGGAATTTTCTGATAGAGGCTGGATGAGAGAAGTAAGAAATGATTAAAAACTGCCTAACTCAGTTAGGCAGTTTTTAATTATGTGAGATTTGGTGTTGGAATTTTTGGAAGAACCGTTCACGTTCTTCTATAATCGCAGGACTTGGTTTTTTGAGGGAAGTTAACAAATCAACCAAGTCAGGTGTGACTTCACGAATCAGCTCTCCCAGTGACCAAATGGCTGTTGCAATATGAATCTGGTTTTGCGAGGTTTCGATGATTTCTAACAGTTTAGGAATAGCAGACCGGTCATTAGCATTGGCCAAAGCAATGATAGCATTGCGCTGGAGAATATTTTTTCCCCGCCAACTACCAGCGACCATTCCAAATTTTTCCTTGAATTGTCCATTGGATAACTCAATAAAGGGGATTAATTCTGGGTGAGCCAATTCAGGATCGATATCAGTGGCTAGCGGATTGTCCAGACCACGATTGTAGGGGCAACAGATTTGACAGATATCACAACCGTAGATGACCGTTTTAATCTTTTTACGGAATTCCAGATCCATCATCCCTTTGTCTTGAGTCTGAAAGGATAGGCAACGTCGGGCATTCATGGTGCCATCCCCGATTAAGCAAGAAGTCGGGCAGGCTTCTACACAGCGGTTACAATCTCCGCAACCATAGTCAACGGCTTGATCGGGTTCAATCTCTAGGTTGGTGATAAGCTCCCCTAAAAACATATAAGAACCGTATTCTTTTGAGATGACGAGGCCGTTCTTTCCGATAAAGCCAATCCCTGCTCGTTGAGCAACCGCGGTATCCACTAAGGCACCGGTATCCACCATGCCCTTGTATTCGAAGTCGGCGGTTAATTCTTCAATCCCTCGTGCTAGGCGGTCTAATTTATCCTGCAAGACATAGTGATAATCAAGGCCCCAGCTATTGGGGGTGAATTTTCCGCGTTTATAGGCTGTCTTCTGAGGTTGTTGTTTTAACTTGTGAGGATAGGCAACGGCAATGGAGATAATCGTTTTAGCAGAAGCTAAACTTAAGCGTGGTTGGATTCGTTCTTCAATATTTTTGTGCTCAAAACCAGAATTTCGGCCTTCTTCCACAGCTAGGCGGAGGGATTTTTCTAAATAGGAAAAATCATCTGCCGTGGTAAAGCCAATTTTTGAAATACCAATGGAGTGAGCCAATTCAATAATAGATTCTTTGAGGTTCATATACCTATTATAGCGGAAAGCTGGTAAAAATGCGAAAAACGTGCAAAAAATTAAAAAGGGTCTAAACAGCTTGGCATGGCTTTCAAAAATGAGTAGAATTTGGTATAATAAGGTATTGAATACAAGGATATATGGAGGCAGGTATGTCACAACCGTTATTTTTACAATCCGTCATGCAGGAAAAGATTTGGGGTGGAACTAGATTACGAGATGAGTTTGGCTATGAAATCCCGAGCGATCATGTTGGTGAATACTGGGCTATTTCGGCCCATCCACATGGTGTTTCTGTTGTTAAGAATGGACCTTATGCTGGAATGGGCTTAGACCAACTATATGCAGAGCATCGCGAATTATTTGGAGATCGAACAGAACCGGTTTTTCCTTTGTTGACAAAGATTCTAGATGCAAATGACTGGCTCAGTGTTCAGGTTCACCCAGATGATGCCTATGGAATGGAGCATGAAGGAGAACTTGGAAAAACCGAATGCTGGTATATTATTGCTGCTGATGAGGGGGCAGAGATTATCTATGGTCATCACGCCCAGTCCAAGGAAGAATTGCGCCAAATGATCGAAGTCAAAGAATGGGATGATCTTTTAGCACGGGTTCCTGTGAAAGCGGGAGATTTCTTCTATGTACCAAGTGGAACCATGCATGCGATCGGTTCAGGTATCTTGATTTTAGAAACCCAGCAATCGAGCGACACGACCTATCGGGTTTACGACTTTGATCGTAAAGACGATCAAGGGAATCTACGTGAGTTGCATATTGAACAGTCCATTGATGTACTGAACTTAGGTGCTCCGGCAAATAGCCGACCAGTTGAGGAAAAAGTTGATCACTTGTCATCGACTTTGTTAGTGGCCAATGACTTCTTTGGTGTTCACAAGTGGGTAGTTAATGGGGAAGTTCGATTTGAAAAGACCCATGATTATAGCTTGGTGAGCGTTCTCTCAGGGCAAGGAAGTCTTCAGGTAGATGGGGAGAATTATCCGATTGGAAAAGGGGACCACTTTATCTTAACGAGTGATATCCAGAATTGGACCTTGTCAGGAGAAGAGATGGAATTAATTGTCAGTCATCCATAAAGAAGAAAGAAGGTTGAGTCATCAAGTGCTCAGCCTTTTGTTGTTTTTAGGAATTTTCTAATGGATGGTTGGGAGGTGAAATTGATAAGAGAAAAAGAGGGAGAAACCATCTTCTAATCAATGGAATTTCTTGATGGATAAGCTACAGTGTGCTATAATAAAAAGAACGTTTAAAATTTAAGAAATTTGAAAAGTAAGGAAACTAATGGCTAATTTATTAAAAACAATTATCGAAAATGATAAAGGTGAATTAAGACGATTGGAAAAGATGGCAGATAAGGTCTTCTCGTATGAAGATCAAATGGCTGCCTTGTCAGATGATGAACTGAAAGCGAAAACAGAAGAGTTCAAGCAACGCTACCAAGATGGTGAATCATTGGATGATCTCCTCTATGAAGCTTTCGCAGTAGTTCGTGAAGGTGCTAAACGTGTCTTGGGCTTGTTCCCTTATAAAGTACAGGTCATGGGGGGAATTGTTCTTCACCATGGTGACGTTCCAGAAATGCGTACAGGGGAAGGGAAAACCTTGACCGCGACCATGCCGGTGTATTTGAATGCCCTATCTGGTAAAGGAGTTCACGTTGTTACTGTCAACGAATACTTGACAGAACGTGACGCGACAGAGATGGGGGAATTGTACTCATGGCTAGGTCTTTCAGTTGGGATCAACCTAGCTGCAAAATCACCTTCTGAAAAACAAGAAGCTTACGCTTGTGATATCACCTATTCAACCAACGCGGAAATCGGTTTCGACTACTTGCGTGATAACATGGTTGTTCGTGCCGAAAACATGGTACAACGTCCTTTGAACTACGCATTGGTCGATGAGGTAGACTCCATCTTAATAGATGAAGCCCGTACTCCATTGATTGTTTCAGGTCAGACTTCTACAGAAACTAGCCAACTTTATCACATGGCGGATGCCTTTGTGAAATCTTTGGAAGAAGAAGACTACATTATTGATGTCCCTTCAAAAACGATTGGTTTGTCAGATTCTGGAATTGATAAGGCTGAAAGCTACTTTAAGCTTGAAAACTTGTATGACATTGAAAATGTTGCTTTAACGCACTACATTGACAATGCTCTCCGTGCCAACTACATCATGATTTTGGATATCGACTATGTGGTCAGTGAGGATCAAGAAATCTTGATCGTCGACCAATTTACAGGTCGGACCATGGAAGGTCGTCGTTATTCAGACGGCTTGCACCAAGCGATTGAGGCTAAAGAAGGTGTGCCGGTTCAAGAAGAAACCAAAACATCAGCTTCTATTACCTACCAAAACTTGTTCCGTATGTACAAGAAACTTTCAGGGATGACAGGTACTGGTAAAACAGAAGAAGAAGAATTCCGTGAAATCTACAACATTCGCGTCATTCCAATTCCAACTAACCGTCCGATTGCACGTATTGACCATCCAGACCTTCTCTATCCAAGCTTGAAATCGAAGTTTAAAGCTGTAGTAGAAGATGTAAAGGCTCGCTATGAAAAAGGCCAACCAGTCTTGGTGGGTACTGTTGCTGTTGAAACCAGTGACTACCTATCTCGCCTTTTGGTCGAAGCAGGCGTTCCTCACGAAGTCTTGAATGCGAAAAACCACTACAAAGAAGCACAAATCATCATGAACGCTGGTCAACGTGGTGCCGTTACGATCGCGACCAATATGGCCGGACGTGGTACCGATATCAAGCTCGGCGAAGGAGTTCGTGAACTCGGTGGACTTTGTGTCATTGGTACAGAGCGTCATGAAAGCCGTCGTATTGATAACCAGTTGCGTGGACGTTCTGGACGTCAAGGGGATCCAGGTGAATCTCAATTCTACCTTTCTCTTGAAGATGAGTTGATGCGTCGTTTCGGTTCAGAGCGCATCAAGGCTTTGCTAGACCGTTTCAAACTAAGCGAAGAAGAATCTGTCATCAGATCCAACATGTTTACACGCCAAGTTGAAGCAGCTCAAAAACGAGTGGAAGGGAACAACTATGACACTCGTAAGCAAGTCCTTCAGTATGATGATGTTATGCGGGAACAACGCGAGATTATCTACTCTCAACGCTATGATGTTATTACAGCGGATCGTGATTTAGCTCCAGAAATCAAGGCCATGATTAAACGGACCATTAAACGGATCGTTGAAGGAGCAAGCCACTCAAGCAAGGAAGAACGGATCGAAGCTATTCTGAACTTTGCCAAATACAATTTGGTCCCTGAAGATACGATTTCAGAGAGCGATATTGAAGGCAAATCGGATAAAGATGTGATTGATTACTTGTATAAACGCGCTGAAGAGGTTTATGAAAACCAAGTAGCGAAACTACGTGATGAAGAAGCAGTCAGAGAATTCCAAAAGGTCTTGATCCTTCGTGTTGTGGATAGCAAATGGACCGATCATATCGATGCTTTAGATCAATTGCGTAATGCTGTCGGTCTTCGTGGCTATGCACAAAACAATCCTGTAGTTGAATACCAATCTGAAGGATTCCGTATGTTCAACGATATGATTGGTTCTATCGAGTTTGATGTGACTCGTTTGATGATGAAAGCTCAAATTCATGAACAAGAGCGTCCACGTACAGAACACAGTATTTCAACGACTGCGACTCGCAACATTGCCGCTCAAAAAACTGATTTACCAGAAGATCTTGATTTGAGTCAAATCAAACGCAATGACATTTGTCCATGTGGATCTGGTAAGAAATTTAAAAACTGTCACGGTAAAAAACTCTAATCGTATGAAAGGATTTGCCTATGTCTTTTACAGCTACTAGCCCAATCATTGATGAAACAACGGTGACTTCTCTTTACCGCTTAGAAGGGGAACATTTGGCTCGCAAAGAAGCGCGTGATCGTGAACTAGCCTCTATTTTAAAGGGGGAAGACAAGCGGATCTTGCTTGTGATGGGACCGTGTTCATCAGATAATGAGGAAGCGGTGATGGAATATGCTCGTCGACTTGCAGCCCTTCAAGAAGAAGTCAAAGATCGGGTCTTCATTGTGATGCGGGTATATACTGCTAAACCTCGGACCAATGGAGATGGCTATAAAGGCATGATGCATCAGCCAGATACTGCTTCAGAACCAAGTTTTGTAGCTGGTTTAAAGGCTGTTCGTCGCTTGCATCATCGAGTGATTACAGAAACCGGATTGACAACAGCAGACGAATTGTTGTATCCAGAGACCTACCCATTTGTTGAGGATTTACTTTCCTATGTTGCTATTGGAGCACGTTCTGTAGAAGATCAAGGCCATCGATTTGTAGCGAGTGGAATTTCAGTCCCAACTGGATTGAAAAATCCGACATCTGGAAATCTGTCTGTCATGTTTAATGCGATTTATGCTGCACAGCATGGGCATCATTTCTTCTATAATGGTCGTTCTGTGGAGACAAGCGGAAATCCATTTGGACACGCTATTCTGCGTGGGGCCTTAGATGCGAATGGGAAAAATATTCCAAACTACCACTATGAAGATCTGTTAGAAGCTGCGCATCGCTACCAAGCCTTGGGATTGCAACATCCATTTATCCTGGTTGATACCAATCATGATAATTCAGGGAAAAAATTTGCTGAGCAGATTCGCATTGTCAGAGAAACCCTTACAAATCGTAGCTGGAATCCAATTATCCATGATGTAGTCCGTGGATTTATGATTGAATCTTATCTAGAGGACGGTCGTCAAGATCAACCAGAAGTATTTGGTCAATCGATCACAGACCCATGCTTGGGTTGGGAAAAGACAGAAAGCTTAGTACGAGAAATTTATCAGTATGTAGCTGAATAAGAGGAGAGGGCTGGAGAAAACATTCTCAGCCCTTTCCTTCTTAAATAGAGTGGCTGATAGAGAATCATTAAAGAGGAAAAGATATGATTGTTGGACATGGGATAGATATCGAATCGATCCAATCCATTGAACAAGCCTACCAGAGACATCCGAGATTTGCTTCCAAGGTATTGACAGAGACGGAACGAGAACGGTTCGACCAATTATCTGGAAAACGGAAAATGGAATACCTGGCAGGTCGATGGTCTGCCAAAGAAGCCTTTTCCAAGGCTTGGGGAACAGGAATTGGTCCAGTAGGATTTCAGGATTTGGAAATTTTAACCAATCAAAAAGGAGCTCCTTATTTTTCAAAAGCTCCTTTTAGTGGAAAGATTTGGGTTTCGATTAGTCACTCAGGCGATTTAGTTTCGACCAGTGTCATTTTGGAGGAAAGAAATGAAAGCTAGTATACATAGACCAACGCGAGCATATGTGGATGTAGAGGCTATTGCCTATAATGTTCAACAAATACAAGCCCATATTCCGAAAGAGACCTTGACTTTTGCAGTTGTCAAGGCTAATGCCTACGGCCATGGGGTTGTGCCAGTGGTAGAACGTTTATTGCCACTAGTAGATGCTTTTTGTGTCTCCAACCTAGATGAAGCCTTGGAAGTTCGCCAAGTAGCAGGTGAAAAGCCGATTTTAATTTTGGGTGTTGCACCAGTGGAACACGTTGCGATCGCCATCAAAGAGGGAATTCGCTATACAGTGGCTAGTCTCGAGTGGTTGAAAGCTTTGTTAGCTAAAAAGACTGATTTGAGTGGGTTGAAGGTTCATATAAAAGTGGATTCAGGAATGGGACGAATTGGTTTCCGTTCAGCAGAAGACTTGCAAGAAGCCATGATTTTATTAAGAGACCATGGAGCAGAAGTGGAAGGGATCTTTACTCATTTTGCAACAGCTGATGAGAAAGATGACCGCCATTTTCAAAACCAATTGCAACGATTTAAGTGCTTGTTGGAGCTCTTGCCCTTTACTCCGAAAATCGTTCATGCTAGCAATTCAGCAACAACTTTATGGCATGCTGATACCATATTTAATGCGGTCCGACTTGGCGATGTCATGTATGGCCTCAATCCAAGTGGAAGAGAGTTAGAACTTCCCTATGACATCCGTCCTGCTTTGAGTTTGGAAACAGAATTGGTGCATGTCAAGCCACTAGAAGTGGGGCAGACAGTTGGCTATGGAGCGACCTATCAGACTAGTGATGAAGAGTGGATTGGGACCATTCCGATTGGCTATGCAGATGGCTGGACCAGAGATATGCAAGGTTTTCATGTCCTTGTTGATGGGCAATTCTGCCCGATTGTCGGTCGCGTATCCATGGACCAAATCACCATTCGCCTACCGAAGCCCTACCCGATTGGGACTAAGGTAGTATTGATCGGAGTGGATGGTGATCTAGCTATAACGACAACGGACGTAGCAGATTATAGAGGCACGATCAACTATGAGGTTGTTTGTGTCTTGAGCGATCGCGTCCCAAGAGTTTATCGTCCAACAAAGGAAGATAGTGGAAAGTAAGCTGTCTGTCTTTTCCTAGCTTCCTTTCATAAAAAGTTCGAGGTGAAAGAGGTTGAAGACGAATGTCCCAGCCTCCTTTCTTATCTAGGAGGAATGAATGAACTTACACCAACCACTATCTGTCCTACCAGGAATTGGACCAAAATCAGCAGAGAAATACAAGAAATTGGGTATCGAAACGGTTGAAGATCTCTTACTTTACTTCCCATTTCGGTATGAAGATTTTAAATCAAAAAATGTTTTAGACCTGGAAGATGGAGAAAAAGCAGTTGTTTCTGGAATTGTTGCCACTCCAGCTAATGTCCAGTATTATGGTTACAAGCGTAACCGGCTTCGCTTTACCATTAAACAAGGGGAGCTGGTCCTAGCAGTTAGTTTCTTTAACCAGCCCTATCTAGCGGACAAGATTGAACTAGGGCAAACAGTGGCTGTCTTTGGTAAATGGGATAAGGCCAAGGGAGCTTTGACAGGGATGAAGCTGTTAGCCCAAGTCGAAGATGACCTCCAACCGGTCTATCGCTTATCTCAAGGGGTGAGCCAGTCAGCTCTAGTAAAGGTTATCAAGACGGCTTTTGAAGCAGGTTTAGACAACTTGTTGGAAGAAAATTTACCCCAGATTTTAATGGATAAGTACCACTTGCTTTCTCGCAGACAAGCAGTCAGGGCTATGCATTTTCCCAAGGATCTTGAGGAATATAAGCAGGCCTTGAGACGAGTGAAATTTGAAGAATTGCTCTTTTTCCAATTGCAACTGCAGGTCTTGAAGGAAGAAAATCGTTCCGTCGGACAGGGAATCGTCCTGGATTGGGATAAGAAGAAGCTAAAAGATCTTCAAGCTAAGCTTCCTTTTACGTTGACAGAAGCTCAGGAGCGAAGTCTGAACGAAATTCTAGCAGATATGCGCTCTCCTTACCACATGAATCGTCTCTTGCAAGGAGATGTCGGAAGCGGGAAGACCGTCGTTGCTGGACTGGCCATGTATGCTGCTGTAACTGCTGGCAAGCAAGCAGCCTTGATGGTCCCAACTGAAATCCTAGCTGAGCAACATTTACAAAGTTTGACCTCTCTCTTTCCTAGTCTTAGAATTCTTCTTTTAACAGGCAGTCTAAAAGCTGTGGAGAGAAGAGAACGCTTGGAATTGATTCAGACAGGGCAAGTGGACCTTATTGTGGGAACTCATGCCTTGATTCAGGAGGGGGTTCGTTTTCATGATCTAGGCTTGGTCATTATTGATGAGCAGCACCGTTTCGGCGTGGCCCAAAGACGGATCCTGCGTGAAAAGGGCCAAAATCCGGATGTCTTGATGATGACAGCGACCCCAATTCCCCGGACTCTAGCAATCACTGCTTTTGGAGATATGGATGTTTCGATTATCGACCAAATGCCAGCAGGTCGAAAAGAGATTATCACCCGCTGGGTCAAGCATCAACAGTTAAATTTAGTCTTGGATTGGCTGGTCAAAGAAATCCAAAAAGGTTCCCAAGCCTACGTTATTTCACCCTTGATTGAAGAATCTGAAGCCTTGGACCTCAAAAATGCTATTGCCTTAGAGGGAGAATTGATTGCTTATTTTGGAGACCGAGCCCGTATTGCTCTCCTTCATGGTAAGATGAAGGGGGAAGAAAAAGAGGCCATTATGCAGGCCTTTAAGCAGGGAGAAATTGACTTACTAGTTTCTACAACTGTAATCGAAGTCGGCGTCAATGTTCCCAATGCTACCGTCATGATTATTATGGATGCAGACCGCTTTGGTTTGAGCCAATTGCACCAGTTGAGAGGTCGGGTAGGGCGTGGTGATAAGCAGTCTTACGCAGTATTAGTTGCCAATCCCAAAACAGAATCTGGTAAGCGTCGGATGAAAATCATGACCGAAACCACCAATGGGTTTGTCTTGGCAGAAGAGGACCTCAAGCTACGAGGATCTGGGGAAATCTTTGGAACGCGTCAATCAGGTATACCTGAATTTCAAGTAGCCAACCTCATTGAAGATTATCCAATCTTAGAGGAAGCACGAAAGGTAGCTATTCAGGTGGTCACGACTCATAATTGGCGAGAGCATCCAGATTGGCACTGTCTGTCTCTACATTTGGAGCAGAAAGAACACCTGGATTAAGAAGGGATAAGAAAGAAGCTGGGACAAAAGTCCTAGCCTCTCAATTGTCTTTGGATTGTCGAGCAAGACGCAGTGGTTGAGTGGGCTCTACTACACTGATTTCATCAGCTTTTATAGCCCTACTCAACTGTGCGGAGGTGGGACGACGAAATCGAATTCTAACGAATTACCGATTTCTGTCCCACTCTCTTTTTATCTTAATTTAAGTTTGTGGACCTATAATCGTAAAAAATAGAAAAGAGGTCTTAGCTATGCGAACCATGTTAAAATTCATCTTGTCAATCATTATCTCAGTCCATCAGAGCTATTTTTAAATACAAAAGGCGGATGTATCCATCATCGTGCCTTCTATCTATATTTTAACCTTCTATATAGTCTCTCAATTCATCGCCTTTTAATCCGGCATTGAGAGCAATCAATAGTTTCAGCCGGGCCTTAGCTGCATTGAGCTCTTTGACAAAGAAGATGCCGTGCTCGTGAAGTTTGACTCCGCCCCCATCGTAAGCATAGACAGGTTCCGCAATTCCATTGAAGCAACGGGAAACCAAGGCAATAGGAAGGCCAGCCTCTTGAAATTCAAAGAGTTTCTCAGCTACTTCCTTAGGAAGATTTCCAGCTCCAAAGGCTTCAATGATCAAACCATCCATTTGTTGGACATCTAGTAGGTCAAGGAGTTCTGTTTTCATGCCAGCATAGGCTGAAATGATGGGGACAACTCCCTTGATTTCTTGCAAATCAAAACGCACACGGGGTTCAGCTGTTTTGAAGAAAAGAACTTCTTTTTTCATGACCAAGCCTAGAGGGCCATGTGTGGGGGTCTGGAAGGTGCTGACATTGGTGGTATGTGTTTTGGTCACGTACTTGGCTGCATGGACTTCATCATTCATCACGACCAAGACACCCTTGTCTTGTGATTTGGGATCTGCTGCTACTCGGATGGCGGTCAGATAGTTATAGACGCCGTCGCTTCCTAATTCATTGGAGCTTCTCATGGCTCCTGTTAAGACTACTGAAATAGTTGGCAAGTCCATGGTATCTAAGAAGTAGGCTGTTTCTTCAAGAGTATCGGTACCATGGGTAATGACAATCCCATCATACTGGGAAGCCTCTTTCTGAATCTTATGATAGAGTTGTAACATGTGCTGAGGAGTTACATGAGGGCTGGGTAAATTTAAAAAATCTTCTGAAGTAAGCTCAACCCCTGCCAGTGACAGATCAATATGGTTCATGGGGTTGGATGAATTGGTCACGACAGCTCCAGAGTCATCCGCCTGCATGGAGATGGTCCCTCCTGTATGAAGGGCCAAAATTTTCTTAATCATGTGTGTCTCCTTGGAATGTGTGTTATAATTTATTGTATCATAAAACGGAAAGAAAGCAGTCATCATGGAAATAAAAGCGGTCTTTTTTGACATTGACGGAACCTTGGTCAATGATAGTCGAATGGTCTTGAAGTCAACTGAAAAAGCCATTCGCGCCTTAAAGGAACAAGGAATTTTTGTTGGTTTGGCAACAGGGCGAGGACCCTTCTTTGTCCGTCCTTTTATCGAGCGCTATGACTTTGATTTTGCGGTCACCTATAATGGTCAGTATATTTTTACCAAGGACAAGGTCTTATCTGCTTCTCCAATTGATAAGAAGAATCTGCATGACTTGATTGACTACGCAAAAAAACATCGCATTGAGATCGCCTTAGGAACAGAAGATGGAGTTGAAGGCTCTCGCATTATGAGTTTTGGGATGAGCCCTGTTTCTCAATGGTCTGCGCGATTTGTACCAAAAGGCTTTTCAAAGGCAGTTAGTCAGGGCTTCAACAAGGTGGTTAGCAAGGCTGTCCCTCAGGATCAAAAGCAACTGCAACAAATTGCCCAAGGACCGGTTTATCAGGTTCTCTTATTAGCTAGTCCTAAAGACACTCAAAAAGTTGAGCAAGCTTTTCCTGAATTAAAATTTACGCGTTCCAGCCCCTTTGCGGCGGACGTTATCAATCCAGACAACTCAAAATTGGAAGGGATTCGGATCGTAGGAGAAGAATTTGGATTTTCAATGGACCAGGTGATGGCCTTTGGAGATTCAGATAATGACTTGGAAATGCTCTCGGGTGTTGGCTTATCGATTGCGATGGGCAATGGAACCAGCAGGGTCAAAGAAGTAGCTCAGCATACGACGACCAGTAATACCAAAGACGGGATCCAAAAAGCGCTGGAACATTTTGGCATTATCACGGATCAGTCACTGTTTGTTAGTCGCGACGATCACTTTAATAAGGTCAAAGCCTTCCATCAACTCATGGATGGTCAAACTCAGGAAGAACCAAAGGCCTGGGACAATCAAGAGGCTCTTTACCGAACCATGTTTAAGCAGGAGGAATTGGTTGAATTTATTCGGGCAGCGAGCAAGGATGAAGCAACCTTTGATCGTTCAATCGAAAGCTTGCATCAAGCCCTAGACGAGGCAGCCAATAAGGTTCGTAGCAAGCATCCAGCTGAGATCTCCATGGTGGGGCAGGTCGATGCCTTGATTGATACGCTCTATCTGACTTATGGTAGTTTTGTTCTAATGGGGGTCGATCCGGAAGAGGTCTTTGAGATTGTTCACCGTGCAAACATGGGGAAGATTTTCCCAGATGGTCAGGCTCACTTTGATGAAGTCACGCATAAAATTTTAAAACCGAACGACTGGGAAGAAAAGTATGCACCTGAGCCAGCCATTCAAAAAGAGTTGGAACGGCAAATCAAAGCTTATCAAAAACACTACTCTGAAAAAACAGCAGAAACTGAAGAAAATAAAAAGGTGTGAGGAAATTCGTTTTCCTTCACACCTTTTGGTTTTTATAAAGTTTATAAGGTCTTTTCTGTCTCACGAACCACTAACAAATCGACTTTGGCATGGCGGAGAATGTATTCAGAGGAAGACCCGACTAGTAAACGTTCAAAAGCATTGAGACCAGTTGCCCCAACCATGATGAGATCAACTCCCTCTGCATCAGGGATATCAGTCGCTAAGAGGACTTTTGGATTCCCCATTTCAATCACCGAAGCAATGTTTTGGACACCGGCTTCTTTAGCACGCTTGATATACCCTTCTAATAGTTCATTAGCTTCTGTTTGGAATCCTTCATACACCTCGGCATCAAAACTAGAGACACTTTGTAAGGCGCGTGTATCAACGACATGAGCGAGAGTAAGCTTTGATCCGTTTCGCAACGCAACATTGACCCCTTTCTCAAAAGCGAGTTCAGCTTCGCGAGATCCATCAACTGCAACCATGATGTTTTCGTATTTTTGAGACATGTTCCGTCCTCCTTTACTGCTTGAAAACGTGAAAAAAATGGAAGAACCCATTTATGTTACCTATAATTATATTTTAAACCTTTTACCATAGAAAGTAAAGGTCAAATCAGATATCTATAGGATTTCATTGAGAATGAAAGAGGTTGCTCAGTTGTACTCCAGATTAACTAGTGGTATAATGGAAGCAGTTTGATAAAGTGAGGAAAAAATCATGAAAGAATACAATAAGTCCGTCAAGCTAGAACACGTTGCTTACGATATTCGTGGTCCAGTCTTAGAAGAAGCGATGCGCATGCGGGCCAACGGGGAGAAAATCCTTCGCTTAAATACAGGAAATCCGGCTGAATTTGGGTTCACGGCTCCCGACGAAGTCATTCATGATTTGATTATGAATGCTCGGGATAGTGAAGGGTATTCGGATTCAAAAGGAATTTTTTCTGCCCGTAAGGCTATTATGCAGTATAGCCAATTGAAAAAGATCCCGAATGTTGAGATTGATGATATCTATATCGGAAATGGTGTCAGTGAGTTGATCGTGATGTCCATGCAAGGCTTGCTGGATAATGGCGATGAAGTACTTGTGCCAATGCCAGACTATCCTCTTTGGACAGCAGCGGTCAGCCTAGCAGGTGGAAATGCAGTACACTATGTCTGTGATGAAGAGGCTGAGTGGTATCCTGATATTGATGATATCAAGTCGAAAATCACTTCAAACACCAAGGCTATCGTCGTGATTAACCCAAATAACCCGACCGGAGCTCTCTATCCAGATGAGATTTTGTTGGAAATTGTCGAAATTGCTCGTCAACATGGTTTGATTATCTTTGCAGATGAAATTTATGATCGCTTGGTCATGGATGGTGCCAAACACACAGCCATTGCTAGTCTCGCGCCAGATTTGTTCTGTGTCAGCATGAACGGTTTGTCCAAATCACACCGCATAGCGGGCTTCCGTGTGGGCTGGATGGTCTTGTCTGGACCCAAACACCACGTGAAGGGCTATATCGAAGGTTTGAATATGCTCTCCAATATGCGTCTGTGTTCAAACGTCTTGGCCCAACAAGTGGTCCAGACTTCTTTGGGAGGCTACCAGTCAGTGGACGAACTCTTGCTTCCAGGCGGTCGAATCTACGAGCAACGGAACTTTATCTACAAGGCTATCAATGATATTCCAGGACTCTCAGCTGTCAAACCAAAAGCTGGTCTCTATATCTTCCCTAAGATTGATCGTGAAATGTACCGAGTGGATGATGATGAGCAGTTTGTCTTGAATTTCTTAAAACAAGAAAAGGTTCTCTTGGTTCACGGACGTGGATTCAACTGGAAAGAGCCGGATCATTTCCGGATTGTTTACCTTCCTCGAGTAGAAGAATTGGCTCAAATTCAAGAGAAGATGACTCGTTTCTTAAAACAATACAAACGATAAGTGTAAGAGAAATCGCTAATAGGCGGTTTCTTTTTTTTGAATGAATCCAGCGAATATTTTGTTACATAAGGCTAATTTTTCTGAATTGAATAGAATTGTAGAAAAAATAAATAATTTTCAGATAATTTGATTGAAATTCCCTCACTTATATGATATACTTTAGCTGACTATATGCGAGGTTTATTATGGCTAAATTATTAGAAAAAACGAGAAAAATTACATCTATCTTGAAGCGTTCTGAAGAACAGTTGCAAGATGAAATGCCGTATAATGCAATTGCCCGTCAACTGGCTGATATCATTCATTGTAACGCTTGTATTATTAATAGCAAGGGAACTCTTCTAGGTTATTTCATGCGCTACAAAACCAATAATGACCGGGTTGAAGCTTTTTTTGACAATAAAAAATTACCTGAAGATTATGCGAAAGCAGCCAGTTTAGTCTATGATACAGAGGCGAATTTAGATGTAGATCACGATTTAAGTATCTTTCCAGTAGAGACAAAGTCTGATTTTCCTGATGGGTTGACAACGATTGCTCCTATTCATGTATCTGGGATTCGTTTGGGGTCATTGATTATTTGGCGCAATGATAAGGAATTTGCGGATGATGATTTGATTTTGGTTGAGATTGCTAGTACCGTAGTTGGGATTCAAATGTTGAACTTCCAACGAGAGGAAGATGAGAAAAATATTCGTCGCCGCACTGCGGTCAATATGGCTGTCAATACCTTGTCCTATTCAGAATTGCGGGCTGTATCTGCAATCCTCGGTGAATTGAAGGGAAATGAAGGGCAGTTAACTGCTTCCGTGATTGCGGATCGGATTGGTATTACCCGCTCTGTGATTGTCAATGCGCTGCGGAAATTGGAGTCAGCCGGTATTATTGAAAGTCGCTCTCTTGGGATGAAGGGAACCTACCTTAAAGTCTTGATCCCAGATATTTTTGAAGAAATTAAGAAAAGAGACTACTAATGACTAAAGCGTTAATTTCGATTGACTACACCGTTGATTTTGTAGCGGATGAAGGTAAGTTAACGGCAGGAGCTCCTGCACAAGCTATTTCTGAGAGTATTGCCCAGGTGACCCAGCTGGCTTTTGACCAAGGTGCCTATGTCTTTTTTGCTATTGATGCTCATGATATAGACGATCCCTTTCATCCAGAAAGCAAGCTCTTCCCACCTCATAATATCATTGGGACGAGTGGACGGGATTTGTATGGTCCCTTAGCTAATTTTTATCGGGAGCACAAAGCGGATCCACGTGTCTTTTGGATGGACAAGCGTCATTATTCTGCTTTTTCAGGAACTGACTTGGATATCCGCCTCCGGGAACGTGGCGTAGATACGGTTATTTTGACGGGAGTCTTAACGGACATTTGTGTCCTCCATACAGCAGTAGATGCCTATAATCTGGGCTATCAGATTGAAGTGGTCGCGCCTGCAGTGGCGTCGCTCACTCCTAAAAATCACCAGTTTGCTTTAAATCATTTCAAACATGTTTTGGGAGCAAAAGTTGTGAATGAACAATTGGAAGAATTGTAATATTAGAGTTCGAGGAGAATGGCCTAATGCCTAGCCTTCCTCGGACTCTATTTTCTTGCCAAACTACCGCATAAATACTAAAAATATGGTAAAATAGAGGGTATTGAAAAATCATCATTTCACGAAAGGAAGCAAGATGAAAATTACGCAAGAAGAGGTAACCCACGTTGCCAATCTTTCAAAATTGAAATTCTCTCCAGAAGAGACAGTTGAGTTTGCGACAACCTTGTCTAAAATTGTCGACATGGTGGAATTGTTGGAAGAAGTAGACACAACCGGTGTGGCTCCAACAACAACCATGGCAGATCGTAAGACCGTATTGCGTCCGGATGTTGCTGAAAAAGGGACGGACCGTGACCGCTTGTTTAAAAATGTACCTGAAAAGGATAACTACTACATCAAGGTACCAGCTATCCTAGAAGATGGAGGAGATGCCTAATGTCATTCAACCATAAAACCATTGAAGAGTTGCACGACCTCCTTGTCTCTAAGGAAATCTCAGCAACCGAATTGACCCAAGCGACGCTTGACGATATCAAGGCGCGTGAAGAAGCAGTCAATGCCTTTGTAACGGTGGCCGAAGAAGCTGCCCTTGCGCAAGCCAAAGCCATTGATGAAAAAGGAATCGATGCAGATAACCTCCTGTCAGGGATTCCACTCGCGGTCAAAGACAATATCTCAACAGATTGCATCCTGACCACTGCGGCATCAAAAATGCTCTATAACTATGAGCCCATCTTTGATGCAACAGCTGTTTCCAATGCCAAAGCTAAAGGTATGATTGTCATCGGAAAAACCAATATGGACGAGTTTGCCATGGGTGGATCTGGTGAGACTTCTTACTATGGGCCAACCAAGAATGCATGGGACCACAGCAAGGTGCCTGGTGGATCTTCTAGTGGTTCAGCAGCTGCTGTAGCTTCAGGTCAAGTCCGTTTGTCTCTTGGGTCTGATACTGGTGGTTCTATCCGTCAACCAGCCGCCTTCAACGGAATCGTCGGTCTCAAACCAACTTATGGAACAGTTTCCCGTTTTGGTCTCATTGCCTTTGGTAGCTCATTGGACCAGATTGGACCATTTGCACCAACGGTCAAGGAAAATGCCCAATTGCTCAATGTCATTGCCAGTGAAGATGCCAAGGATTCAACATCTGCCCCTGTACGTGTAGCAGACTTTACTTCTAAGATTGGTCAAGACATTAAAGGCATGAAGGTTGCCCTTCCCAAGGAGTACCTCGGTGAAGGGATCGACCCAGAAGTCAAAGAAACTATCCTTAATGCGGCCAAACACTTTGAAAAATTGGGAGCAACTGTCGAAGAAGTCAGCCTTCCTCATTCTAAATATGGGGTTGCCGTTTACTACATCATCGCTTCATCTGAAGCTTCTTCAAACTTGCAACGTTTCGATGGGATTCGCTATGGTTTCCGTGCGGAAGATGCCAAGAATTTGGATGACATCTATGTGAACACTCGAAGCCAAGGCTTTGGTGATGAGGTCAAACGCCGGATCATGCTGGGTACCTTTAGTTTGTCATCTGGTTACTACGATGCCTACTACAAGAAAGCTGGTCAAGTTCGTACCCTCATTATCCAAGACTTCGAAAAAGTCTTTGCAGATTACGACCTCATCCTTGGTCCAACAGCTCCAAGTGTAGCCTTTGATTTGGATTCGCTCAACCACGACCCGGTTGCCATGTACTTGGCTGACCTCTTGACCATCCCAGTCAACTTGGCAGGTCTTCCAGGGATTTCGATTCCTGCAGGTTTTGCGCAAGGTCTTCCAGTTGGTTTGCAGTTGATTGGTCCCAAGTATTCTGAAGAAAACATCTACCAAGCTGCAGCGGCCTTTGAAGCAACGACGGATTACCACAAGCAACAACCCCTTATTTTCGGAGGTGACAATTAATGAACTTTGAAACAGTCATTGGACTTGAAGTCCACGTAGAGCTCAACACCAATTCAAAAATCTTCTCACCTACCTCTGCCCACTTTGGAAATGACCAAAATGCCAATACAAACGTGATTGACTGGTCTTTCCCTGGGGTACTACCAGTTCTCAATAAGGGGGTTGTCGATGCTGGTATCAAGGCAGCTCTTGCCCTCAACATGGACATCCACAAGAAGATGCACTTTGACCGTAAGAACTACTTCTATCCAGATAATCCTAAAGCCTACCAAATCTCTCAATTTGATGAGCCAATCGGTTATAACGGCTGGATTGAAGTGGAACTAGAAGACGGTACGACTAAGAAAATTGGGATTGAACGGGCTCACTTGGAAGAAGACGCCGGTAAAAACACGCACGGTACAGATGGTTACTCTTATGTTGACCTCAACCGTCAAGGGGTGCCATTGATTGAAATCGTATCTGAAGCAGATATGCGTTCTCCAGAAGAAGCCTACGCTTATTTGACAGCTTTGAAAGAAGTCATCCAGTACACTGGCATTTCAGACGTCAAGATGGAAGAAGGTTCTATGCGGGTCGATGCCAACATTTCCCTTCGCCCATACGGTCAAGAGGAATTTGGTACCAAGACGGAGTTGAAAAACCTGAACTCCTTCTCAAACGTCCGTAAAGGTCTTGAATACGAAGTTGAGCGTCAAGCGAAAATCTTGCGTTCAGGTGGTGTCATTCGTCAAGAAACACGCCGTTATGATGAAGCGAATAAGAGCACCATTCTTATGCGGGTCAAAGAAGGAGCTGCGGATTACCGTTACTTCCCAGAACCAGACCTTCCCTTGTTTGAAATCTCAGATGAGTGGATCGAAGAAATGCGTACGGAGTTGCCAGAGTTTCCAAAAGACCGTCGTGCTCGCTATGTGGCAGAGCTTGGTTTATCTGACTATGATGCCAACCAATTGACAGCGACCAAAGTTACTTCTGACTTCTTTGAAGCAGCTGTAGCCCTTGGTGGTGATGCCAAACAAGTGTCTAACTGGCTCCAAGGTGAAGTCGCACAATTCTTGAACGCAGAAGGCAAGACGCTGGAAGAAATTCAATTGACACCAGAAAACTTGGTCGAAATGATTGCCATCATCGAAGATGGAACCATTTCATCTAAGATTGCTAAGAAAGTCTTTGTTCACTTGGCGAAAAACGGTGGCGGTGCGCGTGAATACGTTGAAAAAGCTGGATTGGTACAGATTTCAGATCCTGAAGTCTTAATCCCTATCATCCACCAAGTCTTTGCAGACAACGAAGCAGCAGTAGCCGACTTCAAGTCAGGGAAGCGGAATGCGGACAAGGCCTTCACCGGCTTCCTCATGAAAGCAACTAAAGGCCAAGCCAACCCACAAGTAGCTCTTAAACTACTTGCCCAAGAATTGGCGAAGTTGAAAGAAGAGTAATAGAGAAAAAAACCAGCCGAGAGGTTGGTTTTTACTATCCATAAAATTGTGTTAGAATAGGAAAGATCATTACATATCAACTGGCATTAGGAGGAGTTACATGAACAAATTTTTAAGAGTCTTATTTGTCCTGGTTATCATCGCCATGTCTGGAGCGATTGTCTTCCAGCTGTTCTTTCCATCTTATATGGGAAGTCATTCGGGATATGGTATTTCTATCGGTTGGCAGCGGGAGATTGGGATTTGGAATGTGGCAGTTCTTGTGATTCTCATTGCTGTTAATTTCAAATATGATTGGTTTTATCTTCGTACGGTTTTATTGGCCTTGATTGTTGGTGGCATCGGAATTGGGACCAATCATTTATTTGCTTATCTCAACTATCATTTGCCAGTAAATGCTATTGGAGCTTTTGAAAATTATCTTCTTGTTCTGGGCTGGATTGTCGGTTGGAAACTAGAGTCATCTCGGGCCGATAATTAAGATATTAACCGTCTGTTGCTTCTTGACAAAGTTTGTGAAAGGGTTTACAATATGGTTGTCGGGTTTCCTGAAAGGGAATTACAATTCATGGAAAAATAGGAGAATCATATGGAAACAATGAAAGCTGCCCGCTGGCATGGTAAGAAGGACGTTCGTATCGAAGAAGTAGAAGTCCCTAAAGTACAACCTCATCAAGTAAAGGTTGCGGTCAAATTCACAGGAATCTGTGGGACAGACTTGCATGAATACTTGGATGGACCAATCTTCATTCCAACAGAAGAGCATGTTTATTCTGGTCAAAAAGCACCCGTTACCCTCGGTCACGAGTTTGCTGGAGAAATTGTTGAGGTTGGAAGCGATGTGACTCGGGTCAAAGTCGGTGATCGTGTGACAATTGAGCCAATTTTGGCAAAACACAACTTAATTGGTGATTATAACCTTGATCCAAATTTGAACTTCGTCGGTCTTGCGGCAGATGGTGGGTTTGCTAAATACTGTGTCCTAGATGGAGATTTAGTCCATGTGATTCCAGATAGCTTGAGCTATGAGCAAGCCGCGCTTACAGAGCCTGCTGCTGTAGCCGTTTATGCAGTTCGTCAATCTGCTTTGAAAACAGGCGATACAGCTGTTATCTTTGGTTTAGGCCCAATTGGTCTTTTGATCGTGGAAGCCCTTCGTGCAGCAGGAGCATCAAAAATCTATGCGGTTGAATTGTCCCCTGAACGTCAAGCCAAAGCAGAAGAGCTAGGTGCCATTGTTGTTCGTCCAGAAGAAGGTGAAACAGTCGTGGAAGCGATCCATCGCTTGACAGATGGTGGAGCGGATGTGTCTTATGAAGTAACAGGGGTTCCTGTTGTTCTTGGACAAGCTCTTGCAGCAGTTCATAAGGCTGGTGAGTGTATGGTCGTATCCATTTGGGAACGCGAAGCTAGCATCAATCCAAATGAATTCGCCATTCAAGAAAAGACTCTTAAAGGGATTATCGCTTATCGCCACATCTTCCCTAAAGTATTGGAATTGATGGAACAAGGCTATTTCTCTGCTGAAAAATTGGTTACCAAGAAAATCAAATTGGAAAATATTGTTCAAGATGGCTTTATCGAATTAACGCAAGATAAATCGCAAATCAAGATTTTGGTTGAGCCGTAAATTAGTATATTTTATGAATAAAACCAGTCCATTTGGGCTGGTTTTTATGTTACAATTAGGATGTAAATAATATTTGTGGAGGCAACATGTCTACATCTTTCAAAGGAACCTTGATGACTGTGATTGCTGGAATTGCTTGGGGGCTTTCTGGTGTTAGCGGGCAATATTTGATGGCACATGGTTTTTCAGCTATAGGGTTAACTAATTTTCGTCTACTTTTTTCAGGCATTGTCCTTATTATATTATCTTACGTAGCGGATAAAGAGAAGGTATTAGCCTTTGCTAAAGATAAATCTTCCTATCTTTCCCTTCTCGTTTTTTCATTTTTAGGATTGTTACTAACTCAATTGACCTATTTAGAGGCGATTGCAGAAACCAATGCTGGGACTGCCACCGTTTTGCAGTATCTCTGTCCAGTGGGGATTTTATCCTATACCTGTATCAAGGATAGAGTAGCTCCTACTCTTGCGGAAGTAGCTTCCATGCTTTTAGCGATTGGTGGCACATTCTTAATTGCAACACACGGTCAAGTCAACCAACTGGCCATTAATCCAAAAGGTCTGGCTTGGGGAGTGGTTTCAGCCTTTGCTTATGCTCTGTATATTGTCCTTCCTCTTAATTTAATTAAAAAATGGGGAAGTATGCTGGTGATTGGAGTTGGGATGGTCATTCCAGGAATTCTGATGATTCCTTTTAGTGGTCTTCTTTCTTTTTCTGGAAACTATAGACTGGATACCTTGATGGCTCTTTTTGGTTTGGTTGTTATTGGAACGATTTTTGCCTACACAGCCTTTCTTAAAGGGACCTCTTTGGTCGGAGCTGTAAAGGGAAGCTTATTAGCCTCTATTGAGCCAATTTCGGCAGTTTTCTTTGCCTTTATCATTATGAAGGAGCATTTCTTTATGATTGACTTCTTGGGTATGGGCATGATTCTGTTAGCGGTCCTCCTGATTACTCTAAAGGACTTCATTATTCAAAAAGAAAAAGGAATTCTATAAAAAAGATGCTGGGTGTTTGCCCAACATCTTTTTTACATCATTTGCCAGAAATAGTCGATGATATAGGTGAGACCATAAGTGTAAATGACCAGAGTAATCGGTTTACAGAGAATAATAATGGTCATATAGCGCTTAAAGGTCATATTGGTTAATCCAGCTAGCATGCAGAGAAAGTCCGCTGGACTGATGGGCCAGATCATCATGAAGATGAAGAAACGGTCAAACCGCTTGCCTTCGTTGAGCCAGTTAATATACTTGTCGTAAGTCTTCTGGCTAACCATAGACTGGACAAATTTAGGCCCGTACATTCTTGCGAGGTGGAAGATGATGGCACAGCCAATGACGATGCCGATGTAGTTGTAGATGGTCCCAATGATGTGGCCATAGATAAAGACACCAGCGACAGACGTAAGAGCGCCAGGAATAATAGGCACCACTGTTTGAAGGATCTGAAGAAAGATAAAGAGAGGTGGACCGAAGATACCTGCTTGGAGAATAAAAGCTGACAAGGTTTCCTTGGATTGGAGGATGCCAGCAAAGTAGGCCCAGATACAGAAAGCAAGGGTTGCCAGGGCCCCAATGATGGAGGACCAATTAATGATTTTTTGGAGGAGAGGGGAGACCTCCCTCAATTTTTTTTCTTTTGTTATCATAACTCTTCCGCGTATTTTTTTCTTCTACTATACCACGTTTTTGGAACTTTGTAACGTTTTTGTCTATTTTAGGGAATATCAAAGAGATAGAATGGGTCCTCTTACAAAGAGGAGACAACGAAGCAAGTGCAAAATACGTCTATTTATGCTACAATGAAGAGAATATAAAAAATGGAGAAAAACGTGTCAATCGAAAATTACAAACCAGATTTTGCGGTGGAAGCAGCCTATGATCTCACCGTTGCAGACTTGAAAAAACAAGGCATTAAGGCGGTCCTTGTGGATTTGGATAACACCTTGATTGCTTGGAATAATCCGGATGGTACTCCTGAGATGCGCCAGTGGTTGCACGACCTTCGTGATGGCGGAATTCGGGTTATCGTGGTGTCCAATAATAGCCCCAAACGGGTCAAGCGCGCTGTTGAGAAATTTGATATTGACTATGAAGCTTGGTCGCTCAAGCCCTTTACTTTTGGGATTGATCGGGCCCTTAAACGTTTCCACTATGAGAAAAATGAAGTGGTCATGGTCGGGGATCAACTGATGACGGATATCCGGGCTGCCCATCGTGCAGGCATTCGCTCGATTTTGGTCAAGCCTTTGGTTGAGCATGACTCCATCAAGACCAAGATCAACCGGGCGCGTGAACGCCGTGTCATGAAGCAAATGGCCGAAAAATATGGTCCGATTGTATACAAAAAAGGAATTTAAGAATGGAAGAATTATTCTGTATTGGCTGTGGAGCGCCCATTCAGACAGAAAACAAAGAGGGGATAGGCTATACTCCCCAATCAGCTCTTGAAAAGGGCTTGGAAACAGGCGAAGTCTATTGCCAACGCTGTTTCCGTCTACGTCACTACAATGAAATCACAGATGTGCATCTGACAGATGATGATTTCCTAAAACTCCTTCACGAAGTAGGAGATAGTGATGCTCTCGTGGTCAATGTAGTCGATATTTTTGACTTTAATGGCTCTGTCATTCCTGGCTTACCGCGCTTTGTAGCAGGTAATGATGTCCTTTTAGTCGGAAATAAAAAAGACATCTTGCCCAAGTCTGTCAAGGATAGCAAAGTGACGCATTGGTTGATGGAGCGGGCCCACGAAGAAGGCATGCGTCCTGTCGATGTGGTCCTCACCTCTGCCCAAAACAAGAGTGCTATCAAGGACTTGATGGAAAAGATTGAGCAGCACCGCAAAGGCCGTGATGTCTATGTGGTGGGTGTGACCAACGTTGGAAAATCAACCCTCATCAATGCGATCATCCAAGAAATCACTGGAGACAAGGATATCATTACAACCTCTCGCTTCCCAGGAACGACACTGGACAAGATCGAAATCCCACTGGACGATGGGTCCTATATCTACGATACACCAGGGATTATCCATCGCCACCAGATGGCTCATTACTTGACGGCAAAAAACCTCAAGTATGTTAGCCCTAAAAAAGAAATCAAGCCCAAGACTTATCAGCTCAATCCAGAGCAAACCCTCTTCTTGGGTGGTCTGGGGCGCTTCGACTTTATCAAGGGAGAAAAGCAAGGCTTCACTGCCTTCTTTGACAATGAACTCAAGCTTCACCGAACCAAGCTCGAAGGAGCGACTGCTTTTTATGACAAGCATGTCGGTGGCTTACTAACACCTCCTAATAGCAAGGAAAAAGAAGAGTTCCCACCCTTGGTTTCTCATGAGTTTACCATCAAGGACAAGACAGACCTCGTCATCTCTGGACTGGGCTGGATCCGCGTCAATGGAGAAGCCAAAGTAGCCGTCTGGGCACCAGAAGGCGTAGCAGTCGTTACCCGCAAAGCTATTATTTAAAAATTTGAAATAGAATGAATTGAAGAGCGAACGAAGTGAGCTCATAAAGAGGTTGTTATTGCCGTGGTGTAGTTGCCAATCGTGAGATTGGCAAGGGCAAAATGGAGACCAAGGCTCCATTTTGAGGTGAGGAAATCCATTTTTCAAAGATGAGATCTTTGAAAAATTAGTTCCGGCCGTCCCCACCACTTAAAATAACGATCAAGAAAAAAGGAAGTAAAAGCATGACATTAACATCCAAACAACGGGCTTTCCTCAACAGCCAAGCCCACAGCCTCAAACCCATTATCCAAATTGGGAAAAACGGGCTTAATGACCAAATCAAAACCAGTGTGCGCCAAGCGCTAGATGCACGCGAACTGATCAAGGTGACCCTTCTTCAAAATACGGATGAGAATATCCATGAAGTAGCGGAAATCTTGGAAGAAGAAATCGGTGTGGATACGGTTCAAAAAATTGGACGCATCCTCATCTTATACAAACAATCAAGCAAAAAAGAAAACCGGAAGATTTCAGTCAAAGTAAAAGAAATCTAAGAGACACAGGAGAGCAGGTATATGGCCATTGAACTATTAACCCCCTTCACCAAGGTGGAGTTAGAGCCAGAAATCAAAGATAAGAAACGCAAACAAGTGGGAATCCTCGGAGGGAATTTCAATCCCGTCCATAATGCCCATCTTGTAGTTGCAGACCAAGTCCGCCAGCAACTAGGCTTGGACAAGGTCCTTCTCATGCCAGAATATGAGCCTCCGCATGTGGATAAAAAAGAAACCATTGATGAAGGCCATCGCTTGAAAATGCTGGAACTAGCCATCGATGGCATTGAAGGTCTGGAAATCGAGACGATTGAGCTAGAGCGTAAAGGGATTTCCTATACCTACGATACGATGAAGTTGCTCAATGAGCGAGACCCAGATACAGACTATTACTTCATCATTGGAGCGGATATGGTAGACTACCTGCCAAAATGGTATCGGATTGACGAATTAGTGGAGATGGTGCAGTTTGTCGGTGTTCAACGTCCCCGTTACAAGGCAGGAACCTCCTATCCTGTGATTTGGGTCGATGTTCCTCTTATGGACATCTCTTCTAGCATGGTGCGAGAGTTTATCGCCCAAGGTCGGACGCCCAATTTTATGTTGCCAAAGCCAGTCTTGGACTACATCAAGAAAGAAGGTTTGTATTAATGACCTATGAAAACTATCTCGGCTTTTCTCGCGAGGTCTTGCTTGAAAAAATGGGTCAAATCTTGCCAGAAAAACGCCTAACCCACTGTTTAGGGGTTGAGAAAGCTGCGCGTGACTTGGCCAAACGCTATGAAGCAGATGAAGAACAGGCTGGACTAGCAGGTCTCTTGCATGACTATGCCAAGAAATTATCGGATCAGGAATTTCTAGACTTGATTGATCGCTATAGTCTTGATCCAGAATTAAAAAACTGGGGCAATAACGTCTGGCATGGAATGATCGGCATTTATAAGATTCAGGAAGATCTCGGACTGACAGATCCAGCCATTCTTCGTAGTATTGAGATTCACACCGTGGGGAGTGGACAGATGTCAACCTTAGACAAGATTGTCTATGTGGCAGATTATATTGAACACAACCGGGCCTTTCCGGGGGTAGAGCAAGCACGTGACATCGCCCAAGTCTCCTTGGATCGTGCCGTGGCCTATGAGACGGCTCGCACAGTCGAACACCTGGCCCACCAAGGATTGCCCATTTATCCCCAAACCCTTGAAACCTATAACGCATTTGTGAAGTATTTGAAAGAGGAGCAGTAAGTGAAGACAGCTTTTATCATTATTGATGTACAAAATATCTTAGTGGAAACAGGTTTTGAGACAGAAAAGCTCCTAGAGAAGATTGCTTATTTGCAAGATCAGGCTAGAAAACAGCAGATTGAAATCATCTACATTCAGCATATTGAAACGCCAGAGGCTTTAACTTCGGAAGATTGGCAATTATCTCCTCTGTTGAAAAGACAGGAGAATGAAAAGGTATTTCAGAAGCGATACAATAGCATGTTTAAGGAGACAGGATTAAAAGAATACTTGGATCAACAAGGAATTCAACAACTGGTCCTGTGTGGCATGCAGACAGAATATTGTGTCGATACATCCATCAAAGTGGGATTTGAATACGGCTATAAGCTGGTCATTCCAGAAGGAGCTGTCACAACCTTTGATGGAGAGGATATTTCGGCAGAAACGCTTAATGAATTTTATGAAAATATTTGGGCAGAGCGTTTTACGGATGTCTTAGATTACAAATCAATTTTTTGAGGAAAGAGGATTACATGAAAGAAAAAGAATTACTTGAACTTGTTGTTAAAGCTGCCGATGAAAAACGTGCAGAAGATATTGTGGCATTGGATGTTCAAAGCTTGACCAGCGTGACAGATTACTTTGTCATCGCAAGCTCTATGAATAGCCGTCAGTTGGAAGCTATCGCAGAGAATATTCGTGAGAAAGTCGTTGAAGCTGGTGTCAATGCTAGCCACGTCGAAGGTGACTCAGCTGGAGGTTGGGTCCTTCTTGACTTAGGTGGTGTGGTGGTCCATGTCTTCTCAGAAGAAATGCGTACCCACTATAACCTAGAAAAGCTATGGCACGAAGCAAGTGCTGTCGATCTTTCAGCAGCCCTAGCATAAGCAGGTAAACTCAGTTGGCAGCAACTGAGTTTTGTTGGTTAAATTGAAATTCTATGGAAAGAAAGGATAGGGCCTTGTGTTTGGTTAGGTTTCTAACTGAACACGAGCTAAAAGATTTGAGAAAGAGAAAAATTTTCTCTTTGCTTTTAAGGCTCTTTGTATCTTAGAAAGGATTTGAACCCGTCCTGTAATCCTCGGAAAATAGATAGCTCTCCTTGGAGCTTAGCTCCATCGTCGTGCTCCTAATTTTCTATCGGATTACGGGCGGACTTGGTATCATGAATATGGCGACTTATGAAACGTTTGCGGCGGTCTATGATACGGTCATGGATGACGGTCTGTATGATTTGTGGACGGATTTTTCCCTCCGCCATCTCCCAAAGACAAAAGATAAGAAAAAATTACTGGAATTGGCTTGTGGGACAGGGATTCAATCTGTTCGCTTTTCTCAAGCTGGTTTTGATGTGACAGGATTAGACCTGAGTGCTGACATGCTGAAAATTGCTGAAAAAAGAGCTGCTTCAGCCAAACAGAAGATTGATTTTATCGAGGGCAATATGCTGAACCTGTCGCAAGCAGACACTTATGATTTCGTGACCTGCTACTCGGATTCTATCTGCTATATGCAGGACGAGGTAGAAGTAGGGGATGTCTTCATAGAAGTCTATAATGCCCTCAATGAGGACGGAGTCTTTATCTTTGATGTCCATTCGACCTACCAGACAGATGAGGTCTTCCCAGGCTATTCTTATCATGAAAATGCGGAAGATTTTGCCATGCTCTGGGATACCTATGAGGATGAAGCCCCCCACTCCATCGTCCATGAGCTGACCTTCTTTGTCCAAGAAGAGGATGGATCCTTTAGTCGCCACGATGAAGTTCATGAGGAACGCACCTATGAAGTTTTAACCTATGACATCTTATTGGAGCAGGCTGGCTTTAAGTCCTTTAAACTCTACGCGGACTTTGAAGATAAGGAGCCAACAAAGACCAGCAAACGTTGGTTTTTCGTAGCGCAGAAGTAGGATAGCATGACAGTTACAGGAATTATTGCAGAATTTAATCCCTTTCACAATGGACACAAGTACCTGCTGGAACAGGCAGAGGGGCTGAAGATTGTGGCCATGTCTGGGAATTTTGTTCAACGTGGCGAGCCTGCCATTGTAGACAAGTGGACACGTGCTCAGATGGCTTTGGAAAATGGAGCGGATCTGGTGGTCGAGCTCCCCTTTCTCGTGGCTGTTCAGTCGGCGGATCATTTTGCCAAGGGAGCGGTAGAAATCTTGTCCCGTCTGGGAATCGACCAATTGACCTTTGGGACAGAAGAAGTCCTGGATTATCAAGCGATTGCGACAGTTTACTCGGAGAAATCATCGGAAATGGAAGCTTTCTTGCGAAGCCTTCCGGATGATTTATCCTATCCACAAAAGACCCAAAAAATGTGGGAAACCTTTGCTGGAGTGGAGTTCACAGGAGATACTCCCAATCATATTCTAGGGCTGGCTTATGCCAAGGCTTGTGTTGGGAAGGGGATTACGCTCAAGGCTATCCAACGCCAGGGTGCAGGATACCATTCGGAAGAAAAAGAAGTGGCCTATGCTTCTGCGACTAGTATACGCCTGCACAAGGAAGATCAGGACTTTGTAGCTAAATTCATGCCAAATAGTCAACTCTTTCTGTCAGCTCCGCAAGTGTCTTGGGAGAATTACGACCAACTGCTCCGTTATCAAATCCTAACCCATCCGGATTTGACACAGATTTTTCAGGTCAATGAGGAATTGGCCAACCGGATAAAGGATGCGGTTCGAAGTGCTAGCTCTGTGGAAGAGTTGGTGGATCAGGTGGCGACAAAACGCTATACCAAGGCTCGTGTCCGTCGCATCTTGACCTATATCTTGGTAGGGGCGATGAATCAAGCTCTTCCAGATGCCATTCATGTCTTAGGATTTTCTGCAAAGGGACAAGTTCATCTCAAAGGCTTGAAAAAAACAGTAGAAATCGTGACCCGAATCGGTAAGGAACCTTGGGATGCCTTGACCCAGCAAGCGGATCAGGTGTATCAGCTAGGCCATCCCCAACTACCGGAACAGATTTGGGGTCGGGTGCCGGTGAGAGTGGAAGAATAAACAGTCTCACTGAAATCTTCTTTGCTCACAAAAATAAAGGAGCTTTTGTCACATAAGGCAAGAACGTTATGATGCACAGAAACAGTGTTTATCCATTGTCTAAAAAATCTTTTTAGACAATGGATTTTTTTGTTTTTACCAAATTTAGAAACTTTTTACGAATAATTAGGTAGATAGGGAAAAACTTGTACAAGTTCCTGACAAGTTTTTCTTTTTCATGTATAATAATAGAAAAGAGGTAGAATGAGGTATGGTCATGGAAGCAGTCGTTTATTCAACATTCCGCAATCATTTGAAGGATTATATGAAGAAGGTGAATGATGAGTTTGAGCCTTTGACAGTCGTGAATAAGAATCCAGACGAAGATATTGTGGTCATCTCTAAGAGTGAGTGGGACAGCCTACAAGAAACCCTAAGACTAACTCAGAACAAGGAATTGTCGGATAAGGTCTTGCGGGGTATGGCAGAAGTCCGAGCTGGTCAGGTTCAACTCCATGAGATTGAGGGGTAACGGATGTTACTCAAGTTTACAGAAGATGCCTGGAAGGATTATTGTTACTGGCAAAGTCAGGACAAAAAAACACTGAAACGGATTAATAGCCTGATTAAAGAGATCCAAAGGGATCCATTTGCTGGGATTGGTAAACCTGAGCCTTTGAAATATGACTTTCAAGGAGCATGGTCAAGACGGATTGATGCAGAGAATCGCCTCATTTATATGATAGATGAGTCAGGTGTCGCTTTCCTCTCTTTTAAAGACCATTACTAAGTTTCTAACAGAGAGTCTTTTTTTATAGTTAAACTAGCTATTTAAAGTTTCCAACTCATAGAAAATTCGCATGAATTCCCCCGTTAAAAATAGAAAAATCTAGTCTAATGGGAACGATTTGTGATATAATGTTAAAGATTGAAAATAATATGAATCAAACACAAGGAGAATCCTCATGGGACGTAAATGGGCCAATATTGTAGCCAAGAAAACTGCCAAAGATGGCGCTAACTCAAAAGTATATGCGAAATTCGGAGTAGAAATCTATGTAGCCGCTAAAAAAGGTGAGCCAGATCCAGAATTGAATACTGCTTTGAAATTCGTTATCGACCGTGCTAAACAAGCGCAAGTGCCAAAACACGTAATTGATAAAGCGATCGATAAGGCAAAAGGGAATACAGACGAAACCTTTACAGAAGGACGTTACGAAGGATTTGGACCAAATGGTTCCATGTTGATCGTTGATACCTTGACATCAAATGTTAACCGTACAGCTGCGAATGTCCGGGCTGCCTTCGGTAAAAACGGTGGAAACATGGGAGCTTCTGGTTCTGTATCTTACCTCTTTGACAACAAGGGGGTCATCGTCTTTGCGGGTGATGATGCGGATGCCATCTTTGAGCTTTTATTGGAAGCAGATGTGGATGTAGATGATGTTGAAGCAGAAGAAGGAACAATTACTGTTTACACTGCTCCAACTGACCTTCACAAAGCGATCGTTGCTTTGCGTGAATCTGGTATCGAAGAATTCCAAGTAACCGAATTGGAAATGATTCCTCAATCAGAAGTTGAGTTATCAGGTGAAGATTTGGAAACATTTGAAAAACTCTACAGCGTTCTTGAAGACGACGAAGACGTACAAAAAATCTACACAAACGTGGATGGATTCTAATAGAAATAGACCTTTGAAGATAATTTCTTCAAAGGTTTTTTTCTTGAGGTTTGGCATTTTTAGGAAGGAAAGCAGAGGACACAACAATAACGATATAGTTCCTGGCTATAACTGAGAGAAAAAAATAGGAATTAGACGAATAGGGGAGGCAGTGATAGAATAGAACTATGCTAGAAAGGGGACGAGAAATGGTATCATTTTCCTATGAACATCTAGTGCCCATTCGGCATTACGTGCATCAGCATCCAGAGTTATCTGGACAAGAATACCAAACCACAGCTTATCTCAAAGCCTATTTGGAAAAGCTAGGTGTACGCATTTTAAACAGTGGATTAAAGACCGGTCTGATTGCTGAGATCGGAAGCGGTCAACCAGTCATTGCCCTTCGCGCAGATATTGATGCCCTTCCAATTCAGGAAAACACGGGTCTCGACTACCAAAGTCAAAACCCTGGTGTCATGCATGCCTGTGGCCATGATTTCCATCAGGTGAGCCTATTAGGGGCTGCAGAAGTCCTAAAAGGTATGGAAACAGACTTAAAGGGAACGGTTCGGTTGATTTTTCAGCCGGCTGAGGAGACTTCTGAAGGAGCATCTGCGGTATTAGCGACCGGGCTCCTAGAGAATGTACAGGCCATCCTTGGATTTCACAACATGCCGTCATTGCCTGCGGGTCAGTTGGCCCTGCGTCCAGGCGCCATGATGGCGGGTGTTGAAAAGTTCAAGGTGACTGTCACTGGGGTGAGCAGTCATGCAGCTCGACCGGATCTCGGTTTGGATACGGTTGTAGCAATCACTAGTATGGTCCAGCAGTTGCAGACCTTGGTTTCGCGTACGGTTTCGCCATTTGAGACAGCTGTCCTATCGGTGACCCATATCGAAGCTGGTTCAACCTGGAATGTTCTTCCCAAGTATGGTTACTTTGAAGGAACCATTCGAACCTTTAATCCGGATCTCCAGAGACGCCTCAAGGCGGATTTCATTCGCGTGATTGAGCAAATCTCTAACAGTACCGGAGTCATGGTCCAATTTGATTGGGGCAAGACACCACCGGTTACCTATAATGATAAGGCCCTGGCTAAAAAAGTTTTTCGCTGGTCCAAGTCTTTTGCAGAAGTTGTCGAGGCCCAGCCATCGACAGCGGGTGAAGATTTTGCTTTCTATCAAGAGAAAATCCCAGGAGTCTTTGCTTTTATCGGATCGAATGGTGCAGCGGATGCACCGGATCTCCACCATGATAGCATGGTCATAGATGATGCTGCTTTTGCAGTATCAGTTCCATATTACGTAGAAAATGCCCTCGCTTTGCTGAAAAAATTTTCAACCAAATGAGACGTGATAGGTAAAACTTATCACTGCCATAAAGAAAATATAATACCCAAGAGTCAGGAATTTTGATATGATGGAAAAAGCTGTTTTTTTAAAGAGGAATAAACAATTTTAGTGAAAAAGGAGAACAAATGAAATTGAATAAATTCATCAAATATGTTGGTTTGAGTCTTGTGGGCTTAGTAGCAGTTGGGACTTTGGTAGCCTGCTCATCCAAGTCATCAAGTAAATCAAGCGGAAAACGGACCATTGAAGTCGCAACAGTTGGAACAACCAAACCCTTCACCTATGATAAGGACGGAGAATTGACTGGTTATGAAATCGAAGTCATGCGTGAAATCTTCAAAGGTTCAGATATGTATGAAGTCAACTTTAATAAGACAGAATGGTCTTCTATCTTTGCTGGCTTAGACGGCGATCGTTACCAAATCGGTGTCAGCAACCTTAGCTACGATAAAAAACGTGCGGAAAAATACTTGTACCCAAATCCATACGCAAAGAACCCAGTGGTCTTAGTGGTTCGCAAAGATTCAGGGATCAAGTCACTGGATGATATCGGTGGCAAGTCTACAGAGGTCATCCAAGGAACTTCTACAGCGAAACAATTGGAAGCATACAATGAAGAGCACAAGGATAATCCAACAGAGCTCAAATATACAGATGGAACGATTCAATCTATTCTTGCTAATTTGAGCGATGGCCGTTCAGATTATAAGATTTTTGAACGTTTGACCGTTGAAGCTTTGATCAAGGACCAAGGGTTGGATAATTTGGAAGTGATTGAACTTCCAAGTGATCAACAACCATACGTTTACCCAATCCTTGCCAAAGGTGAAAAAGAATTGGAAACCTTCGTCAACAAACGAATCAAAGAATTGTACGAAGATGGGACACTTGAAAAATTGTCTAAGAAGTACTTTGGTGGAACCTTCCTTCCAGAAGCTTCTGATATTAAATAAGGTTATTTAAAAACATCATAAGGAGAAAGAACATGAAATTAACAAAACTTTTTGGTGTAGCAGCTCTTGCTACCGTTGCAACCTTTGCCTTAGCAGCATGTGGGTCTTCAAAATCATCTAAATCATCTGATAAAGATGGTGTAACAACTGTTAAAGTTGGGGTGATAAGCTTAAGCGATACAGAAGAAGCTCGTTGGAAAGAAGTGCAAAAGAACTTGGATGATGCAAAAGCAAACATCAAGTTGGAATTCACTGAGTTTACAGACTATTCTCAACCAAACCAAGCTGTTCGTGATGGGGATGTGGATATCAACGCTTTCCAACATTACAACTACCTTGAAAACTGGAACAAAGAAAACAACGCAGACCTAGTTTCTGTAGCAGATACTTACATTGCGCCAATCCGTCTTTACTCTGGTACTAAAGATGGGAAGAACAAATACACTGATGTGAAAGACATTCCTGAAAAAGGAACCATTGCAGTACCAAATGACCCAACAAACGAAAGCCGTGCTTTGTATGTATTGGAATCAGCTGGTTTGATCAAGTTGGATACAAAAGATGGGGAATTGGCTACCATCAGCAACATCAAAGACAATCCAAAGAACTTGACAATTTCTGAGTTGGACGCTTCTCAAACAGCTTCTTCACTTCCATCAGTTGATGCAGCAATCATCAATAACACCTTTGTTCGTGAAGCAGGTATTGATTACAAGAAAGCTCTCTTTGTAGAAAAAGCAAACAGCAACTCTAAACAATGGTACAACTTGATTGCAGCTAAGAAAGATTGGAAATCATCTGATAAAGCAAAAGCAATCGAAGCCATTATTAAAGCCTACCATACTGACAACGTGAAGAAAGTCATCGAAGAATCTTCAGACGGTATGGACCAACCAATTTGGTAATTGATAGGATGAATAGAGAGGTGGAGAAGGTTTTCTCTACCTCTTATCGTGTATAGTAGGAGGAAATGATGTCCAATCCAAGAGAGACAGAACAAATACGCAAATTTGAAAATGATGAGGTGGCTCAACATTATTTTGAAGTCCTGAGGACCCTCATTTCCAAACGCTCCATTTTTGCCCAGCAGATTGGCTTAAAGGAAGTAGCGACCTATTTGGGAGAAATTTTCACAGCTGCAGGAGCTAAGGTAACTGTGGATGACAGTTACACAGCGCCATTTGTCATTGCTAAATTTGTTTCACCCAATCCGGATGCCAAGACCATCATTTTCTACAACCATTACGATACTGTTCCAGCAGATGGCGACCAACCTTGGACAA
This sequence comes from Streptococcus sp. DFI.7.26, assembly GCF_022240605.1. Classification (NCBI taxonomy): domain Bacteria; kingdom Bacillati; phylum Bacillota; class Bacilli; order Lactobacillales; family Streptococcaceae; genus Streptococcus; species Streptococcus sp. DFI.7.26. The sequence goes on along the minus strand of NZ_JAKOGN010000002.1, from coordinate 276,523 downwards.
GTGATCCCTTTACGCTGTCGGTCCATTACGGGACCATGTATGGTCGAGGGGTAGATGATGACAAGGGGCATATTACAGCACGGTTAACGGCTATTCGCAAATATATCCGTGAGAATGGCGACCTGCCAGTCAACATTACCTTTATCATCGAAGGAGCAGAAGAATCTGCTTCGACCGACCTGGATAAGTATCTAGCCAAACACAAAAAACACTTGCGTGGGGCAGATCTCTTAGTCTGGGAACAAGGGACTCGTAACCAACAAGGGGAACTGGAAATCTCCGGTGGCAACAAGGGGATTGTTACCTTTGACATGGTGGTCAAAAGTGCAGATGTGGATATCCATTCCAGCTATGGTGGAGTGGTGGAATCAGCATCTTGGTATCTGCTCAATGGTTTGTCCAGTCTTCGAGATAAAGACGGTCGCATCTTGGTGGATGGACTCTACGACTTGATTGAGGAGCCTAACGAGCGGGAACTGGCCCTGATTGATCGTTATGCTAATAAAACGGCGGACGATGTGACAGAAATCTACAATCTCCAATTGCCTATCTTGAAAGAAGAACGAAGTGAGTTTTTAAAACGTTTTTATTTTGAGCCAGCTATGAACATTGAAGGCTTGGGAACAGGGTATCAGGGACAAGGAGTCAAGACGATTCTCCCTGCAGAAGCTCGAGCCAAGATGGAAGTTCGGTTGGTGCCAGGCTTGGAGCCTAAACAAGTCTTGGAGTTGATTCGTAAACAATTGGATCAGAATGGCTTTGAGAAGATTGAACTTGTTTTCACACTAGGGGAAATGAGCTATCGGAGTGATATGAGTGCGCCGTCCATTCTCAATGTGATTGATCTGGCCAAACGCTTTTATCCAGAAGGGGTCTGTGTTCTTCCGACAACTGCAGGCACTGGTCCCATGCATACGGTCTTTGAGGCCTTGCAAGTTCCAATGGCTGCCTTTGGTATCGGAAATGCCAATAGTCGAGATCATGGTGGGGATGAAAATGTGAAAATTGCAGACTACTATACCCATATTGAATTAATTAAGGAGTTAATCACAAGTTATGAGTAAAGAAATTATCAAACTGGACCATATCGATGTTACCTTTCATCAGAAAAAACGTGAAATTGCAGCCGTGAAGGATGTGACCATTCATATCAATGAAGGGGATATTTACGGGATTGTTGGATATTCTGGTGCAGGGAAATCAACGCTTGTACGGGTCATCAATCTCTTGCAAGTACCGTCAGCAGGTACTATCACCGTAGATGGTGATGTCATCTATCAAGATCAGGTGACCTTGAATGCTGCGGCTTTACGCCAAAAACGCCGAGACATTGGTATGATTTTCCAACACTTCAATCTAATGGCCCAAATGACCGCTGCTGAAAATGTGGCCTTTGCCCTTAAGCATTCAAATTTGTCTAAAGAGCAAAAGGCTGAAAAAGTAGCTAAGTTGTTGGAACTAGTAGGACTGTCAGATCGGGCGGACAACTATCCTGCTCAGTTGTCAGGTGGTCAAAAACAACGGGTGGCGATTGCGCGTGCGCTCGCCAACGATCCAAAGATTTTGATTTCTGACGAATCAACATCTGCCCTAGATCCAAAAACGACCAAACAAATCCTTGCTCTTCTGCAAGAGCTGAATCAGAAGTTGGGCTTGACAGTGGTCTTGATTACCCACGAAATGCAAATTGTCAAAGACATTGCCAATCGGGTTGCTGTTATGCAAAATGGTGAATTGATTGAAGAAGGTTCTGTTTTAGATATCTTCTCAAATCCTAAGAATGAATTAACGCAAGACTTCATCACAACAGCAACAGGAATCGATGAAGCTATGGTGAAAATCAACCAGCAACAAATTGTTAAGCAATTGCCAGCGGATTCTGTTTTGGCCCATTTGAAATATTCTGGTTCGGTGACAGACACGGCGATTATCAACGATATTTATAAACAGTACCAAGTGTCTGCAAATATTCTACACGGGAATATTGAAATTTTGGATCATACCCCTGTTGGAGAGTTGGTTGTTATCCTGACTGGAGAAGCAGCGAATCTATCTGCTGCCCAACGGGATTTACAAGCGGCAGGTGTTTCTGTTCGTGTCTTAAAAGAAGGGAGTAATGCATGATTGACTTTATTCAAACCTATCTACCAAATGTTTACCGGATGGGCTGGAGTGGCCAAGCTGGATGGGGAACAGCGATTTATCTGACCCTTTACATGACCTTTATCTCTTTTGTGATTGGTGGTTTGTTGGGACTCATTGCAGGCTTATTATTAGTCTTGACAGCACCAGGCGGGATTATCGAGAATAAATTGGTTTTCCATATCTTGGATAAAATCACTTCCATCTTCCGTGCCATTCCATTTATCATCTTGCTAGCCTTGATCAATCCCTTCACTCGTATGATTGTCGGAACTGGGATCGGTCCTACAGCAGCCTTAGTTCCCCTATCCTTAGCCGTCTTTCCTTTCTTTGCCCGCCAAGTTCAAGTCGTTTTATCTGAGCTTGACCGAGGTGTGATTGAAGCAGCACAGGCAAGTGGAGCGACCTTCTGGGATATTGTAGGTGTCTATCTTCGTGAAGGTCTTCCAGATTTGATTCGTGTCACAACTGTTACTCTTATTTCCTTGGTTGGTGAAACAGCCATGGCGGGTGCGATTGGAGCCGGTGGTCTCGGAAACGTGGCTATTTCCTATGGTTACCAACGCTTTAATAATGATGTCACCTTGCTAGCAACCTTCTTGATTCTGCTTTTGATCTTCTTTATTCAGTTTATCGGTGATTTCTTGACCAAGAAAATTAGTCACCGGTAAGGATGGTATAGATACATGAAAATAATACAGAAACATCAATTTAAGCAGGTTGCGGCCTTTGCAGGCTTGTATTTTCTTGCCATTGGCTTAGGTGTCCTGCTTGGAAGTCTGGTTGACCATCGAGGGAATATGTTTTATGCTCCAGCCTTCTCTGCCCTAGTTGGTGGAGGGATCTATCGAGTCTATGTTGAGAAAATTCAACGGACAGGAGCTATTCTAGTAGTTGCTCTTGTGATTGGTGCTTTTTTCCTTTTCACTCGTCATGGAGCTGGAGCCTTTCTTCCTGCTATTATTGGGGGGCTTTTAGCCGAATTGGTCGCAGCCCGTGCTCACTACCAGTCGAAGTTAGGCAATGCGCTTTCCTTCCTCCTCTTTTCCTTTACGACGACAGGGCCCATTCTCATGATGTGGATCCAACCGGCTAGTTACCGTGCTTCTTTACTAGCCCGTGGGAAATCGATGGATTATATTGAACGCGTTATGGTACCGTCGAATATGGAGACGGTGAGCTGGTTTTTATTGACCCTTCTTCTTGGAGCTCTACTAGGTTATCTTCTGGGACAATTGGTCTATCAAAAGCTAGATAGAAAATGACATGATGGAGAAGAAATATGCACAATAATTTATTAGTCCTTCAGTCAGACTTCGGTCTGGTAGATGGGGCTGTCTCTGCTATGATCGGGGTTGCTTTAGAGGAATCACCAACCCTCAAGATTCACCACTTGACCCATGACATTACCCCTTACAATATTTTTGAAGGAAGTTACCGCCTCTTTCAGACGGTAGACTACTGGCCAGAAGGGACAACCTTTGTTTCAGTGGTCGATCCGGGTGTCGGCTCTAAACGAAAGAGTGTGGTAGCTAAAACGGCGAAGAATCAATACATTGTTACTCCGGATAATGGAACCCTCTCTTTCATCAAGAAACATGTGGGGATTGTTGCCATTCGTGAGATTTCAGAGGTGAAGAACCGCCGGGCCAATACAGAGTTTTCTTATACCTTCCATGGGCGTGATGTCTATGCCTATACAGGAGCTAAGTTAGCCAGTGGCCATATCAGCTTTGAAGAAGTGGGACCAGAACTCAGTGTCGAACATATTGTAGAAATCCCTGTAGTGGAAACTGTTATAGAGGACAATCTTGTCAAAGGAGCCGTTGACATCTTGGATGTACGTTTTGGTTCCCTCTGGACTTCGATTACTCGGGAAGAGTTCAATCATTTGGAACCCGAATTTGGGGAACGCTTTGAAGTGACCATCTACAACAATGACATGCTGGTTTACCAAAACCAAGTAACTTACGGCAAGTCTTTCGCCGATGTGCGGATTGGACAGCCAATCCTTTATATCAATTCCCTCTACCGTGTTGGTCTTGCCATCAACCAGGGATCCTTTGCCAAGGCCTATAATGTAGGAGTTGGGGCTTCTTGGCATATCGAAATTAGAAAAATGGAAAATTAATAGGAGATAAAATATGAAACAAAAACAAGCTTTTTCAATTAAGGATGTTGTAGCCATCGGGGTTGGAGCAGCTCTCTTTGTGGTCATTGCGATGATCCCAATTCCAGCGCCAGCTCCAAATACCAACATTCAGTTGCAATACGCTCTTCAAGCCCTCTTTAGTGTGATCTTTGGCCCGGTTGTCGGCTTCTTAATGGGCTTGATCGGTCATGCTATCAAAGATGCCATGTCTGGAGGACTCTGGTGGACCTGGATCATTTCTAGTGGATTGTTTGGACTCTTTGTTGGTATCTTCCGCAAGCAAATCGGTGACCTCAAAGGAGAAGTGACCAAGAAAGAATTGATCGTCTTTAACGTTGTGCAAGTCATTGCCAACTTGCTTATTTGGGGATTGATTGCTCCGGTTGGGGATGTCTTGATCTACCACGATAATCCAAATAAAGTCTTCCTACAAGGTGTTGTTGCGGGTTCTGTCAATGCGTTAGTGGTAGCTATTGCAGGTTCTCTTCTCTTGATTGCTTATGCACGGACTCAAACAAAAGATGGAAGTTTGTCTAAAGACTAATCATAACTAAGAAGATAAAGTCTGGGAAACCAGGCTTTTTTTTGTTTGCCAAAAATATTTTTTACAAAATGTAAGATATATGTTGCAAAATAGAAAATATAGTGTATAATAGAGCTATAAAAACAAGAAAGGAAAAGCATGTGGCGAAAAATCTCAAATTAAAAATGGCCCGGGTCGAGCATGATATGACCCAGGGAGATCTTGCAGATGCCATCGGGGTGACACGCCAGACCATTGGCCTGATCGAGGCAGGGAAGTACAATCCGACCCTCAGCCTCTGCCTTGCTATTTGTAAGACCTTGGATAAGACGCTGGATCAACTGTTCTGGGAGTAACAGTTTTAACAATAGAAAGAGGAAACATATGAAACAAAAGAAAGAACCAATTGTAAAAGATGAACGGACCATGCTGCTTGATGGAAAAATTGCAGGGGAACTTGTTTTAGGAATGACCTGCTTTATCGCCTTATCAGCCTTTGTGAAAGCTAGTATTCTGGACTTAGCCCTAGTAGCCTATATGCCCGAACTTATTCTCTTGATTGTCATGGGAGTTTATGCCTTTGTGAGAAGGATCAGCTCAGGGATCGACATTCGAGATATGTTAGAAAAAGATAGCTGGTTCAGCCGCATCGGGGCAGGCGTCTTATTTGCCTTATTTGTGATCGCAACAGATGTGATTGGGAAGCGCGAAACGATGAGCTTTATGTTCAGTCCCAAGTATCTGCTCAAAATCGTTCTTGCCATTTTAGTCTTTGCCCTTTTGACTTATCTGTTAGAGAAACCACTTGCTCTTATCAATAGGAAAAAACAAAAGAAGATCGAGGCAGAGTTAGAGGAGGAATAAATGAGATTACAATTGTTGAACAAACAAATTATAGATGAACGAGAAGAAGGACTGGCCAATAAGGCTGGTGCTGAAACGGCTAGTTTTCTATTCTTGGTCTTAGCGGTTTTTAGTGTGGGATCTATGTTTACTACCAATCCTGGACTGAGTCCAATTATGGTCGTAACCTTACTCATTGTTTCAGGATTGTATTATACGGTTCGTTGTCAACGATTGGGTGTACGGTTTATCAGCTATAGCTACCTCAATCTAATGGGGATTATTACTGTAACTTGTGTTCTCTCCTTATTCATCTGGGCTCAAAATTTTCAATTAAACCAAGCAATCTATCACAATAATCCCTTTCATTCAAAATTTTTGCTGGTGCTTCCTATCACATTTCTCCTGAATCTTCCGATTGTATGGGGGATGAATTCCCTTGTGATGCTCCTAGCAAAAGTAGAGAAAAAACGCTATGAAGCCTATTTAGACCAGTTGGAAAAGGAAGAGTAGGTAGTTGGAACCTTATTATCGTCGTGTAAAAGTCTGGAATCCCAGGCTTTTATTTTTCAGTCAAATAAATTGCATTCGTTTTCTCGGGAGAGTATACTGGTATAGTTGAATGAAAAATTCTGATAATTTAATCTTAGAAAAGAGAATCTTATGGCAAAACCTATTCGTGTTTTACTTTACTATAAATATGTTCCCATCGAAAACGCAGAACAATTTGCGGCAGACCACTTGGCTTTCTGTAAATCAATCGGGCTCAAGGGACGTATCCTAGTTGCTGATGAAGGAATCAACGGAACCGTTTCTGGTGATTACGAAACGACGCAAAAATACATGGACTATGTTCACAGCCTTCCAGGTATGGAAGACCTCTGGTTCAAGATTGATGAGGAAGAAGAGCAAGCTTTCAAGAAAATGTTTGTACGTTATAAGAAAGAGATTGTCCACCTTGGATTAGAGGATGATAACTTCGATAACGATATCAATCCCCTTGAAACGACAGGTGCTTACTTGTCTCCAAAAGAATTTAAAGAAGCCCTCCTAGATGAAGATACAGTTGTCCTTGATACTCGTAACGACTACGAGTACGACCTTGGACACTTCCGTGGCGCTATTCGTCCAGATATCCGCAATTTCCGTGAGTTGCCACAATGGGTCCGTGATAACAAGGAAAAATTCATGGACAAGCGTGTCGTAGTTTACTGTACAGGTGGCGTTCGTTGTGAGAAATTCTCAGGCTGGATGGTGCGTGAAGGCTACAAAGATGTCGGTCAATTGCACGGCGGAATTGCAACCTACGGAAAAGACCCAGAAGTTCAAGGAGAGCTGTGGGATGGGAAAATGTACGTCTTTGACGAGCGGATCGCAGTCGATGTCAACCATGTCGATCCAAGCGTTGTCGGAAAAGACTGGTTTGATGGAACACCATGTGAACGCTATGTCAACTGTGGAAATCCTTTCTGTAACCGTCGCATCTTGACTTCAGAAGAAAACGAAGACAAGTACCTCCGTGGCTGCTCCCATGAGTGTCGTGTTCATCCACGCAATCGCTATGTAGAAGAACACAACTTGTCACAGACAGAAGTTGCTGAACGTTTGGCCGTTATCGGTGAGACGCTTGATGGAACTCTTGCATAAGTTAAAAGCAGCCTTTTGGCTGTTTCAGATTGAAGACAAAGTCTTTTGAAAAACTTCCCTTAGGTGAGTACGGACGTCAGCGAACTTCTACGAAGTTCCATGACTTAGTTTTGAACCTAAGGTTTCAAAACTCCCGAGTGCTTGAACCACTGTGGTTCAAGCACTTTTTCTCACAGCGGAAAGTTTTTCATCTTCTTTAATGACAAAAAAATATAAGTCATGTTTTGAAAGTCATCTAGCTGTTTAATGTAGCACAATAGTTTGTCTACATTCAAAAACAGACTTTCGGCTGTTTTTTCTATGGAAAGTCGTGAAAATTTGTGCTATAATTTGGTAAGCGATTACAAAAAGGAGAAAACAAATGTCAGTTGTGTTTTCAATTCGAAATAAAAAGAGTATGTTTGGCTATCAAAAAGTGATGCCAGCTAAAGATGTATTGAATTTGGTAGAGGGAGTTCTTACCTACAGTTTTGAGGAATCCATGCTTGGTCGCTCTCTCAAAGATTTTCCAGCCATGATGTGTATCCGCTATGGCAAGAGCTGCTTGCCGATCATCCTTCGTTATCTGGATCAAGAGCATGCTTATCAGTTCATCCTTGCAGATTTTGCCACCCTTGAAGATTGGCGACTCATCTTGGAATGGCTCAGTGCCCTAGCTCGTCAGTTGGGGAATGAGATTCACGATAATTTAGGAACCAGCTATGACGCAGATTCTATTTTCTCTTTTGACTATGAGAACTATTTGCTGAAGAATCTACAGAATCTAGAAAAAGATCCAGACCTTCATCAATATCAACTTCAGGGATTTGCTCATTCTGTGATCTTGGATCGTGAGCTCCTTCGTAAAATTTTAGACTCCGCTCAACCTTTAGAGGAGTTCAGTCAAGTGGTTAAAAAGGTTCAATACAGCTCCGCCTTCTTTAGTCAAGTTCGTTTCTACCGTCAGAACGAAACGGGAGGCATTATTGGCAGTTACAGTCTAACAGAAGATACGGATACTGTCTTGCCACGTGTGCCTTTTGTACCTGCTGAGTTTGTAGAGAAGGTCAATATGGATGAGGTCATCGACTGGAAAGTGAACCTAGTGGAAATCACTGGAAATCCTGATATGCCAGAGAGTTATAAGCCGGTGGCTGCTGTGAATTTAGAAGCCCTACTGGATGCTTTGGACTCGAGTGAATTTGAATTGTTGGATGCTAATCAAATTGAAATTAAAAAATTGTCCAAAGAACGCTTGTTGCAATTAGCCCAACTCTAATAAAAAAACAGTTCATTTGAACTGTTTCAGATTGAAGACAAAGTAATTTTAAAAACTTTCCTAATGTGAGTGCGGACGTCAGCGAACTTCTTCGAAGTTCCAAGACTAATTATTGAGCTTAAGGTCTCAATAATTCCGAGTGCCTGAAATAACTGTGATTCAGGCACTTTTCTCACAGCGGAAAGTTTTCTATATTCTTAAATGACTAAAAAATATAAATTATTTTATGAAAATTATCTAGCTGTTTTATGTAAAAAAGTAGTTTGTCTACATTCAAAAAGTTCTCAGTGTTGAGAACTTTTTCTTTTAGTTTGATTCATGTGGCAAGATCAAGTTAAGTATGATTCCTGTCATAGCTGAGAGGGCTGTTCCTGAAAGGGTCACTGGACCGAGTTTCAGAATTGCTCCACCAAGTCCAAGAACCAACATGGCACTTGCAATAATCAAGTTGCGCATCAAGCTAAAGTCAACGCGTTCTTTGATCAAGACTTTCAAACCATTACTTGCGATTACCCCGTAGAGAAGGATAGACATCCCACCGAGAACAGAGTTTGGAATAGTAGAAATGAGGGCAGTAAACTTACCAAGGAAGCTCAAGGAAATAGCAATCAAGGCTGCATTTCGGATAACGGAAACAGAAGCGATGCGAGTCATCCCAATAACGCCTGTATTTTCACCGTAAGTGGTATTAGCTGGACCACCAAGGAAGGCAGATACAGATGTTGCAATCCCGTCACCAAGAAGGGTACGGTGAAGACCTGGTTGTTTCAAAAATTGACGGCCACAGATTTGGCTAAGCACGGTATGGTCACCAATGTGTTCTGAAATAGTTACGATAGCGATTGGCAAGATAGCGATGGTTTCAGGACCGAAATACAAGTTGTATTGTTTGAAGGCCCCACCCGTATTGAAAGGAAGATAGAAACCAGGGATTTCAAACCAGTTGGCCTTGAGGACGGGATCGAAGTCAACCAAGCCCAAGCAGACTGCGAAGACATAACCACCGATAATGGCAAAGAGGAAAGGAATGATTTTGAAGAAACCTTTTCCTTTGGTGTTGATGAAGGCAGCGATCAGGAAGGTCACGACAGCAACAAGGGCATTTTTCCAATCTCCCCCTTCGACAAAACCAGCGTTCTTAACGGCTGATCCTGCAAGCCCTAGACCAATGACGATGATCATAGGTCCAATAACAACGGCAGGAAGCAATTTGTCAATCCAGCGAGTGCCTGCTACTTTAACCCCTGCTGCGACTAGTACGTAGATCAGACCAGTCAGGATAACCCCAGTTTGGGCTGCATCGACTTTTCCTCCCATTTCTTTCATCGCCAAAGCCATGGCTGTGATAAAGGCGAAGGAAGATCCAAGGTAGACAGGGACTTTAAAGCCGGTACAAGTCATATAGATCAGTGTCCCGACCCCTGATGCAAAGAGGGCAACGGATACGGGCATGCCCAAGATGAGTGGTACCAAAATGGTAGCCCCAAACATGGCGAAAACGTGTTGGAAACTTAATAAGATTCCTTTTAGGGGTGCCGGACTTTGGTCGACATCCAGGAGCAAATCAACAGTTGATTCTTCTTTCATAATAACCTCACTTTTGGGCACCAAAAAAGAGCCCATGATTTTTTTGCATAGCAAGGGCCCTCAGATTATTCATATTCTGTGTCTTTGTCACCTCACAGGATGACATTAAAAACCTTTGCTTCTAAGAAGTATAGCAGAAAAAATTCGTTTTGTAAACGAATTTTTCCCAAGCCAAGAAACGAGAGAGCGAGGAGGGAATCGTTGAAGTTCTCATTTTTGTATCAGGAAAGAGGTTAACGATCGACGCAGTGGTTGAGTGGCCCCTCCCACGCTCTAATTCTCGCTTGGACGGGCCTACTCAACTTTGCGGGGGAGGGACGACGAAACCGTCGTTTTAAATGGTAATCGATTTCTGTCCCTCTCCCTTTTCCCGAGCTAAGAAACAAGAGAGCGAGGAGGAAATCATTAAAGTTTTCATTTTTGTATTAGGAAAGAGGTCAACGGTAGACGCAGTGGTTGAGTGGTCCATTTTCTTTTACTTTTTGAGAGATTCGGTATCATTTTCTACTACAAAAGGCGAACAAGTGAGCCTGCTTTTCCCTTTGTTAGAAGGAAAGAGGCCGATTTTGTGGTATAATAGAGGACTAGAAGTAGAATGAATGAAAGAGAAGTCAGAGATGCTGTTAGAAGAATTTGATGCCAATCGACAGGCGATTATCAACCCACAAGACCTACATGGTCCCATTGAAGGATTTCCCAAAGTAGTCATCTCTTGCTTTTCAAGAGTAACTTTTGCGCGCCTCCTTGAAAATTATGAACATGAGGTCATTACAAGAACTTCCATGGCCAACTTTGAAGTCATTGTCTATGGGATTTCGATTGAAGACCAACAGATTGCTGTCTTTAATGCACCAGTTGGGGCTGCTTCCTGTGTAGGGATTATAGAGGATTTGATTCAATTTGGGATGGAAAAACTGGTGCTCTTTGGGACCTGTGGGGTTTTGGACCAAGATATTGAGGCGACCTCCATCATCATTCCAACAGCAGCTCTTCGAGACGAAGGGACCAGCTACCACTATCTTCCGGCTAGTGATGAAGTGGAAGTAAATAAGGAAACTCTTCCTCTCTTCCAAGCTTTTCTGGATAGTCACAAGGTTTCCTATCAGAAAGGAAAAGTGTGGACGACAGATGCTCCCTACCGGGAAACTATCGACAAGATGAAGCGACGAATGGAAGCAGGAGCCATCTGTGTAGATATGGAGTGTTCTGCAGTAGCTGCCTTAGCAGCTTTTCGGGACTTTGAGCTCTGCCATTTCTTCTACGCAGCAGACCACCTCTCGGAAGAAAAATGGGATATCCGAACCTTATCTAGTCATGAGGATTTAGATAGCAAGGATCGAATCGCGGATTTAGCCATCCAATTTGCGCTCTTATGGGAAAAGGCGAACTAAATGAAAGAAGCAATGATTGAATTGAAGGATTTTTCCTTCCAATACAAGGCACAGTCTGAGCCAACTTTAAAAAATCTCAACTTAACCATTTATAAGGGGGAAAAGGTCCTGATTGTCGGGCCATCTGGCTCTGGGAAGTCAACCATTGGCCAGTGCTTAAATGGGATTATCCCTAATATTTATAAGGGAACCAGTAGTGGGCAATTCCTCATTCAGGGGAAAGAAGCCTTTGATCTCAGTATTTATGAGAAATCTCACTTGGTCAGTACGGTCTTGCAGGATACAGATGGTCAGTTTATTGGTCTCAGTGTTGCAGAAGACTTAGCTTTTTCCCTTGAAAACGATATGGTGGAGCTGGAAAGGATGAAAACTCGGGTTCATACCTGGGCGGAGCGCTTAGATTTGAGCAAGCTCTTGGACCATCGGCCTCAAGATTTATCCGGTGGGCAAAAACAACGGGTCAGCTTGGCGGGTGTCCTGATTGACGAAAGTCCGATCCTGCTTTTTGATGAGCCACTGGCTAATCTAGATCCCAAATCGGGTCAGGATATCATAGATCTGATTGATCAGATTCATGAAGAGCAGGGAACGACAACCATTATCATCGAACACCGTTTGGAGGATGTGCTCTACCGTCCCATCGATCGGGTCATTTTGATCAATCAAGGGCAAGTCCTCTTTAATGGGAGCCCAGATGAGTTGTTGAGAACGACACTGCTGGCAGAAAATGGGATTCGTGAACCCCTCTATTTAACGACTCTTCGCCAGTTGGGCCAGGATATCAACGAGCTACCGCACTTGGACAAGGTAGAAAAACTACCACTTGGAGATTTATTAGTGGATATCCCAACTCCTCATTTTGAAAAAGGTGCAGAGGCAGAGACAATCCTAGAACTTGGTCATTTGAACTTTGCCTATCGAGAAGGCCAGCCCATTCTAAAAGACCTTTCTCTAACCATTCCAAAAGGCCAACGGTTGGCTATTGTTGGTAAAAATGGGGCTGGAAAATCAACCCTTGCTAAGGCGATTTGTGGCTTCATCCAGACGGAAGGAACCTATTTCTCAAAGGGAGAGGATATCAAGGGTGATAGTGTCAAGGAGCGGGCAGAGCGCGTGGGCTATGTCCTGCAAAACCCCAACCAGATGATCTCGACCAACATGATTTTTGATGAGGTGGCCCTGGGTCTTCGCTTGAGAAATGTTCCAGAGGAGCAAATCGAAAATCGTGTCCATCAAGCCTTGAAAACCTGTGGTCTTTACGAATTTCGTAAGTGGCCGATTTCTGCTCTATCCTATGGTCAGAAAAAGCGGGTGACCATCGCCTCTATCCTTGTCTTGGGACCAGATGTTCTCGTCCTCGATGAGCCGACGGCTGGTCAGGACCAACGAAACTATACGGAAATTATGGATTTCCTTGATGAACTCCATCAAAAAGGGCATACCATTGTCATGATTACCCATGATATGCAGCTCATGCTGGATTATTCGGACCGGGCAGTCGTGGTCATGGATGGGCAGGTTTTGGCTGATTTGACACCGGCTGAGCTCTTGACTCAACCAGAAATTTTGACGCGGGCTAATTTGAAAGAAACGTCTATTTTCGCCTTGGCAAATCGACTTGGTGTCGATCCTCTTGCCTTGACCCAGTTTTATATGAATCAGAAGGGGGAAGGTCATGAATAATCGCTTAGTCGGCTACCATGCCGGAACCAGTTTTCTGCATCGCCTTTCAGGCGCTAGCAAGCTTCTTTTCTTACTTTTGGTATCATTAGCTGCCATGTTGAGTTACGATACTCGCTTGTTGTTGGTCATTGGTCTAGGTGCCCTCGCCTTATTTGCAACCTCAGGCATTCGTTTGAAAGACATCTCCTTTGTTCTGAGTTTTGCCTTAGCTTTTGCCCTGCTAAATGTCTTGATGGTCTATCTTTTTGCCCCTCAATATGGGGTAGAAATCTATGGAGCAAAGACAGTTCTTCTAGATGGTTTAGGGGCATATAGTATTACAGCCCAAGAGTTATTTTATCTCTTCAACCTAGCTTTGAAGTATGTGTGTACCATTCCCTTAGCTCTCATTTTCTTGATGACCACCCATCCCAGTCAGTTTGCTTCGAGTCTCAACCAGATTGGGGTGTCCTACAAGATTGCTTACTCAGTGAGCTTGACCTTGCGCTATATTCCAGATGTGCAGGAGGAATACCAGATTATCAAGCTCTCGCAAGAAGCAAGAGGCTTGGAGTTGTCTAAAAAGGCCAACTTTGTCCAACGGGTGAAGGGAAATCTTCAGATGATTTCTCCCTTGATTTTTAGTTCTTTGGAGCGGATTGAAACGATCTCTACGGCCATGGAACTGCGCCGCTTTGGTAAAAATAAAAAACGAACTTGGTACACCTATCAGGAGATGACCACTCGTGATCGCTTGATTATCCTGGGGTCAATCTTCATGGTAGTCTTGAGTATCGTCCTGATTTGGGTAAACAAAGGTCGCTTCTATAATCCTTGGAGGTAAGAAAATGGCAGAAACAATTTTAGTAACGGGAGCATCTGCTGGCTTTGGTCAAGCGATTTGCCGCCGCTTAGTTACCGATGGGCATCGCGTGATTGGTGCTGCTAGACGCATTGAAAAATTACAGGCTCTTCAAGAAGAGCTGGGAGAAGCTTTTTATCCCCTTCAAATGGATGTGACGGATCTTTCTCAGGTGGATCTTGCACTTGCTAGTTTGCCAAAAGCTTGGGAGAGAGTGGATGTTTTGGTCAATAATGCTGGCTTGGCCCTAGGCCTCGCTCCAGCTCATGAAGCAGAGGTTGCAGATTGGTTGACCATGATTCAGACCAATATTATCGGCTTGACCTATCTGACAAGGAAAATCTTGCCTCAGATGGTGGAACGAAATGATGGTTATGTCATCAATATGGGGTCAACTGCTGGGACAGTGCCTTATCCAGGGGCCAATGTTTATGGTGCTTCCAAGGCCTTCGTTAAACAGTTTTCATTAAATCTGCGTGCGGACTTGGCTGGAAAACAGATTCGGGTGACCAACATTGAGCCAGGTCTCTGTGAAGGGACCGAGTTTTCGATGGTTCGCTTTAAAGGGGATGAAAAACGGGTAGAGGCTCTCTATCGAGACGCCCAAGCCATTCAGTCTGAAGACATTGCCAACACTGTAGCTTGGCTCATCCAACAACCCAAGCATTTCAATGTCAACCGGATTGAAATCATGCCGGTTTCCCAAACCTTTGGTCCGCAACCGATCTATCGGGGTGATTAGTTTTACTAACCAGCACGATCCGGTGCTGGTTATTTTTCCATGTTGAGAATAGAGAATAGGAGGGGGAAACCCATGTCAAAAGCTTTAGTGATTGGATCTACTGTTTGTGATGTTATGGTCTATCTGGATCGACTACCGAGTCGGGAAGGAGACGCCCATATCCATGAGCAGACTTGGTCTCTTGGAGGGTGTGCCTTTAATGTGGTCTCCGTACTTCATGCTTTGGATCAAAATGTTGACTTCATCTCGCCAGTGGGGACGGGTGTCTACGGGGACTTTGTCAAGGCAGAACTCGAGAGGCTGGGTATACATACTCCAATCTCAGTAACCGGGGCAAATGGTTGTTGTTATTGCTTTATCGAGTCGGATGGTGAACGAACCTTTTTATCAGATCATGGAGTAGAATATAGTTTTCAGAAGGAATGGCTCCAGTCTCTGGAGCAGGAAAGCTACGAATTTATTTATCTCTGTGGCCTTGAAGTAGAAGAGCCGACTGGATTGGAACTGATTCAATCTGTGTCAAAAGTCAAAGGCCAAGTCATTTTTGCGCCAGGACCTCGAGGTCTCTTGATTCCTAAGGAGCGTTTGGAAGCTATCTATGATTTGCATCCAATCCTTCATGTCAATGAGGCAGAAGCCAAGGCTTTTTCAGCTTGTGAAGAGATTGCTGACGCAGCTAAGAAGCTCTACCAAAGAACGGGACAGTTAGTCATCGTCACCTTGGGAGAAAAAGGAGCGATCGCATACGATGGTAGGTTCTACGAGATGTCCGGATTTCCGACAAAAGTTCGTGATACCGTAGGAGCAGGAGACAGTCATCTGGGAGCCTTTTTAGTGGCATCTTTGCAAGGGCTAGATGTGGAGGATGCCTTAAGCTTTGCTAACCGTCTAGCAAGTATGGTTGTGGCGATCAAGGGAGTTCATTTAGAGCGTCATCACCACCATACCCTAGAGCAAGAGTTAAAAAAATTAGTTCATTCAAAAAGAAGCTGACAAACTGTCAGCTTCTTTTTAGTATCATCTTATAATGGACGCTTATTGGGCATGCCTGCTTTTCTTGGATATTTATTTGGGGTTTCTTTTTTCTTTTCTACAAGAGTGATATAGCGTGGATCCCCATTTGGCAATTCATACTGTAGATTGTCTTCAACCTTGCTAAAGAGCAGATTGAGGGCGTTTTTGGCTTCCTCCAACTCTTCTGGAGCATTGCTAGCCTTGAGAGCAAGAAGCTGTCCCCCTACTTTCAGATAGGGAATGGTCAGTTCAGACAAGACTTGCATGCGGGCAACGGCGCGGGCAGTTACGATATCAAATTGGGCACGAAAGGCCTTGTCTTGTGCAAAGTCCTCAGCTCGTCCATGGTAGAAATGAACTCCGCTCAAGCCTAACTCTTCAGCTAGCAAGTGAAGGAAATTGATTCGCTTATTGAGGGAATCAATAATGGTCACATCTAGCTCAGGGAATAGGATCTTCATTGGTAGACTCGGAAAGCCAGCACCAGCGCCGATATCCAAGAGACGGATGGGTTGGTTTTCAATCAAACCTTGTAAAATGGGTGCGATAGAATCATAAAAATGCTTGAGATAGACTTCATCTTTATCGGTGATAGCGGTGAGATTAATTTTCTCATTCCATTCCACGAGGAGCTCGAAATAGCGTTCGTATTGCTCTTTTTGTCGATCAGTTAGTGGGAAGCCGAGGTCGGCTAAACGGTCATAAAATTCTTCTGGTTTCATAAGATAATTTTACCACAAAATAAGGGAAATTTGATATACTGGTACTAAAGAAATGAAAGGAATTCAATAAAATGATTTGGATTATTCTTGGGGTCCTAGTGGTCCTCGCATTATTAGTTGTTGGAGTATACAATGGCTTGGTAAAAAGTCGGATGCAGACTCGCGAAGCTTGGAGTCAAATCGATGTGCAATTGAAACGTCGGAATGACTTGATTCCAAACTTGATCGAAACCGTTAAAGGGTATGCTAAGTACGAAGGAGATACACTAGCAAAAGTAACTCAACTTCGCCAACAAGTAGCTCAAGCATCTTCACCTGCAGAAGCAATGGCAGCCAGTGATGCTCTTTCACGTCAAGTGGCAGGTATCTTTGCGGTGGCTGAAAACTACCCAGACTTGAAGGCTAACACCAACTTCATGCAATTGCAAGAAGAATTGACTAACACAGAAAACAAAATTTCTTATGCTCGTCAATTGTACAATAGTGTAACTAGCAACTACAATGTCAAGTTGGAAACTTTCCCAACAAATGTGATTGCTGGAATGTTTGGCTTCAAACAAGCCGAATTCCTTCAAGTACCTGAAGAAGAAAAAGCAGTACCAAAGGTGGACTTTAGCGGATTAGGAGACTAATATGCTCTTTGACCAAATTGCAAGCAATAAAAGGAGAACCTGGATTCTCCTTATTGCTTTTTTCATACTCTTGGCTCTTATCGGAGCAGCCGTTGGCTACCTCTGGTTAGGCTCTTCACTTGGCGGCGTCATCCTAGCCTTAATCATTGGTGGTATCTATGCCTTTAGTATGATTTTCCAATCAACAGAAGTTGTGATGCGGATGAACGGGGCGCGTGAGGTGACGGAAGAGCAAGCCCCTCAACTCTACCATATTGTCCAAGATATGGCTATGGTAGCTCAAATCCCTATGCCTCGAGTTTATATTGTAGATGATCCGTCCATGAATGCATTTGCGACAGGATCCAATCCTCAAAATGCTGCTGTTGCAGCAACGACAGGTCTTCTGGCTGTGATGAACCGTGAGGAATTGGAGGGAGTCATCGGACACGAAGTCAGCCATATTCGCAATTACGATATCCGCATCTCCACGATTGCGGTTGCCCTTGCCAGTGCCATCACCATGCTCTCTAGTATTGGAGGGCGGATGATGTGGTGGGGCGGTGGTCGTAGACGGGATGATGATCGAGAAGGAGGCAGTGGTTTAGAAATTATTATTCTGATCCTTTCCTTGATTGCCATCGTATTAGCTCCATTAGCGGCGACTTTGGTCCAATTAGCCATTTCTCGCCAACGGGAGTTCCTAGCGGATGCCTCAAGTGTCGAATTGACACGGAATCCTCAAGGAATGATCAATGCTCTTTTGAAGCTGGATAACAGTGTACCTATGCAACGAGAAGTCGATAGTGCAAGTAGTGCTCTCTTTATTAACGATCCCAAAAAAGAATCCGGATTTCAAAAGCTCTTTTATACCCACCCACCCATTGCTGAGCGGGTTGAAAGATTAAGAAACATGTAAAAAAGATCCACCAAACAGTGGATTCAGATTGAAGACACAATCATCTTAGAACCTTTCCTTAAGTGAGTACGGACGTCAGCGAACTTCTATGAAGTTCCATGACTTAGTTTTGGACCTAAGGTTCCAAAACTCCCGAGTGCTAGAAACAACCTTGTTTCTAGCACTTTTCTCACGGCGGAAAGTTTCAGTAGATGATTGAATAACTCTAAAGATAAAAAAGTATTTATCTTTATAGAAGTTAATAGAATTGTATAAAAGATAACTTTGTCTTTAAGCTCAATCCACCCAATGGTGGGTTTTTTATTTAGTTGTTAAGAGGAGGGTAGTGAAACCAAGGATGGCAAAGATCCCCCAAGCTAGGGGAAGGCTCCAGATAGCTAGACTAGAAAAGAGAGCTGTTCCAAGGGGCATGGCAAAGCTGACCATCAGTCCCAAAAAGCTAGAGGTAGACGCTAATTTTTCAGCGGGTAATTTACTCATTAAGAGACTGGAAACTTTTGGGTTGATTTTTGCAACAAGATAACCAAGGAAAGTGATGAGTAGAAGGGAAAGGAAATCCCAGTGCACCAGAATATTTGTGAGCCCAAGCATGGTCAGCCCACCTGCTATCCACAGAAGGATATGGTGGAGGGTTTGTTTGGAAAAATAATCGTGAGGTGTCAGACTAGCCCAGACCATGCTTAAAATAGTCACTGCCTCTAAGATCAAGAGGGATTGGCTAAAGCTCAACTGAAAGAAGGGGGAGTCAAGCAGTTGCAGATTGTAGATACCAGAGATGGATCCACCTAAGGCATTGATGAGAACCAATGAGAAGAGCAACTTGCCAAAGTGGTGGACCTCCTCATCTGCAAAAATATTTTTGGCATTGGAATACATCTCTTGGCATTCGTGTACCAAAGAATTCTTATTTTGGGGCTCAATGACGGGATCATGTGTCAGCTGCTTTTTTCTCATCAGGAGACAAGTGGAAGACAGGAGAAAAGTCACGGCATTGATCGAAGCGACCAGAGCAAAATGTTGATGGCTGATGGCTAGCAGCCAAACCCCTAAGGCTTGTCCAGAAATCGAGCAGACCATACTAAGTAGTTGATTGAAGGAGTAAGCCTCCATCAAATCCTCGCTAGAGATGTTCTTTTTCATGATGGGGAGTTGTAGCCCCCCGCGATAATCGCTCAAACAATCTGAAACAATGTTTAAAAAGCAAACAATCGAAAAGGCTAGGTAACCTGGAATCTTGGTCATGAGCGCAATAAGGATGAAGAGCATCGCTTGGAGATAGCCGATGCGGATCAACCAGTAAGCTTTTTTCTTCGTATGGTCAGCCTTCATGCCAACAAAAATGCTAAAGAGGCTGGGAATAAACACAATCAGATTAGCAATGCCAACCGCCAGACTAGGCTGAGGCATGCTGGCAGCAAAGACCACGAAGACCAGATTGTAGATGGCAGCACCAAGGGTATTCAAAAAGCGAGAAAGGCTTAGTAAGGCAAAAATTTTATTACGAGCTAAGAGTTTCATAAGCCTTCCTCCTTCACGTGATCAGTGGGTAGAGCTTGTTTGATGGATCGAAAGATTTGTTTTAAGATCTGTAATTTCTCATCATCAGAGAGAAGAAGTTTCTGATCTTTTAGGTAGACGCTGGTATGCTTGAGAAACAAATGAAGGAAATATCTTTTTAGTTTGATCATCATGGAAGAAACCTTCTTTCTTTGCTTGATGATCCTATTGTAGACCTCAGAAATAAGAAAAACAAAATGTTGCATATTTTCAACAAAAAGAGGCTGGGACAAAAGTCCTAGCCTCTCAATTGTCTTTGGATTGTCGAGCAAGACGCAGTGGTTGAGTGGGCTCTACTACGCTGATTTCATCAGCTTTTACAGCCCTACTTAACTGTGCGGAGGTGGGACGACGAAATCGAATTCTAACGAATTACCAATTTCTGTCCCACTCTCTTTTCAGGATTCCTTGATGAGTTCTTGCAGGCCCTGTTTGTAGTAGTTGGCACTGTCCTTACAATCCAGAATAGAGAGAATCTGGATGGCCTGCTCCATCTTTTCAAGACCGATTTCTTTTTCTCCCTTTCGATAGAGAAATTCTCCTTTGGCGTAGAGATAAACCGTCCGAAGGTAGGCTTCGTTCTCAGAGTAAAAGTGGTTGTTAATCAGGTGATCAAAATAGGTTGCATCTTCAAATTCATTTGAACTAATGGCCAGAAAAAAGCCATTAAGGAAAATAGAATTGATGGCAGGACGAGAGGAATCTAGGAGAAGCTTGAAATCCTCCCGTTGGACCAACTCCTTTGTGTATTGTCGATAGAGCTGACTAGAGAAAAGAGGAGAGGTCAGTGAAAATAGGCTTAACTCAAAATTTCCCCAGACCATGACAGAGAAGAGGTAGTCATAGAGGAAATCTAGTTCCTCTTGGCTAGCAGCCAACTCTACCTCAGGATAGTTGCCAAGCATTTTGGCCTTGAGAATAATGCTGGCTAAGAAGTCTTCTTTTTTCTGATGTTTCTGGTAGGCTTGCTGGTAGCTTTGGTACAAGGCTTGATCATGTTCCAAGCTCATGTTTTCATAGTGCTCTTTTAACAATTTGGGAATAAAGGAGTGCTGATCGATCCCTGCTAGATGGGAAAACTCACTGAGGCTGGTTTTGATTTGTTGAAGGGCCTGAAAAAACCGTTGCGTCGTCAGGTCATTTTCCCCTCTTTCAAATCGAGACAGCATAGAGCGCGAAAATTCGCCACCCGTAGCCTCCTCTAAAGAGATGTGGCGACTTTCACGTATTTGCCGAAAAACTGCTCCGATTTCTTTCATGACTTCTCCTCTATCTAACATTGATCAATGCCCTAGCAAGTGACCATCTTTTGTTCAAGAGATGTGGGACCATTGTGTACAACACCAATTTGCCTAGTCTCTGTATCTTTTTCATGATTATAACAAATTTTTGAGGAGACATCTTGGTTGAAGGGACAGCTTCATGATATACTAGTAGTATCTAGAAGATTTGAGGACAATATAGAATGAATTTATTTACACAAGAAATCCGTAAAAATCCTGAAGGACTAGCATTTGCTCAAGAGTTGGATTTGTTAAAAGAATTGCAAAAGCGTAATCCAGAAATTCTTGATTTGAAGAATGTGACAGCGACAGGTCGAGTAGCTCATGATACAGGTCTTTATGTCTTGGATTACCAGTTGAACTACACCATCGTTTTGGCATCTAGTCGAAGCATGGAACCTGTTGAACTCCAAGAAAGCTATCCTGTAACAGAAGTATTTGCTGAGGACGTACAGTCTGACGCAGATATCGAGGCCCTAGAGGAAGACTTGATCCTTCCAATCGAAGGTGGGAAGATTGATCTGAGTGAGAGTGTGGCGGATAATATCCTGCTCAATATTCCCCTCAAGGTTCTCACTCCAGAAGAGGAGGCTGGACAAGGGTTTATCGAAGGCAATGATTGGAAAATCCTATCCGAAGAAGAATACCAAGCCGCTCAAGCGATTAAGAAAGAAGAAAATAGCCCCTTTGCTGGCCTTCAAGGATTATTTGACGGAGAAGAATAATGTTTGATAGGAGCCTTCCTAAAGGAAAGCGAAAGTAGGGGTGGGGAGCAAAAATTAGCTAGCATAGCGGGGAGCTAGTCGAAGTTAGAAACGGTGTCTGTCTACAAATAGCGAATTATGGAAGCTAATGAATGAATGTCTAAAACCGATGACTAGAATCTATTAGAAAGTGTCTGAGGACTGTAACTCAGGCACTTTTTATTTTTTGCTTCAAAGTAGATAGGAGCTATCTTTCTACATGAAGGGGCAGGGGATGATTTTCTACTTTCATTTGATGTCAAAAAATGGTAGAATATAGGCAAACTATAAAGAGGAGTGTCACATGACAAAAGCAAACTTTGGTGTTGTTGGTATGGCCGTAATGGGTCGTAACCTTGCCCTTAATATTGAATCTCGTGGATACACAGTTGCTATCTATAACCGTAGTAAAGAAAAAACAGAAGATGTTGTTGCTTGCCATCCTGAAAAGAACTTTGTACCAAGCTATGATATCGAAAGCTTCGTAAACTCAATCGAAAAACCACGTCGGATCATGCTCATGGTTCAAGCAGGACCTGGTACAGATGCGACCATCCAAGCCCTTCTTCCACATTTGGACAAAGGCGATATCTTGATCGACGGAGGAAATACGTTCTACAAAGATACAATCCGTCGTAATGAAGAGTTGGCGAACTCTGGTATCAACTTCATCGGTACAGGTGTTTCTGGTGGTGAAAAGGGTGCCCTTGAAGGTCCTTCTATCATGCCTGGTGGACAAAAAGAAGCTTATGAATTGGTAGCTGATGTTCTTGAAGA
The DNA here is from genome assembly GCF_022240605.1 of Streptococcus sp. DFI.7.26. Classification (NCBI taxonomy): domain Bacteria; kingdom Bacillati; phylum Bacillota; class Bacilli; order Lactobacillales; family Streptococcaceae; genus Streptococcus; species Streptococcus sp. DFI.7.26. Next base: position 254,088 of record NZ_JAKOGN010000002.1, on the reverse strand, counting down.
AATCTCTGCAAAAGCACCAGAAGATGGTAAACCATGTGTGACTTACATCGGTCCTGATGGAGCTGGTCATTATGTGAAAATGGTCCATAATGGTATCGAGTATGGGGATATGCAATTGATCGCTGAAAGCTATGACTTGATGCAACACTTGCTTGGCCTTTCTGCTCAAGACATGGCTGAAATCTTCACTGAGTGGAACAAGGGTGAATTGGACAGCTACTTGATCGAAATCACTGCGGATATCCTTGGACGCAAAGACGACGAAGGTCAAGATGGCCCAATCGTTGACTACATCTTGGATGCTGCAGGAAATAAAGGAACTGGTAAATGGACTAGCCAATCAGCGCTTGACCTTGGTGTGCCATTGTCACTCATTACGGAGTCAGTATTTGCCCGTTACATCTCTACATACAAAGAAGAACGTGTACACGCTAGCAAGGTGCTTCCAAAACCAGCTGCTTTCAAATTTGAAGGTGATAAGGCTGAGTTGATCGAAAAGATCCGTCAAGCCCTTTACTTCTCAAAAATCATTTCATACGCACAAGGTTTTGCACAATTGCGTGTTGCATCTAAAGAAAACAACTGGAACTTGCCATTTGCAGACATCGCTTCTATCTGGCGTGATGGCTGTATCATCCGTTCTCGTTTCTTGCAAAAGATCACGGATGCATACAACCGTGATGCAGACCTTGCTAACCTTCTTTTGGATGAGTACTTCTTGGATGTCACTGCTAAGTATCAACAATCTGTTCGTGATATCGTAGCTCTTGCTGTTCAAGCTGGTGTGCCAGTCCCAACCTTCTCAGCAGCTATCACTTACTTTGATAGCTACCGTTCAGCGGATCTTCCAGCGAACTTGATCCAGGCACAACGTGACTACTTCGGTGCTCACACATACCAACGTAAGGATAAAGAAGGTACCTTCCACTATTCTTGGTACGACGAAAAATAATTGTAGGTTATGACAAAGCGGATATTACTAGTAGAAAATGAAAAGAATTTAGCGCGCTTTATTGATTTAGAACTTCAGAAAGCAGGCTATGTAGTTGATTTGGTAGAACAAGGGGAACTCGCCTTGAAACTCCTGCAAGCTACAGAATATGATTTAATTCTTCTCAATTACGAACTAGAAGATATGAGTGGGGAAGAGTTTGCCCAGCGTCTGAGCAAGATTCGTCCTGCAGCAGTCTTGATTGTCTTGGATAGTCGTGAGAAAATTTCAGAGCATATGGAGAGTATCCAACGATTTGCAGTATCTTATGTCATCAAACCATTCGTGATCAGTGATTTGGTTGAGAAAATCATCGCTATTTTTAGAGGTCGTGATTTTATTGACCAACATTGTAATCAGATGAAAGCTCCTACTTCCTATCGAAATTTGCGTATTGATGTCGAGAATCATATGGTGTATCGGGGAGAAGAAGTGATTGACCTGACACGTCGAGAATATGACCTGTTAGCGACTTTGATGGGAAGCAAACATGTCCTTAGTCGGGAGCAACTCTTAGAGCGGGTGTGGAAATATGAGAGTACAGCAGAAACCAATATCGTTGATGTCTATATTCGCTATCTTCGTGGGAAAATAGATCTTCCAGGACAAAAGAGCTATATCAAAACTGTCCGAGGTGTCGGCTACCAAATGCAAGAATAACAACAATCCCTTTGATGAGAAATCTCAAAGGGATTTTTTTGTTTGTCAAAAAGGAAGAAAGAAAAATTTTTTAAAAAAATTTTTTTAAAATCTTGTGAAAGAAGCAAACGTTTGCCTGGATTACAGTATTTCCAAGGCCTTTGTATATAATGTTTGTGAATTAAAAATTTACATGTAAGGGCTTTACAAAAAGAAAAAAAGTGGTATAATAGTAAGTGAAATATGCAAACGTTTTCTCGTATTGCGGGCATTTCAATTTTATAAGGAGGTCGAATGATGAATAAACAATCATTCAAAAGTCTATTAAGCTTTGAATTTTGGCAAAAATTCGGTAAAGCGTTGATGGTGGTCATTGCAGTTATGCCGGCGGCAGGTCTGATGATCAGTCTTGGTAAAACCATTGCAATGATTAATCCAGAACTTGGTTTCTTGGTAACTACCGGTGGTGTTCTTGAACAGATCGGTTGGGGGGTTATCGGAAACCTCCACATCCTCTTTGCTCTCGCTATCGGTGGTAGCTGGGCGAAAGAACGTGCGGGTGGGGCCTTTGCAGCAGGTCTATCCTTTATCCTGATTAACCGGATCACTGGTGTGATGTTCGGTGTAACAGGAGATATGCTGAAAGATCCAGAAGCGAAGGTGAAAACACTTCTTGGTGGATCTATCAAGGTTGCTGATTACTTCACGAGTGTGTTAGAATCACCTGCCTTGAATATGGGAGTTTTCGTTGGGATTATTGCCGGTTTTGTAGGGGCAACAGCCTTTAACAAATACTACAACTACCGCAAGTTACCAGATGCCCTATCATTCTTTAACGGGAAACGCTTTGTTCCATTTGTCGTTATCCTTCGTTCTGCAATTGTGGCTCTTATCTTGTCATTCTTATGGCCAGTAGTCCAAACAGGAATTAACAACTTTGGTATTTGGATTGCTAACTCAAAAGAGACTGCTCCAATCTTAGCACCATTTGCTTTCGGTACCTTGGAACGTCTCTTGCTTCCATTTGGTCTTCACCACATGTTGACTATCCCAATCAACTATACTCAATTGGGTGGTACTTATGAAGTGTTAACTGGTGCAGCAAAAGGCACTCAAGTATTTGGTCAAGATCCACTTTGGTTGGCTTGGATTACAGACTTAGGAAATACAAAAGTTTCTGACCCTGCTACTTACCAACACTTGTTGGATACTGTCACACCTGCTCGTTTCAAAGTGGGACAAATGATCGGTTCATTCGGTATCTTGATGGGGGTTGCCCTTGCCATTTACCGTAATGTAGACCCTGATAAGAAACACAAATACAAAGGGATGATGATTGCGACTGCTCTTGCAACCTTCCTCACAGGGGTTACAGAACCAATCGAGTACATGTTTATGTTCGTAGCAATGCCTCTTTACCTCGTTTATGCAGTGGTACAAGGTGCAGCCTTCGCGATGGCAGATATCGTCAATCTCCGTGTCCATTCATTTGGATCAATTGAGTTCTTGACTCGTACACCAATGACCATTAAAGCTGGTATTGGTATGGATATCATTAATTTCATCTGGGTAACTGTACTTTTTGCAGTGATCATGTACTTCATTGCAAACTTCATGATCCAGAAATTTAACTACGCAACTCCTGGACGTAATGGAAACTACGAACAAGCTGAGGGTGGTGCAGAAGAGTCTGAAACTTCAGGTTCAAGTAAAGTGGCTGCTGCTTCTCAAGCGGTTAACATCATTAACCTTCTTGGTGGTCGTGCCAATATCGTCGATGTAGATGCATGTATGACTCGTCTTCGTGTTACTGTTAAAGACGAAACTAAAGTCGGAACAGAAGAACAATGGAAGGCTGAAGGAGCAATGGGACTTGTCATGAAAGGACAAGGTGTCCAAGCGATTTACGGTCCAAAAGCGGACGTCTTGAAATCAGATATCCAAGATTTGTTAGACTCAGGTGAAGTGATTCCTGAAACTCTTCCAAGTCAAAAGACAGCGGTTCAACAAGCAGAAGTTGCCTTTAAAGGGGTGACGGAAGAAGTTCACTCAGTTGCTGAAGGACAAGTCATTGAATTAGAAAAAGTTCAAGATCCAGTCTTCTCACAAAAAATGATGGGTGACGGATTTGCAGTTGAACCAGCAAATGGTCAGATTGTTTCACCAGTAGCTGGTAAGGTGACAAGCGTCTTCCCTACCAAACATGCGCTTGGTTTGGTAACAGAATCTGGTCTTGAAGTCCTCGTTCATATCGGTCTTGATACTGTAAGTTTGGAAGGTAAACCTTTCACAGTGAAGGTAGAAGAAGGCCAAACAGTGGCAGCGGGAGACCTATTGGTAGAAGCAGATTTGGATGCTATTCGTGAAGCTGGACGTGCAACTTCAACAGTTGTAGTCTTCACAAATGGTGCAGCAATTAAATCTGTTACTCTTACACAAACTGGTCAACTTCCAGCAGATGCTGTGGTTGCTAAGGTTGAATTATAATCTATGAGAGTTATTCCTTGTATCTATTGGATACAGGGAATTCTCTATTAGGAGAGTAGGATCATGAAATTTTTAACTTTAAACACTCATAGTTGGATGGAAGAAAATCCCCAACAAAAATTTGAGGACTTATTAAAAGACATTCTTGAAAAGCAATACGACTTGATTTGTTTCCAAGAAATTAATCAGACCATCGAAAGTCCAGTTGTTCCTGTTAATGACTTGTACCATCCAACTCCTTCTTCGGAGCCGATCCATCAGGATCACTATGTTCGTTGTTTAGTTGAAAAATTAGAAGAAGAAGGATTGAGCTACCACTGGACCTGGGCTTATAACCATATCGGCTATGACCGTTATCATGAAGGTGTGGCGATTCTATCGCGTACCCCAATCCAGGCAAGCGAACTCTTGGTTTCAGATGTGAATGATCCAACAGATTATCATACACGACGGATTGCCATTGCAGAAACCCAAGTTGATGGGAAAGACATTGCTGTTGCCAGTGTTCACCTCTCTTGGTGGGACAAAGGCTTCCAGCAAGAGTGGGCGCGTTTAGAAGAACGCTTTAGCCAATTGCAAAAGCCTTTGATTTTAGCTGGGGACTTTAATAATCCAGCTGGGCAAGAAGGTTATGAAGCCATTTTAGCGAGCCCGCTAGCTCTTCAAGATAGCTTTATTGAAGCTCGCCAGACCAAGGGGACTTACACTGTAGGTCCTGGAATTGATGGATGGGATGATAATCAAGTACCCTTGCGGATTGATTATATTTTCACCTCAAAAGAATGGGTTATCGAACGGCTAGAAGTTGTGTTTGATGGTTCTAGTCAGCCTCTCGTCAGCGACCATTATGGTTTGTCAGCTGACTTGTATTTACCATAATATTCAAATCCCTATCCCTCCAGGAGGCTAGGGATTTTCTTTATTTCCCTTGCTTTCACTTTAGCCCTAAATATGATAGAATAAAGTATTAAGAAACGATAAGGAGGGTGTCCATGCGGTGTCCAAAATGTGGCGGAAATAAGTCTAGTGTTGTAGATAGTCGCCAGGCAGAAGATGGAAAAACGATTCGTAGAAGAAGAGAATGTGATGAATGTCATCATCGCTTCACCACTTATGAACGAGTAGAAGAGCGGACTCTTGTTGTGGTGAAAAAAGATGGCACCCGGGAACAGTTTTCTAGAGATAAAATATTTAATGGGATTATTCGATCTGCTCAGAAACGTCCCGTGTCGAGTGACGAAATTGAGGAAATTGTGGGGCGAATCGAACAAAAGATTCGTAGTCAGAGTGAAAATGAGATCCAGAGTGACTATATCGGATCACTTGTCATGGACGAGTTAGCAGAATTGGACGAAATTACCTATGTTCGATTTGCGAGTGTCTATCGTAGTTTCAAGGATGTTGGTGAATTGGAAAGTCTCTTAAAGCAGATTACCAAAGGAACGAAGAAGAAAAAGGAAAAATAGATGAAGCCCAATACTTCATTTTCTTTCTTGAAGAATAATTATTTAGCGCCTACAGGAGCCTCTTTCACGCATCTGTATGGACCAATATTAGGTGTTCAAGCAAGTCAATTATATACTTTTCTGCTGAGTCTCTATGATCAGGGGAAAGAAAAACGGCTGATTGCTGTTGTTTTAAATCATTTGGATCTAGGTTTCGCTCATTTTCTCGAAAGTCTAGACCGTTTGATTGCCATGAATTTACTAGAGGTTTTTGAGACAGATGAAGGAATTCAGTTCCGATTTTTGGCTCCGCTAGAAGCAGATCAATTTTTCGCCAATGTTGCTTATCAGAAGTTGCTGGAGAAAAAAATAGGAGAAGCAGCAGTTCGTGACTTGCTTCCTGAAAAACCAGAGGGAGAGAAACGGAAGGTGAACTTTGCCTCTATTTTTGGGATTGATGGTGTTTCGACCCCTCAGAGGAAAGTATCTTCCTTCAGTTTAGAGCACTTTAAACAATTAATGGTACGGGATGGCCTTCGTTTTGAGAACGAACAAGAGGACCTCTTAGTTCTTTATGCCATCACCGAAGAGAAGAATTGGACTTGGTACGAGACCTATCTGTTGGCCAAGGAGACAGCGGTTAATTTGGTCATTTCGACCAAACGGATGAGACAAAAACTGACCCAAGAGCCACAAGAAAAAGGTAAGGATGAGTTCACTCCGCAGGAAAGGGCCATTATCCGGGAAGCTAAAAATAAGACCAGTCGTCAATTTTTAGCAGGAATAAAAAAAGCGCGTAAGGCTGTTGTGACCCAATCAGAACGCCAAGTAATTTCTGACTTGGCCCAGTTAGGCCTATTAGATGAAGTCATAAACGTGATCTTGTTGTTGACCTTTAATAAGGTTGCTTCTGCTAATCTCAATGAAAAATATGCCTTAAAAGTTGGGAATGATTTTGCGTATGAGGGAATTAAAACGGCTGAAGAGGCTGTCCTGAAGATCCGCCAGCGCCAAGACTCCCATACACAAAAAGCAAAAGAGAAAGCAACTAAGAGTGGACAAGCGACTGGAAAAACCAATGTTCCTAAGTGGAGTCAGCCTAACTATACCAATCAGACCAGCCAGGAAGAACAGGCTAATCTAGAACAACAAAAACGAGCCTTGCTCGATAAATTAAATCAAGGAGGGGAGTAAATGGAGAGCGTAGGGAAAACCATGTCCCAGATGAATCGATCACAGCAGTTCAATTATGAAGAATTGGTAGCTCAAATTCTCGCCGAACCTGAGATTGCAAGCTTTATTCAAAAGGAAGCCTTGTCGGAAGCAGAAATCCGTCGTAGCATTTCAAAATTTAACCAATACATCAGTGAACGAAATCGCTTTGTCCTCGGGGATGAAGATTATATTGCAAGAGGGTATAAGCCTGTATTGGTCATGAATGAAGGCTATGCGGATGTTTCCTATGAAGAGACACCTGAGTTGATTGAGGCACAAAAACAAGCTGCTATCAATAAACGCTTGCAGCTGATCAACTTGCCAAGCACCTTGAGGGAAGCTTCCTTAGCGAAAGTTGACTTGGATGATCGGGGACGTTTTGGAGCCTTTGAAGAGTTGGCCAATTTTGTTGCTTCCTATCCTCAAGCCCGTAAAGGGATTTTTCTATATGGAGATTTTGGAGTTGGGAAAAGCTATATGATGGCAGCCCTTGCCCACGACTTATCTGAAAAACGGCAGGCTTCTTCAACGATTCTGCATTTTCCAAGCTTTGTCATCGATGTCAAAAATGCCATTAATACAGGCCAAGTTAAAGAGATGCTGGATCAAGTCAAGAAGGCTGAAATCTTGATTCTTGATGACATTGGGGCAGAGCAAATGTCGCCTTGGGTGCGGGATGAAGTCTTGCAAGTGATTTTGCAACACCGGATGCAGGAGATTCTTCCAACCTTCTTTACCTCCAATTTCAATTTTGAAGACTTGGAACGTCATTTTGCTACGTCTCGGAATGGAGATGAGACTTGGCAAGCTAAACGTGTCATGGAGCGAATAAAGTTCCTGGCTAAAGAAGTGCGCCTAGAAGGAGAAAATCGTCGATGAATACCGTTATTGATTTGATGAAATCTCATTCCTCTGTCCGTCGCTTTAAAGAGGAGGATATCAAGGAGGAAGATCTTCGAGCGATCCTAACAGCTGGGCAAATGGCTTCCTCTTGGAAAAATTTTCAGTCCTATTCCATCATCTTAGTGAGAAGCCAAGAAAAGAAAGAGGCACTGTATCAATTTGTCCCTCAGGAGGCCATCCGTCAATCCTCTGTCTTCCTATTGTTTGTAGGAGATCTCAACCGAGCTGAAAAAGGGGTTCGGATGCATACGGATCAATTCCATCCAGAAGGACCGGATAATTTGTTGATTACTTCTGTAGATGCTGCCTTGGCAGGTCAAAATACTTTGTTGGCTGCAGAGAGTTTAGGCTATGGAGGGGTCATTATCGGCTTGGTGCGTTATCAAGCTTCTGAAGTGGCTAAATTATTTAATTTACCAGACTATACCTATCCTGTCTTTGGGATGGCTTTAGGGGTGCCAAATCAGAATCATCCTGTTAAACCACGCCTTCCTTTGGAAGCTGTTGTATTTGAGGAAAGCTATCAAGTGCAGACTCCTGAGGTGATTGAAGCCTTTGACCAAGTACAGACTGCCTATGCTGGAGCACGGGCAACAGATACTTGGAGTCAACGCTTGGCTGCCCAATTTGGACAGGAGGAACCAGTTGCTACGGCAGAGTTATTAAAGAAACACCAACTAGAAAAATAAGAGAAAAGAGGATACCATGGCTTTACCTACTGTTGCCATTGTAGGACGTCCTAATGTCGGGAAATCCACGCTCTTTAACCGGATTGCCGGTGAGCGGATTTCCATTGTCGAGGATGTCGAAGGAGTTACTCGGGACCGTATTTATGCAACGGCGGAGTGGCTCAACCACCAATTTAGTATTATCGATACTGGCGGGATTGATGACGTGGACGCACCTTTCATGGAGCAAATCAAGCACCAAGCTGAGATTGCCATGGATGAAGCCGACGTCATTGTCTTTGTAGTATCTGGAAAAGAAGGGATTACCGATGCGGATGAATATGTCGCTCGGATGCTCTACAAGACTCACAAACCAGTCATTTTAGCGGTCAATAAAGTGGATAATCCAGAGATGCGAAATGACATCTATGATTTCTACGCTCTTGGCCTGGGAGAACCCTTGCCAGTGTCATCTGTACACGGGATTGGTACAGGGGATGTCTTGGATGCCATCGTTGAAAATCTTCCAACGGATCGTGAAGCAGAAAACCCAGACGTCATTAAGTTTAGTTTGATTGGTCGTCCAAATGTTGGAAAATCAAGCTTAATCAATGCCATCCTTGGAGAAGACCGCGTCATTGCTAGTCCTGTGGCTGGGACTACGCGAGATGCTATTGACACCCATTTCACGGATGCTGAAGGCCAAGAATATACCATGATTGATACTGCCGGAATGCGGAAATCTGGTAAGGTCTATGAAAATACAGAGAAGTATTCTGTGATGCGGGCTATGCGGGCTATCGATCGTTCGGATGTAGTCTTGATGGTCTTGAATGCGGAAGAAGGTATTCGAGAGTACGATAAGCGGATTGCTGGATTTGCCCATGAAGCTGGAAAAGGAATGATTATCGTGGTCAATAAGTGGGATACCCTTGAAAAAGATAACCACACCATGAAGCAATGGGAAGATGATATTCGCGATCAATTCCAATATCTTTCTTATGCACCCATTATCTTTGTCTCTGCTTTGACCAAACAACGCTTGCACAAGCTACCAGACATGATCAAGCAAATTAGTGAGAGCCAAAACACTCGCATTCCTTCAGCTGTCTTGAACGATGTCATTATGGATGCTATTGCCATTAATCCGACACCGACAGATAAAGGAAAACGCCTGAAAATCTTCTATGCGACTCAGGTTGCTACCAAGCCACCAACTTTTGTGGTCTTTGTCAATGAAGAAGAACTCATGCATTTCTCTTATCTTCGTTTCTTGGAAAATCAAATTCGGAAAGCCTTTGTCTTTGAAGGAACCCCGATTCATTTGATCGCTCGGAAACGGAAGTAGGGCTTTATGAAAATTTTGAAACAAGGACTCCTGCTTGTTATCACATTTTTTGTATTTCTGGGACTGACAGCTTGCAGCCTTGAAAGAGAAGAAACCTATGAGAAAAAATTTAAAGACAGTCTTGTTCGAGTGACTATTCGACATAGATCCAATCAAATGATCTCTGAAGAGTTTTGGGCTGATAATTTTAATGTACATATTGAAGATGACTCTGAATTCGAATATATAAAAAAAGAGATTGTTGATTCCAAAAAAGGAATTTCGGGCTATACAACAGATGTGAGTCGTACGAAAGAGGATGGGCTGATGATTCATACCAAAATCGTCTACCAAGACCTAGATGTTGAAGCCTTCAATAAAGCCAACGATGAGAAAAAAACGATTGGAGAACTGGCCGACTATTCAGATCATATCAAGAACCTCAAAAAAGAAGGTTTTAAGAGAATAAAATAAAGAGAGTGGGACAGAAATCGGTCATTCGTAAGAATTCGATTTCGTCGTCCCACCTCCGCACAGTTGAGTAGGGCTGTAAAAGCTGATGAAATCAGCGTAGTAGAGCCCACTCAACCACTGCGTCTTGCTCGACAATGCAAAGACAATTGAGAGGCTAGGACTTTTGTCCCAGCCTCTTTTTGAATGAAAAAAGAAAAGTGGACTTAGATGATTGTAAAATGAGGTATTGAATTCTTTGCAATTCTTTGTCTTCTTTTTCTATTTTAGAGGGGATATGATATAATAAGGAGATAAACATAAGGTGGTAAATATGGCAAAATTAATTCCTGGGAAAATCCGTTCAGAAGGAATCCTTCTCTATGAAAACGGCAAAGTAACCCTACAGGAAATGAAAAATCAGTACCTCTATTTCAGAATTGACAATGACTCCCTCCGATATAGCCTGGATGATCAAGCAATTTTTTGTAGTTGTGATTTTTTCCAGAAGAAAAAATTCTGTGTGCATTTAGCTGCGGGTGAAGCCTTTTTAAAAAATGATGAAAAAGGGAAGGAACTCTTGCTTGGTTTGGAGCAAGATGCAACAGAAAGCCAAGAAACAAAGGAAAAAGTATCCTTTGGAAGTTTGTTTTTAGATCAGGTCCTACCAAAAATTGAAAGTAAAGAGATCCGTTTTGGTCTCTCAGCAACCGGTCATGTGGACGACTATTCTGGTCAGTTTTTGTGGACCCTTCGTATCTATCGCAGACCGGATGAGAGAACGTATGTAGTGCGGGATGTTGTGGCTTTTTTGCAAGCTATCAGAAAACAGTCCCATTTTGCGATTGGGAAAAGTTATTATGAGCCGATTTCCTATGCGGCCTTTGACCCTGAAAGTCGCGCCTTGATACGATTCTTAGAAGGGTTATTATCGGGGGACACGGTACATGATGCTCTATTCTTTCCAAATGGAGGTCGTCACCTTTACTTTCCAATGAGCTTCTTTGAAGAGGCTGTGCAATTATTGATGGATTTACCGTCCTTTACCCTTGAAGTCGGGATGGATACCTATCAGGAAGTTTTCTTTCAAGAACTCCAGGAAGATTCAGGCTTGTTTTCTTTCCAAGTCGTGGAAATGAAGGAGTTTATCGAACTACAGGTCCAAGTGGCTTCCTATAAAATGGTGGAAGGTCGCTTTCTTTTGGCAAATGGCCACTTTTACCAAATCTCTCCACTTCAAAAGATTTTGATAGAGGCTGTTCAGAGTTTACCCCTATCCAGTGATCAGAAGAGACATGTTCAGTTTGATTTGTCGGATCAGACCAAATTGACCTATAGCTTAGAGCAATTCAGGAAAATTGGTGAGGTGAAAGCACCAAGTAACTTCTATATCCATGATTTTCAACCTCACTTTACTTTTGATTTATCTGAACAGGGAAAAGTGTTGTTAGAAGTAGCATTTGTCTACGAAGATTGTATCGTTCGCTCTGACCAAGAGCTTAAGAATCTGCCTTATTCCAGTAATTTTGATAAGGAACGTTTGGTTTTTGAAACCATTTTGGCAGCTGGTTTTACCAATCACTTTCAAACCAAACGGTCTCCTCTTCTTCCTAAACAAATCTATCCTTTCTTTCAGCAGACCCTTCCATTATTTGAACAACTAGGAGAGGTAGAAGTTTCGGAGAAATTGTTGGATTTGTATCAGGTGGAGAAGCCCAAGATTGACATTCAAACCAGTGGACGACTGCTTGAAATTGGTTTTGAATTTGACTCCATTGATCCCTCTGAAGTTGACCAAGTCATGAGTGCCTTAATCGAGAAGAATGACTATTATATCAGTCAAACAGGAAAGGTCCTTATCTTTGATGAAGAAACCAAGCGGATTAGTCAGACCTTATTGAATCTTCGTGCAAAGAAGACAAAGACAGGGCAGTTGCAAACCAATCGCATTGCAGCTTTCCAGCTCTCCCAGTTATTTGAGACGGCTGACAATGTCCAATTTTCTGAAGAGTTTCGTCATTTGGCTCATGATTTGATTCATCCAGAGCAATTTCCATTAGGTAAGCTGCAAGTAACAGCTAAACTACGAGATTATCAGGAACTAGGAGTCCGCTGGCTATCCATGCTTAATCACTACGGTTTTGGGGGGATTTTGGCAGATGATATGGGACTTGGAAAGACACTCCAGACTATTGCCTTTCTCTCGAGTGTTGTGACATCAGATTCTAAGATTTTGATCTTAGCTCCATCTAGTTTAATCTATAATTGGAAAGAGGAGTTCGAAAAGTTCGCCCCACAAATGAAAGTAGAGGTCATTTATGGCCTTAAAGCAAGTCGCGACGAGATTATTGCAAGCAATCCTCAGGTAGCGATTACCAGTTATGCTTCCTTCCGTCAGGACGTAGAGCAATACGAAGAAAATCAGTACCAATACTTAATCTTGGATGAAGCGCAGGTCATGAAAAATTCCCAAACCAAAATTGCTCAATACTTACGGAAATTCGATGTTCCTCATACTTTTGCTTTGTCGGGAACACCAATAGAAAACCATGTGGAGGAACTCTGGTCGATTTTCCAAATTGTTCTTCCTGGTTTATTTCCCGGTAAAAAAGAATTTAAACAATTGAGCCCAGAGACCATTTCTCACTACGTCAAGCCTTTTATCATGAGACGGAAAAAAAGTGAAGTCTTGCAGGAACTTCCGGATCTGATAGAGATGACCTATAAGAATGAATTGGCTGACGATCAAAAAACAATCTATTTGGCTCAGTTGAAGCAAATGCAAGATCGCATTCTAAGCTCTTCTGAAGAGGAACTCAATCGCAGTAAGATGGAAATCTTATCTGGCTTGATGCGTCTTCGTCAGATTTGTGATACGCCATCTCTCTTTTTAGAGGACTACGATGGAGAAAGTGGAAAGTTAGATAGCCTTCGAGAACTGCTAGAGCAGATCAAAGATGGCAACCAACGGGTTTTGATTTTCTCACAATTTAGAGGGATGTTAGATATCATTGAAAAAGAGTTGGACGCTCTGAAGATGACTTCTTTTAAAATCACGGGATCTACGCCAGCTAATGAACGCCAAGACATGACCAATGCCTTTAATTCCGGTCAAGGAGATGCCTTTCTCATTTCCTTGAAAGCAGGTGGAGTTGGTTTGAATTTGACAGGTGCGGACACGGTTATTCTAGTTGACCTATGGTGGAACCCTGCGGTAGAAGATCAAGCCATTGGCCGTGCCCATCGAATGGGACAAGATAAGAATGTTGAGGTCTACCGGATGATCACTCGAGGGACCATTGAAGAAAAAATACAAGAGCTCCAGACCAGCAAACGTCATTTAGTTTCTACCATATTAGATGGTACCGAAACGCGCTCTAGTCTTTCTATTGAAGAAATTCGGGAAATTTTGGGTATTTCGGTGGAATAACTTGAAAAATATAATGAATAGTTTATAATTAATGAAGTGTCGAAAGGAAGAAGAAGGATGACGGATAAGCATTTCCCACAAGTAGCAGATGATGAAATCATGCTAACTCAAATGCCCCATATGAATTTATATGATGACGGGGACTTCATTAGTAATATTCTTGGAGAGTATACAGATAAAAATTATTTAGAATGGGAGCCGATTGCTACTGGAAAAACTGCAGAGCAGCCCTATCAGAAACCCCTTCAAAAGTCTCTTCAAAAACCATTTGAAGTGCCCAAGTCAAGAAGGCAGCCAATGGCTCCGGATTTCAAGGAACCTGTTGATAAAAAGAGCCCGGCAAATCGCTACGCAGAAGAGGCGCGTGAAGCAGCGCGAGCTGATTTGAAAAAGAAGCGAACGGCTCCTTATTTAACAGCAGATATCGCCTCTAAACCCAATCGGAAAAAATTCACCCCTTCTTTCATGCCAAAAGTGAAGCCAACAGCTCCTTTTCAAAAAGAAAATCCAGGTGAATTAATCAAATATGGCGAGCGACTGAAACAAGAGCAATTGATTCTTTTAGAGGAGGCAGAGGAACTTCCGGTTCAAGAGTCCCACCAAGAAGAAAAGCCAAAGAAGAATAATTATGATTTTTTGAAAAAGAGTCAAATCTATAACAAGGATCATCAAAACATCCAAACGAGACCCATTAAACAAGAACTCGATGTGACCAATCTGGACTAGCAGGAGGAGAAACTATGTCAAAAACATTTCATTTTATCGGAATAAAAGGAGCAGGTATGAGCGCCTTGGCTCTGATGCTCCATCAGATGGGACACACTGTACAAGGATCTGATGTGGAGAAATATTACTTTACACAAAGAGGTTTAGAGCAGGCAGGGATTACCATTTTACCATTCAGTGAAGAAAATCTTACCGGTGATCAAATCTTGATCGCAGGGAATGCGTTTAAACCTGAAAATAATGTAGAGATTGCTTATGCAGATGCTCAAGGCTACACCTATCAACGCTACCATGAATTCTTGGGTGAATTTATGCGTGATTTTGTCAGCATGGGAGTAGCAGGAGCTCACGGGAAAACTTCTACTACAGGGATTTTGTCCCATGTCTTGTCTAATATCACAGATACCAGCTATTTGATTGGTGATGGAACTGGCCGTGGTTCCAAAGGTGCTAAGTACTTTGTCTTTGAATCAGACGAGTACGAACGTCACTTTATGCCTTACCACCCAGAGTATTCGATTATCACCAATATTGATTTTGACCATCCTGACTACTTTACTGGCCTAGAAGATGTCTTTAATGCCTTCAATGATTATGCCAAACAAATCTCCAAAGCCTTGTTCATCTATGGGGAAGATCCTGAGCTTCGTCGGATTACAGCTAATGCCCCAATCTATTACTATGGCTTTGAAGAAGAGGGCAATGATTTTGTAGCCAGTGATCTCTTGCGTTCTACTACTGGATCAACCTTTACTGTTCACTTCCGTGGAGAAGATTTGGGACAGTTCCAAATCCCATCCTTCGGACGTCACAATATCATGAATGCTACAGCGGTTGTCGGCTTGCTTTATATCGCTGGATTCGATCTTGATTTAGTTCGGGAACACTTAAAAACATTTGGCGGGGTCAAACGTCGCTTTACAGAAAAGATTGTCAACGATACCGTCATCATTGATGACTTTGCCCACCATCCAACTGAAATCATTGCTACTTTGGATGCGGCACGTCAAAAGTATCCAAGTAAGGAAATCGTAGCGGTCTTCCAACCTCATACTTTTACTCGGACGATTGCCCTCTTGGATGAGTTTGCGGATGCCTTGAATCAGGCAGATGCGGTGTACTTGGCACAGATTTATGGATCAGCTCGTGAAGTGGATCATGGGGATGTCAAAGTAGAAGATCTAGAAGCGAAAATTATTAAGAAATCCGGTGTGATTACAGCTGAAAATGTTTCTCCACTCTTGGATCATGACAATGCCGTTTATGTCTTCATGGGAGCAGGAGATATCCAGACCTATGAATATTCATTTGAACGTTTGCTTGGGAACTTGACCAATAACGTTCAATAGGGAGATACCATGCAACCAAGCGTTAGGATTCGGTTTGCTAAAGAAAATGATTGGGATGAGATCGAACAGATCACGTCCCAAAATTTTTCTTTTCAAAGAGCGGATCAGCAAGAACTGAATGGATTTAGAACCCTGGTCTTGGAATTTGAAGGGCAAGTGATTGGAAGTTGCCTGATTCAGATGGAGGAGCAGTTCGAAAATCCCTCTTTAAAATTATTGTGGTTGGAAATTCTTCCAGACTTTAGAAAACAAGGGTTTGGCACCTTGCTACTCGCCACACTCAAGTCTCTTGTAGCTCAAGAATCCTTGTTAGGGATTCATGTGACCTGCCAAGAGGAGTTGATTCCGTATTTTGAAATGAATGATTTTCAACTAGAGATAGGGGATAAGGAAGAAGGAGTGGAGGGCTATCACCTAATGTGGCACCTATCCCTATAGAAAGGAAGAAAAATGAACATTCGTCGTGCAACTATGAAGGATTTAGAAGCCATCGTTGCCATAGAACTGGAAAATTTTAGTCCAGAAGAGGCAATAGATAAGACGGTGCTTGCAAAACATATTGAAACGTTTAATAATAGCTTTTTAGTCGCTGACAAGGATGGCCAACTCCTAGGCTATTTAGAAGGCCCAGTGACACAAACTAGATATGTCGAGGACCGCTCTTTTACAGCGGACGTAAAAGACGAGTCCCATCTACCAGGAGGTTATATTACCCTTACGAGTCTTTCGATTTCCCCGTCTGTCCAAGGCTTAGGGGTCGGGAAAGCCCTGCTTGAAGCCATGAAAAATCTTGCCTTAGAAGAAGGACGGGAAGGGGTTAGTTTGACCTGTCATGATTACTTGATTGAGTATTATGAAAGGAACGGCTTTGTAAACGAAGGACGCTCGGACTCTAACTATGCTGGAGAAGTTTGGTACGATTTAGTATGGGAGGTTCCATCAAGTAACTGATCAATAGGATTTGAGGCGCTCAAGCCTCGTTCCTATTGCTTTTCTATCCCTTTTAAGATATAATATTAAGGATTATGACAAGGGAGGTCAAGTATTTGACTGATAACCAACAAGAGAATGAAAAATTATTAAGCTTTAAAGAGCGAATTCTCCGTGATCTTGAAGAAGCCAATAAGCAGATTTTACAAGCTGAAAAAGAATATGACTTACCTGTTCAAGAAATCTCTATTCCAGAAAAAAAAGAAGGCGAGACGGAAGGAACGCTTCCAGAGCTTGTGTCAGAAGAGTCTGAGGTTCAGGAAACAGTAGAGATTCCAGTGGAAGTAGAAAGAGTAGAAGTGCCAGAGGTTACAGAGGTCCCTGCAATTCAGGAAGTAGCCGAAGAGAACCAAGAAGAAACACCTCTACCAATCGAAGAGCCAACTCGAGAAGCAGAAAGTTCAAGTCAGCCTGTAGCTGTTTCGAGAAAAGAAAAACCGGTATCTAGTGTTTCGCGCAAGGATCGTGACCAACGTGTTCAAAAAAAGAAAAAACAGAATACTATTGCGAAGCGGATTGTCTTGACGGTTTTAGGAATTCTTTTAGTTTTAATAATTGCAACTGGAATTTTTGCAGTGACCTATGTTCAATCTAACTTAAATGCCATGGATGCCAAGGCTACAGAGTTTGTAACCGTTGAAATACCTGCTGGTTCTAGCAATCGTGAAATTGGAACTATTTTGGAGAAAAAAGGCTTGATTAAGAATGGCCAGTTCTTCAACTATTACACCAAGTTCAAGAATTATGGGAACTTCCAATCCGGTTATTTCAATCTACAAAAGAGTATGGATCTCGATACCATTATTCAAAAATTGCAAGAGCAAGGGACTAAAACCCCAGAACCACCAGTTTTAGGAAAAATTACGATTCCTGAGGGTTACACGATTGATCAAATCGCGAAAGTGGTATCTGTGGATGCAAGCTCCAAATCTGGTGCCAAGACTCCATATACGCAAGAAGAATTCTTAAAAGTCATCCAAGATGATGCTTTTATTGAAAAGATGGTAGCCAAATATCCTAAGTTACTAGCAACCTTGCCGTCCAAAGAAAGTGGCGTACGCTACCGCTTGGAGGGATATCTCTTCCCAGCTACTTATGGCTATGGAAAAACTAGTAAAATGGAAGATCTTGTAGACCAGATGTTAGCTGCAATGGACCAAAATCTTTCAGCCTACTATGACACCATGGAAGCTAAAAATATTGATGTCAATGAGGCATTGACGCTGGCTTCTTTGATTGAAAAAGAAGGTGCTACCGATAAAGACCGCAAGGATATTGCAAGCGTCTTTTATAACCGTTTGAATCAAGATATGCCTCTTCAAAGTAATATTGCTATCTTGTACGCACAAGGCCAATTAGGCAAGAAGACGACACTAAAAGAAGACGCAACGATTGACACCAATATCGATTCACCTTATAATATCTACAAGAATACTGGTTTGATGCCTGGTCCAGTAGATAGTCCAGGGGTATCTGCAATTGAAGCAGCCGTTAACCCAAGCAAGACAGACTACCTCTACTTTGTAGCAAATGTAGAGACTGGGGAAGTCTATTTTGCAAAAACTTATGAGGAACACACTAAAAACGTGGAAGAACACGTGAATAGCAAATTAACAGAAAGCAGCTCAAACTAAGGAGGATGTGGCATGCCACACCTTTTTAGTTCGAAAAAATAATAGAAAAGAGAAAGAAATATGGCAGAAAAAACCTATCCAATGACCCTAGCTGAAAAGCAAAAGTTAGAACTAGAATTAGAAGAATTGAAATTAGTTCGTCGTCCAGAAGTTGTAGAGCGGATTAAAATTGCTCGTTCTTACGGAGACCTTTCAGAAAACAGTGAATACGAAGCAGCTAAAGACGAACAGGCTTTTGTTGAAGGGCAAATCTCCAGCCTAGAAACAAAAATTCGTTATGCTGAAATTGTCGACAGCGATGCTGTCGCTGTTGATGAAGTAGCAATCGGAAAAACAGTTACCGTGCAAGAAATTGGCGAAGACGAAGAAGATGTTTACATTATTGTTGGTTCAGCTGGAGCGGATGCTTTTGCTGGTAAGATCTCAAATGAAAGTCCAATCGGTCATGCCTTAATTGGTAACAAAACAGGGGACACTGTGACGATTGAAACTCCAGCAGGAAGCTACCAAGTGAAAATCTTAAACGTTGAAAAAACAGAATAAAAAATGAGAGTGAGTCACTCTCATTTTTTTTGTAGTAATGGAAAAGCCGAGATGATATCTCGGCCTTTTTGCTAGTGTTAGTTACGGTTGCGTTGTTTTCCAGCGTTTCGTTTTTTGTTTCCGTTAGTTGGAAGGGAACGTTTAGCGTTGGTTGGATTAGTAGGTGTGATATCTTTTTTTACACGACGTCCATTGGATGCTGGAGCTTTTGGAGGGTTGTTTTTATATTCCTCAGCAACTTGTTTGCGCAATCTTGGACGGATGAGGTAGTTGATGACAAATTGTTGAATAATCTGTACGAAACCACCGACTACCCAGTAGAGAGTGACACCAGCTGGTGCCATCAAAGAGAAGACTGCAATCATAATAGGGCTTACGAGAGCTGTTTTCTTCATAGTTTCTCTTTGGTTTTCATCTTCTATACCATGGAGAGAGAGCATGCTTTGAATGTAGTAAAGAACAGCAACAACTAAGGTTAAAGCTAGACTTTTTGAACCGAGACCAATGCCAAGGAAAGAGTCCTTGCTAATACCTGGAGTGTATTGAGCTGCAAAATATAGGGCAGAGAAGAAAGGCATTTGAATCAACAAAGGCAAACAGCCAATGCCGCCGAATGGGCTGACACCATTTGCTTTTTGAGCATCCATCAATTCAGAGTTGGCCAATAATTTCTCTTCTTGAGTCTCCGCATTTTTGATGCGTTCTTGGATCGGCGCAAAGATTGGTTTTAGGTAGTTCATCTTCTCAGACTGGTAGGTTGCTTTCCAAGATTGATAAATACCTAGAGGGAAGATGATGATTCGAACGATTACGGTTACTAAGATAATCCCCAGTCCAAAGCCAAGTCCAAGATCTGTCGCAAAGAAATTGATGGCTTCCCCCATCGGTTTTCCAATGAGGTTCCAGACGAAACCAGTTGGTTGTTTGGTTGTCTTGTCGATGCTGACACATCCTGTTAAGAGGAGGAGGGCAGACAAGCTGAGAGCAGCAAGTAGATAACGTTTATATTTTTTCACGAGTTATAATCCTTTAATTTTAAATAATACCTTTCTATTCTACTGTTTTTTTATCAAATTAACAATAGTTCTCTGGACTTAATTTGAAATTTTAAAATCTTTGTAGGGTTCGAAGTTTGCCAGATGGACGTCCAGATAAGAAACCTTTGAAAAAGGAGTAGGACCTTTTCGTATTTCTTGGATAAATTTGGCCATGCGGGCATTGTCTTCGCAGGTAGCAAGGATAGTGACCGTTCCGTCATCATTGTTCCAGACCCGACCTGTAATGCCTCCAATTTCTAGTGCTAAGCTATAAACTCCCCAACGGAAGCCAACACCTTGAACTCGACCTTGGGCTGTCATTTCAACTTTTTGCATGCTTGTCCTCCTTGTGCTTGAATTCCTACTCAGGACGGAGAAGCTCCTCCTGTGAATGTGGTATAATAGTCTTATGAATATTATAACCTCTAAGTCCAATAATGGGATCAAAAAAGTTAAAAAACTTCATCAAAAAAAATACCGAATCGACTCCTACCTGATCGAAGGCTGGCATCTTTATGAAGAAGCTATCAATCATCAGGCTCCGATTGAACAAGTCTTTGTTCTGGAAGAGTCTGTAGATAAGGTCAAGAAAGATACGAAGGTGACCATCGTAACTCCTGAGGTTTTAGCAGAAATTGCTGATTCCAAAAGCCCTCAAGGAATCGTGGCAGAAATTAAGATACAGCCAATCCAGCATCTTCAGCTGGCTCAAGGACGGTATTTATTGTTAGAGGATGTTCAAGATCCAGGAAATGTCGGAACCATGATTCGGACTGCTGACGCAGCAAGCTTTGACGGGGTGCTTCTAACCGATCAATCAGCAGATTTGTATAATATGAAAACCTTGCGCTCTATGCAGGGGAGTCATTTTCATCTTCCTGTTATCCGTTTGCCTAAAGAGCAACTCTTAACAGCCATTGAAGAAAGTCAGCTACCCATCTATGCGACCACCTTGTCTCAGGATTCTATTGACTATAAGCAAGTGGAGAAAGTCCCTGCTTTTGTACTGGTCATGGGGAATGAAGGACAAGGTATTAGTGACCAGATGGCTGAGAAGGCAGATCAGCTGGTTCATATCACCATGCCAGGTCAGGCAGAGAGTCTGAATGTCGCTGTTGCTGCAGGGATTTTGATCTTTTCTATGATTGAAGAATAGTGCGTTAGTCAGATAGAGGAGGTGAGACGCATGTATCGACAAGACAAAGAATATATGGCTGAAGTCGGACATTTGATCCAGCATCCCAAACTTCAAAAATTAAAGGAAATTCCCCACCATATTCATTCCAACCGTTTGGCGCATTCCATTCACGTTAGCTACACCAGCTACCGCATTTCTAAGAAGATGGGCTGGGATACCAAAAGTACAGCAAGGGGAGCTCTCTTACACGATCTTTTTTACTACGACTGGCGGCAGGTCAAATTTAACAAGAGCCATGCCTGGGTACATCCTCGGATAGCTGTCCGAAATGCCAAAAAGATAACAAGCCTCAATAAAAAAGAAGAGGACATCATCCTCAAACATATGTGGGGCTTGACGCTTGCTCCACCTCGCTACAAAGAATCTTTCCTCGTGACCATGGTCGATAAATACTGGGCGATCAAAGAAGCCTCAGAACCAATGAGAAAAAAGTGGTCAAAGAGGAGACTTTTCCATCGAAAAATGTTAAAATCATAATAATTTAAGTTTGAAAGGAATGATTGATGATGAATCAACAAACCGTTATCCACGAACAAAGTGGTCTTAATAGCTTTTATAGCAAAATTTATTCTTTAGTCGGGGTTGGAGTTGGAGTTTCTGCTGTCGTCTCAGCATTGATGATGACCATTTTCCAAGAAACCTTCATATATATTCTAACTCAGGCTCCATGGGTCTACTATATTGCCATTGCTGTTGAATTGATTTTGGTCTTGGTCGCTTCGAGACAATCTGTGAAAAACAATCCCATGGCCTTGCCTCTCTTTTTAACTTATTCAGCTCTGAATGGCTTTACCTTGAGTTTTATCATTGCACGCTATGCTCAAGCGACAGTTTATAAAGCCTTCGTCGTTAGTGCCTTGATGTTCTTCATCATGTCAGCCATTGGTCGTGTGACCAAAAAAGACTTGTCTGGAATGGGACGAGCATTTATGGGGGCCTTGATTGGTATTATCATTGCTTCGATTGCGAACATCTTCTTACAAAGCTCTGGTATGGATTATGTCCTTAGCATTCTTTGTGTTATCATCTTTGCAGGTTTGACTGCTTGGGATAACCAAAAGATTCGTTATGTCTATGAACAATCCAATGGTCAGCCAACCAATGGTTGGGTTGTTGCTTTGGCTTTGGAACTCTATCTTGATTTCATCAACTTGTTCATCAATATCTTGCGTATTTTTGGACGCAACGATTAATCGAAAGAGCCGGGAAACCGGCTTTTTTTGTTGGAAAACTTGTGATATACTAAAGAAAATTGATAGAAAAGAGAATCTTCACATGAAACGTCCATTTATTAGTAGAGAAAGATTAAAACAAATTACGGAAACCTATCCAACTCCCTTTCACCTATATGATGAAGCTGGGATCCGGCAGACAGCTCGTGCCCTCCATCAAGCCTTTTCTTGGAATCCAGGCTTTAAGGAGTATTTCGCTATCAAAGCGACCCCTAATCCAGCCATCCTAATAATCCTCAAAGAAGAAGGCTGTGGCGTGGACTGTGCTAGCTATGTGGAATTGTTGATGGCACAAAAATTAGGGTTTACAGGCCAAGAAATCATGTTTTCTTCCAACAATACACCGGCTGAAGAGATGGTCTTTGCCCGTCAGCTAGGAGCGACTATCAACTTGGATGCCTACGAAGATGTAGCCTTCCTACAATCTGTTGCGACACTACCGGAGGTCATCTCTTGCCGCTATAATCCAGGAGGGGTGTTTGAACTGGGAACGGATATCATGGACCATCCTGAAGAGGCTAAGTTTGGCATGACCAAGGAGCAATTGATCCAAGCATTTACGGAGTTGAAAGATTTAGGAGTCAAACGATTTGGGATCCATGCCCTCTTAGCTTCGAATACCGTCTCCAATGATTACTATCCAGAATTGGCTAAGCAATTATTCCAGTTGGCAGTAGAAGTAGTTGAAAAGACAGGGGTTACCTTGGACTTTGTCAACCTCTCTGGTGGGGTTGGAGTGAACTACAAACCAGAAGACCAACCAAATGATATTGCTGTGATTGGGGAAGGTGTTCGTCGGGCTTACGAGGACATTTTAGTTCCAGTGGGCTTAGATCAAGTGAAAATCTATACGGAATTAGGCCGCTTTATGCTAGCCCCACATGGCCTATTGGTCACCCATGTCACCCATAAGAAACAGACTTATCGGACCTATCTAGGAGTAGATGCTTCGGCTGTCAACCTCCTCCGTCCCGCTATGTACGGGGCCTACCACCATATCACTAATCTGGATCGACCAGATGGAAAGACAGAAATAGTAGACATTGTTGGTAGTTTGTGTGAAAACAATGACAAGTTTGCCAAAAATCGGGAATTTCCTGTCTCTGAAATTGGGGATCTTTTGGTCATCCATGATACAGGAGCGCATGGATATTCCATGGGCTATCAGTACAATGCCAAGCTCCGCTCTGCGGAGATTTTATTAGAAGAATCAGGCCAAACTCGTCTCATCCGACGGGCCGAAAAACCAGAGGATTACTTTGCAACATTGTATGGCTTTGACTTTGAAAAATAGGGCCTTTTTGGTATAATAGAAAATGTGTAAATATTGAATTTAGGAGAAAAACACTTATGTCTACATTTTTGACAATTTTATTGATTATCCTTGCTTTCTTTGGTGGAATGTTGGCAGGTATGTACCTACTTCGCAAGCAGTTTGAAAAAGAATTTGCATCAAACCCACGTTTGAATGTTGAAGCAGTTCGTACATTGTTGGGAGCTAGTGGTCAACGTCCAAGTGAAGCGAAGGTGCAACAAGTTTACCGTCAAATTCTGAATCAACAAAAAGCATCTTTGAATACGAAGAAGAAATAAAAGCAAAACAGATGACACAATAAAATAAGTAGGGGGACTTTAAGATTTTTCTTGGTCCCTTGTTTTGAAAGGAAGGCAGATGGACAATCGACCAATTGGTTTTTTGGATTCGGGTGTCGGAGGGTTAACCGTTGTTAGCGAATTGATGCGGCAACTCCCCCATGAAGAGGTGGTCTATATTGGTGATTCCGCTAGAGCACCTTATGGCCCGAGACCAGCAGATCAAATTCGTGACTATACTTGGGAGATGGTTCGTTTTCTCCTAACGAAAAATGTGAAGATGATTGTTTTGGCCTGTAATACGGCGACAGCTGTTGTATGGGAAGAGGTGAAAGAAGCCTTGGATATCCCCGTTCTAGGAGTGATTTTGCCAGGAGCTTCCGCAGCGATCAAGGCGACAAAAAGCAAACGAATTGGAGTCATTGGGACCCCAATGACGGTCGCTTCAGATATTTATCGGAAAAAAATTCAAAGCCTGTCACCAGAAATGGCAGTAGAGAGTTTAGCTTGTCCGAAATTTGTCCCTCTGGTTGAATCTAATGAGTTGCAGTCCAGTGTTACAAAAAAAGTTGTCTATGAAACCTTGAAACCTTTGGCTGGGAAAGTAGATACACTGGTTTTGGGATGCACCCATTATCCTCTCCTTCGCCCTATTATTCAAAATGTCATGGGGCCAGAGGTTCAGTTAATTGATAGCGGTGCTGAGTGTGTCCGGGATATCTCGGTCTTGCTCAACTACTTTGAGATTAATCGCAGTCGTCAACTGGAGGACTGCCACCATCAGTTTTATACAACGGCCAATGCAGCCAGTTTTGCAGCGATTGCCAAGACTTGGTTGCATCAAGTCGTTCATGTGGAGCATGTAGAATTATGAACCAAAAGATTTATGAATACAAAGATGCCTTAAATTGGTTTCTAGCTGAATGGGGAGATCGGAGTGACTATAACGAATATAGTGAAGTCTCTTCAGAAGCTTCTGAGCTTGTTGACCTAGTAGAATCACTAGTTGGAGACACAGATTTGGGCTTTCCCCTAAATGTAACGGTTGTTCGTTACGCCTCTAGTTTGCAGTTTTTGACCTTCCTCTTTCAAATCGTTGAGGAAACACTAGGTCGCAAAATTGAAATCGTGCAGCGTCAAGGAGCTCTTCTCATTGTAGAAGGAGAGCAATTGCTCTCTGTTTATCTGCCAAAGAATGGTCTTCCACTTGCAGATTTTTTGGGCCAGGAAGGTCTTAAGGATCGCTTGCTAATCGCTACTCGGAATGAAGGAAAAACCAAAGAGTTTCGTCAGATCTTTGAACAAATGGGTTTTGAAGTCGAGAATCTCAATGACTATCCAGATCTTCCAGAAGTCGCTGAAACAGGAATGACTTTCGAAGAAAATGCTCGCCTAAAAGCTGAGACAATTTCACAGCTAACAGGGAAAATGGTGTTGGCAGATGATTCAGGACTCATGGTCGATATCCTTGGGGGCTTACCAGGTGTCTGGTCTGCTCGCTTTGCAGGTGTAGGAGCGACCGACTTAGAGAACAATGCCAAGCTCTTACACGAGTTGGCGATGGTCTTTGAATTGAAGGATCGGTCAGCAAAATTTCATACAACCTTAGTGGTTGCCAGTCCTGGTAAGGAGAGCCTTGTTGTGGAGGCGGATTGGCCAGGATATATCAATTTTGAACCAAAAGGTGAGAACGGGTTTGGCTATGATCCCCTCTTTCTGGTAGGAGAAACAGGTAAGACATCTGCTCAACTAACTCTAGAGGAGAAAAATCAACAATCGCATCGTGCTTTAGCCGTGAAGAAATTAGTGGAGGTATTCCCAGCATGGCAGAACAAGTAATTATCGTCATGAGCGATTCTCATGGCGATCGTCAGATCGTAGAAGAAATCAAAAACCACTATAAAGGAAAGGTCGATGCCATTTTTCACAACGGTGATTCTGAGTTAGAAAGTACCGACCCTGTATGGGAAGGCATTCATGTTGTCAAAGGGAACATGGACTTTTATGGGGAGTACCCCGAACGTCTGGTGACGCAATTGGGTCCTACTCGGATTATTCAAACCCATGGTCATCTTTTCCAAATTAATTTTAGTTTTCAAAAGTTAGATTTGTGGGCCCAGGAAGAAGATGCAGATATCTGCCTCTATGGCCATCTGCATATTCCGGATGCTTGGAAGGAAGGGCGTACCCTTTTTCTGAACCCTGGGTCAGTCAGTTTACCGAGGGGGGCCATTCAAGAGTGCCTCTATGCTAAAGTGGAAATTGATGCAGATTCCTATCGAGTTGAATTTTTAAATCGGAAACATGAGGTCTATGAACCTCTTACAAAGGAGTTTGATCGATGATCGCCAAGGAATTTGAGGAGTTTATTCTCCGAGAAGAAAAGACTTTTTTGACTCCAGCGCGCAATTTGGCTGTCTTGATTGATACGCATAATGTGGATCATGCCATCTTGGTGCTGAGTCAAATTAGCTACACTCGCGTTCCTGTTGTGACCGATCAAATGAAATACGTAGGGACGATTTCTTTAACAGATATTCTTTCTTACCAAATGAAACATGATTATTCTGATGAAGTCTTTTCATCCATGGACATCGTTCATATGACAAAAACGGATGGGGAGCGCCTTGGAAAAGACTATACTGTGACGGAAGTCTTACATAAGTTGGTAGAGGAATCCTTTCTACCGGTTGTTTCAGAGGATGGAGTCTTTGAAGGAATCATCACTCGAAAATCCATTTTAAAAGCCATCAACTCCCTCATGCACAATTTCTCACACGAATATGAGATGAGGAAAAAATGAAAGAATACATAGCTAGTTTTATCAAAGAAAAAGACTTAAGTGAAAATTCACAGACGGCTTATTCTTATGATTTGGATCAGTTCGTGGATACTGTTCATAACCATGTCTCAGATACCAATCTTCGAATTTATCAAGCTTCGATTAAAGATTTTAAACCAGCTGTTCAAAAAAGGAAGCTTTCAGCCGTCAACCAATTTTTGTTTTATCTTTATCAACATCAAGTTATCGAGGATTACCATCGCTTGGTCCTTCCGAAAGTCTCTGTGCCGAAAAGCCACGACCAAGAACTATTGGACTTATCCCTCTTGTGGGAAGGGTCAGAACTATCCCAAGGTCGCTTGATTGCCCTATTGATTGTCGAGATGGGCTTGTTGCCTAGTGAAATTCTTCAGTTGAAAATCGTTGATATTGAACTCGATTTTCAGGTTTTACGAGTAGGAAAAGAAGGGCAAAAACGGGTCTTGCGTATTCCAGATGCTCTTCTAGGAGAGTTGACGGATTTGATGACGGGGACTTATTTATTTGATAACAAGGGAAAGGCCTATTCACGTCAGTGGGGCTTCCGTCAATTAGAGTCCTTCCTATTGGAAAAAGGGTTTGAGAATCTTTCGGCACAATCCTTACGGGAACAATACATTTTAAAACAAAGAGAACAGGGGATGGATCTGTTTAGCATCGCCCGCGAGCTCGGTTTAAAAACTCTTGTTACCTTAGAAAAGTATAAGTAATGGATATTAAAATAAAGGATTTTGAAGGTCCTTTGGATCTTCTCTTACACCTCGTTTCAAAATACCAAATGGATATTTATGAGGTTCCTCTAATTGAGGTGATCGAGCAGTACTTGGCCTATCTAACGACCCTTCAAGCCATGCGACTTGAGGTTGCTGGTGAATACATGCTGATGGCCAGTCAGTTGACCTTGATTAAGAGTCGGCGTCTCCTTCCAAAAATTGCGGAGCAAGCAACGGATGAAGAAGATTTGGAGCAGGATCTCCTGTCTCAAATCGAAGAGTACCGGAAGTTTAAACTATTGGGTGAAAAGATGGCCCTTCAACACGAGGAGAGAGCCCAGTACTTTTCAAAACCCAAAACGGAATTAGTCTATGATGATGCTGAATTGGTCCATGACAAGACCACGATAGATCTTTTCTTGGCCTTTTCAAAATTGTTAACGAAAAAGAAGGAAGAATTTCGACAAAATCATACGACCATTGTTCGAGACGAGTATAAAATTGAAGACCTGATGAATGTTGTTCGTCACTTGTGTCAACCTGGTAAGAGAATCTTGCTACAAGATATTTTTGAGGAAGCCAAGGATGTGAATGAACTAATTACAGTCTTTTTGGCGACTTTGGAATTAATTAAAGTACAAGAAGTTGAGGCTCTTCAGGAAGAACCATTTGGAGATATTATTTTAGTAGGATTAAAGAATGAGTAAAATTGCAGAGATGGAGGCCCTCTTGTTTGTTGCAGGAGAAGATGGTTTAACGGTGAGACAGATTGCCGACCTCTTATCCCTTCCTCCCACAGGGGTGATTCAAAGTTTAGAAAAATTGGCCCAGAAATATGAGCAGGATCAAGATTCTAGTATGGCCTTATTAGAGACAGCGTCAACCTATAAATTAGTGACCAAGTCCCAATATGCAGAGCTGTTACGTGAGTATTCAAAGTCACCAATGAATCAAAGTCTCTCTCGTGCCGCCTTGGAAACTCTCTCCATCATTGCTTATAAACAGCCGATTACTCGGATTGAAGTCGATGATATTCGAGGGGTGAACTCTAGTGGGGCTATTTCAAAATTACTTTCTTTTGAGTTGATTCGAGAAGATGGGAAGAAAGAAGTCATTGGGAGACCTAATCTCTATGTGACGACAGATTACTTTTTGGATTACATGGGGATAAACCATCTAGACGAGCTACCAATTGTTGAAGAGACTGAGTTAATCGGTCAAGAAAGCCAATTATTTACAGAAAGAACGGAGGAAATTGATGAGAATTAACAAATATATTGCTCATGCTGGTGTCGCAAGCCGCCGCAAAGCAGAGGAATTGATTAAGCAAGGCCTTGTCACTGTAAATGGCCAAGTGGTCCGTGAATTGGCGACGACGATCAAGTCTGGAGACAAGGTAGAAGTAGAAGGTCAACCGATATACAACGAGGAGAAGGTATACTACCTCTTAAATAAACCAAGAGGGGTCATCTCTAGTGTATCAGACGATAAAGGGAGACCAACTGTTATTGATTTGTTACCGCAAGTCAAGGAACGGATTTATCCTGTCGGTCGTTTGGACTGGGATACTTCTGGTGTTCTGATTTTGACCAATGATGGTGATTTTACAGATGAAATGATCCACCCGCGTAATGAGATTGATAAGGTTTATGTTGCGCGCGTGAAGGGATTGGCGAACAAAGAAAACTTGCGTCCCTTGACTCGTGGTGTGACCATTGATGGCAAAAAGACCAAGCCATCTACCTATGAGATTCTAAAGGTTGATCCAGAAAAGAATCGCTCAGTTGTCCAATTGACCATCCATGAAGGACGCAATCACCAGGTCAAAAAGATGTTTGAAGCCGTGGGGCTTTTGGTGGATAAATTGTCCCGGACTCAATTTGGAAATCTAGACGTTTCTGGACTTCGTCCTGGTGAATACCGCCGTCTCAATAAAAAAGAAATCAGCCAATTGCATACCCTTGCAGTGACAAAGACGAAAAAATAATGAAGAAATGTGCGATTGGTCTTGTTCGTCTCTATCAACGCCTTCTTTCTCCCCTCTTTCCACCTTCCTGTCGCTATAGTCCTACCTGTTCCAACTATATGATCCAGGCTATTGAACGGCATGGTTTGAAAGGGATTCTGATGGGGCTTGCTCGGATTCTTCGTTGCCATCCCTGGAGCAAGACTGGAGTAGATCCAGTTCCAGATCATTTCAGTCTGAGGAGCCACCTAGAAGAAGAGAAAAGCGAAAATTAAGTTAGAGCAAACTTTTATAAGAAGTCTCACTCAGAGCAAAGAAAAAAGTTTTGGAAATTCTCCAAAACTTTTTGTTTTTTAGCGATCTGACCAAGTGCGAGGCATAAAGAGCAGTAACATCGGGTAGATTTCTAACCGTCCTGCAATCATGGCAATTGATAATAAGAATTTAGAGATGGGGCTAAAGATAGCGAAGGTATCCGTTGTCCCAATCATCGGTCCAATATTGTTAAAGCAACTAAAGACTGCACTAACAACTGTCATAAAATTGTTGCTGTCAAAGCTGACAACCGCAATGAGGGCGATGGTAATCAAGGTATAGACTACGAAATATTTTAAGATTTTGTGCTGGGTGTCCTTATCCAAGGCAGTGCCATTCACATGTAGGGTCATCACCCGGTTGGGTGAGAGAGTCGAACGAATTTGATTCTTCCCGATCCGAGCTAGAATTAAGCAGCGAATCACTTTTAGTCCACCGGCCGTTGATCCTGCGGATCCACCAACCACCATGAGCATGAGAAGGAGGAACTGAGAAAAGAGCGGCCAATCAACAGTATTGCCAAAACCAAATCCAGTCGTGGTAATGACATTGGAGACTTGGAAAAAGGACATTTCAAAACTATCCGCAAAATTATGATAGAGATGGAAAATGTTGCAGGCAATCAAAAGGGAAGAAACCCCGACAATCATCAGGTAGGTGCGAAGTTCCTCATCGCCGAAGAAGGCTTTGAACTTGCGAAGCATGATATAGTAATAGAGATTGAAGTTAACCCCAAATACCAAGACACCAAAGCTGACCAAATAGGTGATGAGCGTCGAATGGTAGTGGGCAATCCCGTCATTGAAGACGGTGAACCCACCAGTACCAGCAGTCCCCATAGCAATGATAAAGCTATCATAAAGAGGCATGCCAGCACAGAAGTAGATCATCACAAAGAGGAAGAAGAGGGCCAAATAGAGGTAATAAAGGATTTGAGCTGTGTTCTTCAATTTGGATACAATTTTACCAAATACGGGACCAGGCACTTCTGCCTTCATCACTTCGAGGTGGCTGTTCTTGTTATTGTCCATAATAGCTAGGGCAAAGACTAGCACCCCCATCCCTCCAATCAAGTGGGTGAAACTACGCCAGAAAAGAAGGGAAGGACTGAGGACGGAGACGTCATTTAAAATGGTTGCCCCTGTAGTTGTAAAACCAGAGCTAACTTCGAAAAATGCATCAATGATGTTTGGGATTTGTCCTGAAAAGACAAAAGGAAGAGCACCAAAGAAGGACCATAGGATCCAACACAAAGCCACAATCAGAACGCCTTCCTTGGCATAGATGTGAAAATCTTTGGGTTTGAAAAAGGAACCAATGCCTCCCAATACAAGGAGGATGGCAATGGTTGCAAATAGGGAGAGAAAGACAGTCGGGCTATCCTTGACAACAAAATCGTTCTTTAGATTGAGAAGTGCAACCACAATCGGCACACAGAGCAACATGGCTTCAATCAGAAGGAGTTTTGCTAAAAGGTAGCGAATCATACTTTTGTTCATGGCTTACCCCTCTAACAAATCATAGATTTTAGTGATGTTGCTGATTAGGGTAGTAACGATAATGCGATCCCCTATCAAAAGATGGTCATCTCCAGTTGGGAAAATAGCTTTCCCGTTTCGAATAATGGCTGCGATGAGAACACCTTTTTTCAATTTCAGTTGTGCCAAAGGTTTGCCCGTCATTTTGTTTTCTTCGCGAATCTGGAATTGAAGGGTCTCGATTTGACCGTTGGCAACATGATGCAAGGCTTCAAGATTTGAATAGCGGGCATTGTAGCGTCCACGGATGAAATGCATGATGGTGTCCACCGCAATGCCTTTGGGTGTCACAATACTTGAAAAATCTTGCCGATCAATAATTTCTAGCAGGCTAGTCCGGTTGACCTTGGTAATATTCTTTTGAACACCTACGCTATTTAGGAACATAGAAGCGATAATATTTTCTTCATCGACCCCTGTTAGAGTCGCAACAGCATCAAAGTTACCTGCGCGCTCTTCCATTAGAATATCTTTTGATGTCCCATCTCCCTGGATAACATAGAGATCAGGGAATTCTTGACTAAACCATTCTGCCCGTTTTTGATCGATTTCAATGACTTTTAAGTCAATCTTCCGTTTGCTATTTTCTAAAATATTTAGGAGATAATAGGAAATCTTGCCAGCTCCGATCAGAAGCAGACTTTTAACAACTTGCGGTCGAATGCTATTGTGGAAGTCTACGATTTCCACTCGATTTCCAGTCATAAAAATCTTATCAAAGGCTTGTAAAGTGAAGTCGCCATCTGGAATCGTTAACTGACCTTGCCGTTCGATAGCACAGATAATGATGTTTCCGTATTTCTTTCTGAATTGAGAAAGAGTCATCTGGCAGAGCGGGCTTTCCTCCTTGATTTTGAACTCCATGAAGGCCACTCGCCCACCAGCGAAGTGCTCAACAGATAAGGCATTTGGGAAGTCAATGCTATTAGCAATGTAGCGGGCAGCAAGAAGCTCAGGATTGACAACTAGAGAGAAGCCGAGAATATTTTTCTCTTTAAAATAGGAATTTGAGTATTCCGGATTGCGGACCCGGACAATGGTTTCTTTGGCTCCCATTTTTTTGGCTAAGACGGCAGATACCATATTGACTTCGTCTTGCTCTGTTAGGGCGACAAAGATGTCACAGTCGGCTACATCTGCTTGTTCGAGAATCTTAAAGTTGGCACCATTTCCGACAATACCAATGATATCGTAGCGTTTGGTAATATGATTAACGACGGCTTCATCTTGTTCAATCAAGATGACATCGTGATTTTCTGCGACGAGGGAACGACAGAGTGCTGTTCCGACTTTACCGCCTCCAACTACAATAATTTTCATGAATATTTCCTCCAAAGTATGATTCTATCTTACTCTATTTTCAAAAAAAAATCACCTCTTAATGGTGGAAATAGGGCATAAAGAGCCAGATTCTCTAAACTACATGAAAGAGAATGTAAAAAAGTGAAATTTTTTTGTCGAAATAGTTGACAGGAGGCATGAAAGTGGTATACTGATACAGTAACCTCATTGATTTACCTCAAACCTGTTGTGAGTTAAGTTAATGAAGTCGTAACCACGCTGTTTGCTGAGCTTGACTCCGGGCAGTGTGGCTATTTTTTTGCCAGAAATGAGATCGTGATGAATATTGAAGAATTAGCTTATACAGAAACCAAATCAAAAAACCATGTAGTTCTCTATCAACCTCAAATTCCCCAAAACACAGGGAATATCGCTCGTACTTGTGCAGCTACCAATGCCCCCCTTCACATCATTCGGCCCATGGCTTTTCCTATCGATGATCGGAAGATGAAACGTGCGGGACTGGATTATTGGGATAAGTTAGATGTTCGCTTTTACGACAGCTTGGATGAATTTATGGAGGCTGCAGCTGGAGGAAAGGTCCACCTGGTTTCAAAATTTGCTGACCAGACCTATTCGGATGTGGATTACAATGATGATGCAGAACATTATTTCATTTTTGGTCGTGAGGACAAAGGCTTACCAGAGGATTTTATGCGGCTTCATGCTGAAAAGGCGATTCGGATTCCGATGAATGATGAGCATGTTCGAAGCTTGAATGTCTCCAATGCCGTTTGTATGATTGTTTATGAAGCCCTCAGACAACAGGAGTTTGCAGGCTTAGAGCTGGTCCATCAGTATGAGGGAGATAAGTTGAAGTAGGAAGAGGATCTTTGCAAAAGGAGTTTCGTTGTAACTTTTGATATTACAAAACACTTGCAATAGCAGGTGTTTTTTGTTATGATTAAGGAGTCTTCAGGGCAGGGTGAAATTCCCGACCGGCGGTGACTTTTACTAGGAAACGCTCTTTTCCTTTTCTACTTTGTTGCCAAGCTTTGCCTAACTAGAAGTTATGCCTAGAGCTTGTCGCCTCGTCTAAAAGAAAAATCTCCATTTCCATACTCTAAAAGAAGTCCGCGAGCGCAAGCTGATGTGGTGTGACTCCACAACCGACAGTATAGTCTGGATGGGAGAAGACGAGAGAGGAACAAACCTGTTCTTTTTGACGATGGACTTGATGGAAATTTTGTTGATTCTATAAGAAATCAGTCTTTGCGCTTTTTTCTTGTAGCATCAGGGCTTTTTTAATCAAGTACCAAGGAACTGTTTAAGTTTTCTTTAAAACGATTGAAATAGAATAAGGTTAAGGGAATCTTTCCAACTTCTTCTAATTTTAGTAAAAATTGGAGGAACCTGTGATGACAAATACTCGTAAACTGACCCTAGTGGCTGTTTTATCTGCACTTTCTTTTCTATTGATGTTTTATCAACTATCAATAGGGATTGATTTTTTAAAGGTTGACTTTAGTACGATTCCAATCTTACTCGCCTTAGTTCTATTAGATCTAAAGAGCTCAGTTGTGGTGGTTTTGATTCGATCGGTTCTCAAGTTGGTTTTGAATGGTCGAGGAGCTGAGACCTTGGTTGGCTTACCGATTAATATCATTGGTGTATTAGTCTTTGTCTTAGCATTTGCAGTCATTTGGAATAAGAAGAAAAGCCAGGTTCGGTTTGTAATTGCTAGTCTAGTTGGGACCATTGGTTTAACCATTTCCATGCTCCTGGTCAATTACTATTATGCCATCCCTCTCTATGCCAAATTTGTTGGTTTTGACATCGCAAAGATGGTCGGAGTTGAAAAGTATCTTCTCAGTATGGTTGTTCCCTTTAATCTAATAGAAGGACTGATTTGGGCTGTAACCTTCTGGATGGTATATACCGTCGTACAGCCCCTACTTAAAATCTATGAAAAATAAACAATCTCATTTTTTAAAGGGCTCTTTTGCCCTTTTGTTATTTATGATTCTGGGCTATGTAGTCAAATTTTATCCGGAAAATTTAGTCGGAATCGATCAACCGATTCAATCGGCTATTCGCGGGGATTTACCAGCCTATTTGACAGCCTTCTTTACCCGTGTAACAGTGCTGATGAACACACCCGTTGTTGCATCCTGGGTTGGCGTCATTGTCCTCTTCTTTGTCTGGAAGAAATGGTATACGGAGGCCCTCCTCCTCACCGGGAGTTTGGTTACAACTGGATTACTCGTGGTAATCCTGAAACACATCTATTTACGCCCACGACCAGCACTTCAACATTTGGTCCAAGAAGGGGGCTATTCTTTTCCAAGTGGCCACTCCTTGGCAGCCACCCTGGTCTTCGGTAGTTTGATCATTGTGGTAGGGCAACGGATGACCTCTCAAGTTGGGAAAGTCCTAGCTCAGCTTGCCCTCTTCCTTTGTATGGCGACCATCGTTGTATCTCGTGTCTATGTTGGGGTTCATTACCCGACAGACGTCACAGGAAGTATGCTTTTGGGATTTGGTCTTTTGCAAATGGTCTTTCCTTATTACGACCGTTTGCGTTTTGAATGGCGCTTTAAGAGTAAGCAGAAGTAAAGCATGAACGATTTATTTGAAGAAAAGGTCCTAAAAGTCGTTGCTCAGATTCCCCTGGGATGTGTGGCCACCTATGGTCAAATTGCCCAACTCATTGGCTATCCTCGCCATGCTCGCCAGGTCGGCAAGGTCTTGGCCACTTCTACTAAAGCTGTGACCTATCCCTGTCATCGGGTCGTGACCTCTACTGGTCGCCTGGCTCCTGATTGGGAAGAGCAAGGCACGCTTCTCTGGGCAGAAGGGGTGGAATGCAAATCCAACGGTTGTGTGGATCTTAAGAAATACAAATGGAAAGCAGAGGAGACTCAACTTTGAGTTCACTCTGCTTTTTTGCTATAATGAGGGGTATGAAATCCTATACGACCTTAAATGATTATTACCGAACCTTATTTGGAGAAAAGACCTTCAAAGTCCCAATCGATGCGGGCTTTGACTGTCCCAATCGTGATGGAACTGTTGCTCGTGGGGGCTGTACTTTTTGTACAGTTTCTGGCTCTGGGGACGCCATCGTAGCTCCAGATGCCCCTATTCGGGATCAGTTTTACAAAGAAATTGATTTTATGCACCGCAAATGGCCCGATGTCAAAAAGTATTTGGTCTATTTTCAAAATTTCACTAATACGCATGAATCCGTCGATGTCATTCGGGAGCGCTATGAGCAAGCCATCAATGAACCGGGTGTCGTAGGGATTAACATCGGGACACGACCAGACTGCTTGCCGGATGAAACGTTGGCCTATCTAGCAGAATTGACAGAGCGCATGCATGTGACTATTGAGCTGGGTTTGCAGACGACCTATGAAACGACATCTGAATTGATCAACCGAGCCCATAGCTATGAACTCTATGTGGAAACGGTGAAGCGGATTCGCCAACAGGTCCCTAAGGCAGAGATTGTTTCACACTTAATCAACGGTCTTCCTGGGGAGACGCATGAGATGATGGTGGAGAATGTCCGCCGTTGTGTAACAGACAACGATATCCAGGGCATTAAATTGCATCTGCTCCATCTCATGACCAATACCCGGATGCAACGAGACTACCATGAAGGGCGATTGCAATTGATGAGTCAGGAGGAATACGTGTCGGTCATCTGTGACCAACTGGAGATCATTCCCAAGGAGATCGTCATCCACCGGATTACAGGAGATGCTCCACGCGAAATGCTGATAGGACCGATGTGGAGTCTCAATAAGTGGGAAGTTCTGAATTCCATTGAAGCTGAGATGCGTCGCCGTGGAAGTGTTCAAGGTTGTAAAGTAGGAAAATAGGAGGAGTAGCATGTTGCGACCATTAGAGATGGCCCATGATTTTCTTAGGGAGGTCATTACAGATCAAGATACTGTGGTTGATGCGACCATGGGTAATGGGCATGATACACTTTTCTTGGCAAAACTAGCCAAAGAAGTCTATGCATTTGATATTCAAGAGCAGGCCTTGGTCCATACGCAAAAGCGTTTGGAAGAAGCAGGTCTTTCCAATGCCCACCTTCTGTTAAAGGGGCATGAAGAAGTAGATCACTATGTAAACCAGGTCAAGGCGGCTATCTTCAACTTAGGCTATCTTCCTTCAGCAGACAAGTCGATTATTACCCAGCCTAAAACAACGATTCAAGCCATTGATAAACTCTGTCACCGCTTGATCAAGGGAGGGCGAATAGCCATTATGATCTATTATGGTCATGAGGGTGGGGACCTAGAAAAAGATGCTGTCTTGGAGTTTGTCTCCCAACTTCCTCAACAAGAATTTACGGTCACTACTTACCGGACCCTGAACCAGATCAACCATCCCCCATTTTTGGTCATGATCGAAAAATTAGAAAGTTACCGTCATGGATAAAGAATTTTTAAAAAATAAAATTGATGCTCTTCGCCACGATTTTGTGGAGTCCACCTCTCATGAACGTGCCGTTGGTTTTTTAGATGAAGCACGGATGAGCAAAAAGATGATCAAAATCAAGAAGAAGCTGGTTTCTCTTGAAATGGAACGTTGCCAGAAGAAAATTGAGCACAAGGATCTGACAAAGATTGATCAAAAGATCCAAGAACAAAAGCAACTCTTTGAGGACTGTTGTAACCAACGATCAGGAGGATAAGGGATGGAGATTCTTGTATACGCCATTGTCTTTTCCTTGATCCTGATTGTCTCCAATGCGACCAATAAGTTGATTCCGACTTTACCCCTCCCTTTGATCCAGATATTATTGGGGATTGGGATTGGCTTTCTCTTACCCAATTCGGAGTACCACTTAGATACCGAGCTCTTTTTGGCCTTGGTTATTGGACCATTGCTCTTTCGAGAAGCAGAAGAAGCAGACATTACCTCGATTCTGAAGCACTGGCGCATTATCGCCTTTTTAATCTTCCCGGTTATTTTTATTTCGACCCTTAGCTTGGGGTGGTTGGCCCATCTCTTGTGGTTAGGAATTCCACTAGCAGCCTGTATGGCAGTAGGGGCAGCGCTCGGGCCGACTGATTTGGTGGCTTTTGCCTCCCTTTCGGAACGCTTTACCTTTCCAAAACGAATCTCCAATATTCTAAAAGGAGAGGGCTTGCTCAACGATGCTTCAGGCTTGGTGGCCTTTCGTGTGGCCCTAGCTGCATGGACCACTGGAGTCTTTTCCTTAGGCCAAGCTAGTTGGGACTTGGTCATCTCTATTTTAGGAGGGTTTGCGGTCGGGATTGTGACAGCTGCTGTCAACCGTGGGCTTCAAAAATTACTGCTCAGTGTTCGGGCAACGGATATTGCCAGTGAACTCATTTTAGAATTGAGTCTCCCCTTACTGACCTTCTTTATCGCAGAAGAGATCCATGTATCAGGGATTATTGCGGTTGTCGTGGCTGGGATCCTAAAGGCTAGTCGTTTTAAGAAAATTACCCTACTAGAAGCCAAGGTGGATACGGTCACGCATACGGTATGGAATACAGTCAATTTTGTCCTCAATGGGTCTGTCTTTGTCCTCTTGGGGATGGAGCTGGAGATGATTTCTGAGCCAATTTTGAGGACTCCCTTTTACAACAATCTGCTCTTGATTGTGACTGTTCTCTTATTGACGGGGCTCTTGTTCCTGATTCGCTTTTTGATGGTGTATGGATTTTACTGGTATCGGGGTTTCCGATTGAAAAAATCCATTGATAAGTATCTAAAAGATGCCCTCTTGTTGACCTTTTCAGGGGTCAAAGGAACAGTGTCAATTGCGACCATTCTCTTGATACCGACGCATCTAGAAGCAGAATATCCAGTTCTCTTGTTTTTAGTAGCAGGGGTCACCTTGTGTAGTTTCTTAATCGGACTTCTCGTCCTACCAAAACTATCCGAGGACAAAGAGGAATCCAATGATCATTTGATGCATATTGCTATCTTGAATGATGTCGTCATGCTATTGGAGAAAGACTTGACGGTGACCAAGCAGAAGGGACCTCTCTATGCTGCGATTGATAATTATCATGGGCGGATAGAAAATATGATTCTCAGTCAGGAGGATAAAGCGACCCAAAGAGACTGGGAACAACTAAAACTCCTTATACTCAGTATTGAGAATGATGGTTTGGAACAGGCTTATGAAGAAGGAAAGATTCGAGATAGAAGTTACCATGTCTATCAACGTTATCTTCGGGCCATGGAGCAGAAGGTCAACCGCAATCTATCATCGCGCCTGACCTATTATTTCTTGGTGCTCTTCCGCCTGCTCCGCCTGCTGTTGCACGAGCTTGTGACCTTTGGTTCCGGTATTCGGGCATGGAAAAACGGAGAGAATTACAAGCTTGAAGCCATCGACTATGACCAGATTGCTGCCTTGTATCTGGCCAATACGGAAATCATTATCGAGAGTTTGGAAAACCTAAAAGGGATTTATCGGAGTACCTTGATTTCCTTCCTTCAAGAATCTCGTCTGCGAGAAACATCGTTGATTACCAGTGGTGCTTTTGTAGAGCGGGTTATCAATCGCATCAAGCCTAATAATATTGACGAGATGCTAAGAGGCTATTACTTAGAAAGAAAATTGATTTTCGAATATGAGGAGCAGCACTTGATTTCGGCCAAGTATGCGCGTCGCATGCGCCAAAATGTCAACGAATTGGAAAACTATTCCTTAAGAGAAAGTGCCAATACTCTTCCTTATGACATGATCAATTATGCTCGGAATCGGTAAAAGTGAGTTTCCGCCTTAATAAAAGAAAAGAGATTGGCGACGCTTGTCCCAATCTCTTTGTTTTGTATCTTAGTAGGTTCTTTTTAATGCTCTGGCTGGATATAATAGCGTTCTTCCCCGATTGGAATCAGCTGGACCTTTCCTCCATAGAAAGCTGATAGCGTTTCTTGAGTGAGAATTTCCTCCTTAGGCCCTTGGGCAAAACTTTGTCCCTCCTTGAGGAGAAGGACATGGCTAAAGGACTTGGTGATTTCCTCTGCATGGTGGGTGACAAAGAGAATGGTCGGCGCCTTTTCCATCTGCTTGATCTGTTGGATCAGCTGAAAGATCGCTTCCCGAGCAAATAAGTCAAGCCCACTGGAGGCTTCGTCAAAGATGAGAAGATCGGGCTCTTCCATGAGACTACGGGCGATTAGAATCGTCTGTTTTTCCCCTTGAGAGAGAGTCCGGTATTTTCGCCCAATCAAAGAAGCAGCACCGATGCGACGCAACATGGATCGTGCTTCCTCGAGTTCTTTTTCTCCATAAGCTGTATAAAGAATGCTACTCTTGTATTTTCCAGTGAGGACGATTTCTTCTGGGGATAGAGATTCAGGGATGCGCTCAGAAATAAAGGAGCTGACCACTCCGATTCGCTTGCGGAGTTCAGGAATCCCTCCTTGGCCAAATTGTGTTCCAAGGACAGAAACTTCCCCTTCCGTTTTCCAATATTCCGCCATTAAGAGACGGAGTAGGGTCGATTTGCCAGCACCATTCAGTCCAAGGATGGCCCAGGTTTCCCCCTTATTGACGGTCCAATTCAAACGGGAAAGGAGATTTTTTCCTTCTTTTCTGAGAGTGACGTCTTTCAGTTCAATTAAGCTTTCTTTCATCTTTTTAACCTTCATAAAAATATTCTCTATTTTACCATAAATATGATAAAATAGCAGATAGGAGGAAAGGGATGTTTCATAAAAGTAAATTATTTTTCTGGACCTGTGAAGTCCTATTATTAACGATTATATTCTATATTTGGGGAAGTATGGGAAGCCTGATCTCTCCCTTTGTATCCGTTCTGAATACCATTATTCTTCCATTTTTGATTGCTGGTTTCTTGTACTATATCACCAATCCAATCGTAGAATTTTTGGAAAAGAAATTTCATCTGAATCGAATTTTGGGCATTCTATTAACCTTGGTAACCCTTTTTGGATTGATTATTTATGGGATTGTTTATATCTTGCCTATTTTGATCAACCAGTTGACAAGCTTGATTAATTCAACCCAAGGCTTGTATTGGGAAGTGCAAAGTTTTGTAACGAAGTTATCAAAGAATCCAGCCTTTCAGAGTATCAATATTCAATCAACCATTCAGCAACTAAACCTATCTTATGTGGATATTCTACAAAATATCTTAAACAGTGTGACCAATAGTTTAGGTAGTGTGGTGTCAACGATTGTCAATACACTCTTCATTCTGGTGATGACACCGATATTCCTGGTTTACTTCTTAATTGATGGGAAGAAGTTACTTCCGATGTTAGAGCGGACAATCCTAAAAAATGACCGGCGGAATATTACCTCTCTCTTAGTGAGTCTCAACCAAACAGTTTCTCGCTATATTAGTGGTATTTCTATCGATGCTTTAATCATCGGGACTTTAGCCTTTATTGGCTACAGTTTTATCGGTTTG
Organism: Streptococcus sp. DFI.7.26; assembly: GCF_022240605.1. Classification (NCBI taxonomy): domain Bacteria; kingdom Bacillati; phylum Bacillota; class Bacilli; order Lactobacillales; family Streptococcaceae; genus Streptococcus; species Streptococcus sp. DFI.7.26. Next base: position 213,156 of record NZ_JAKOGN010000002.1, on the reverse strand, counting down.
AAGTATGCCTTGGTCTTTGCCATTTTCTCAGCCTTGGCTAACCTCATTCCTTACATTGGACCGACGATTGGCTTGATTCCTATGGTGGTTACCTATGCCTTCACGGATTTCAATATGATGATCAAAGCGGTTATCTTCATGCTCATCGTCCAACAGATTGACGGAAATATCCTCTACCCTCGGATTGTGGGAGGGGTGATGAAGGTGCATCCCATTACCATCATGGTCCTCTTGCTCTTATCCAGTAACATCTATGGTGTGATTGGGATGGTTGTGGCGATTCCGGTCTATTCGATCGGTAAAGAGATCGTGAAATTCCTCGTGGCCTTGTATGAAAATCATAAAAAGACAAAGGAACAGCGCAAGCAAGAAGAGTATGGAATCATCAATAAATCCTAACAGAATAAACGAGAAGGGAATGGGTGACCATTCCTTTTTGAGTATGGACCTAGAAAGGATAGGCTGAGTACTTGAATCTTAAAGTTTTAGCTTTCCTTTAAGAAAATATGTTATAATGAATTAGTAATGATACAAAATCAAGGAGTTTCTATAAGATGATAGAATTGCTTGCCAAAAAGCAGCGACGCCAAATGCGTTTGCTAGAAACATTAATTCGTGAAAAGCGCTGGTTTCATTTGAAGGAACTCGCTGAAATGTTAGATTGTACAGAGCGGTCATTAAAGGAGGATCTTTCAAATTTACGGACGGTCTTTAATGAATTTTTGATTGAATCTTCGACAAATGGTATTAAGATTAGCTATGACGATTCGATTGGGATTGAGGTGGTCTATCATCACTTCTTTAAAGAATCTACAGCTTTCTCCCTCTTGGAATACTTGTTCTTCCATAAGGATGTTTCCAGTGACTTAATTTGTAGACGGTATGATCTCAGCCAGCAATCATTTTATCGCTTGATTCGAAATATCAACCAAATTATTCAGGAAAAGTACAATATTCGAATCACCTTGAATCCTCTAAATGTTGTGGGGGACGAGGTCGATATTCGATTTTTCTATTCCCAGTATTTTGCAGAGCGGTATTATTATTTAGAGTGGCCATTTCCAGATATCAGAGAGCAAGTCATTATTGATTTCATCACCTTCTTCTATAAATTGACAGAAATCCCACTGACTTATTCGATCTTCCATTCCTATAAAATTATGCTGACGGTCTACCTATACCGGATTAAGCAAGGTTATCGAATTGAAGGGGCCAATAATTTTGAACAATACGCCTATCTCTATCAAGAGCTCCCAAAAATCAATGAGATGCTTCGTTATTTTGGTTTGCAGCTGGGTGTAGAATTTAATGAAGAAACCATTGAACAGCTCTTTATTATCTTCCTACAGAAACGCTTCTATTTTACCCCACAGGATTTAATCGACGCTACTGAGGAAGATGCTGTTACAAAAAAATCCTATATTTTAGCCTCTCAATTTCTTGATCACCTGAGTGAATCTTATGGGTTAGAACTTGAGAATTATGAAGAGATGATCATGCATATTCACAACACTGCCTATTTGGAGCGGCGTGAAATCTTTGGTGAATTTCTTCTCTATGATACCAAGAGTTATACCAATGAGGATTATCGAACCCTCTTCCCTAAATTTTATCAGGATGTTGAAACTGGTTTGTATCACTATCTCAAAGAGATGGGCTTTCATGAAAATCCTGAAAACCTCAAGCATCAGATTTATACCGTATTTTCACATTGGGAAAATCTATTGCCTCAACTATTAAGGAGACGGACAGCTGTCAAAGTCTTAATCATTAGCCGATACGATGACCATCATGCTAAGTCCATGATTGATTTCTTAAAATTCTATTGTACGGATAACTTTGAGTTTTCACAGGTCATAAAGCATGACTTTAATCTTCATGAACTAGAGCATACCGAATATGATGTCATTGTTGCCAACTTTATGATTCCGAATATCAAAGGGAAAAAATTTATTTGTACAAGTAGTTTGACCCTTTTGGAACTTGTAGAAAAACTGAATGTACTCTTTTATGATTTTACACGTTATGGAGTATAACTGAGCCTTCCCTCCTCTTTTAGGAGGGAAATTTTTGCGACTATGCATCATTTTAAAAAATATGATATAATGGGCATTATTACTATACATTGAGGAGAATATCCATGGAAGACCCTGGCAGTCAGGATTTAATACTGCAATTTGTTTTACTATTTGTATTGACCTTATTAAATGCATTTTTCTCTGCAACGGAGATGTCAATGGTATCGCTGAACCGTTCTCGCGTAGAGCAAAAGGCTGAGGAAGGTGATAAGAAATATATTCGTCTCTTAAAGGTATTGGAAAATCCCAACCACTTTTTATCTACGATTCAGGTTGGTATCACCTTGATTACTATCTTATCTGGGGCAAGCCTAGCTGATGATCTTGGGAAAGTAATCGCTTCTTGGATGGGAAATACGGAGACAGCACGTGCGATAGCTAGCTTCCTCTCACTGGCTTTTCTGACCTATATTTCAATTGTATTTGGTGAGTTATATCCGAAGCGTATTGCCATGAATCTGAAAGATAGTTTGGCTATTCGAACGGCTCCAATTGTGATTTTACTAGGAAAAATCGTTAGCCCCTTTGTCTGGCTCTTATCGGCATCAACCAATCTGGTCAGTCGTCTGACCCCTATGCAATTCGATGATGCAGACGAAGAGATGTCACGGGATGAGATTGCCTATATGCTAGCTAAGAGTGAAACAAGTCTGGATGCTGACGAGATTGAAATGTTGCAAGGAGTCTTTTCACTAGATGAGCTGATGGCGCGTGAGCTAATGGTTCCTCGTACGGATGCCTTTATGGTGGATATCCAAGATGATACCAGAGAAATCATCGAAAGTATCTTAAAGCAGAATTTTTCTCGTATTCCTGTCTATGATGATGACAAGGACAATGTCATTGGTCTGATCCATACCAAACGTTTGCTTAATGAAGGTTTTGTGAATGGATTTGATAACATCGCTCTTCGCAAGATTCTTCAGGAACCACTATTTGTACCGGAAACGATCTTTGTGGATGATCTTTTGAAGGAGCTCCGGAATACACAAAATCAGATGGCCATTTTGCTTGATGAGTATGGAGGAATGGCTGGTCTGGTAACCTTGGAGGACCTTCTTGAGGAAATCGTCGGTGAAATTGATGATGAGACCGATAAGGCTGAAAATGACGTATTTGAAATTGAACCCAACCTCTATATTGTGCAGGGGATTGTGACCCTAAATGACTTCAATGAGTATTTTGATGTGAAGTTGGAAAGTGATGATGTGGATACCATTGCAGGCTACTACCTGACTGGTGTCGGACGGATTCCAGGTCACAAGGAACGCTTGAGTTTTGAAGTAGACAGTATGAAGAAGCATCTGATCCTTACAAACGATAAGGTAAAAAATGGTCGTGTCACCAAGGTGAAGGTTGAGGTCAGTGACCTAGTCGATGAAGATGAGCAAGCGACAAAAGGTCAAGAATAAGAACATCAAATCAGGGAGTTTCCCTGATTTTTTTATGCTCATTTTAGTTGAGTTTGCATCTCTAACCAAATTAATTTATAATAAAATAATTAGTGGTTATAAGGAGATAGCAATGAAACAAGAAGAATGGTTAGCAGAGTTTGAGAGAGCCCATGGTCGACCAGCCAATCAAGAGGAGATCCAACAGGTTTTTGGTGCGTTTGGAAGTCCTGAAACACAAGCGACACCGAATACGCCCGTAAACCCAATTCAATCTCCATTTGAGGGAACAGCTCCTGTTTCCAATCAAGGACAATTTGGAGGTCCCTTACCGTTTCCAGAACAAGCCAAATTTGGAGGAGCAGCGCCAGCCCCAGAGCAAACGCCATTTGGAGGAGCAACGCTAGCGCCAGAACAAACACCATTTGGAGATTCGATACCAGCATCAGAGCAAACACAGTTTGGAGGAGTAGCGCCAACTCCAGAGCAAACGCCATTTGGAGGTGCAACACCAGCCCCAGAACAAACACAGTTTGGAGGTACAGGCCAAGCCCCATTTGGAGGTGCAAGTCCAACTCCAAATCAATTCCAAGGTGGAACAAGTCCTTATCAGCATCAAGGACAGGCTTTTGGACAAGGTGGAACTCAGCCACAAGCTCCTGTTCAGGAGGCGGCTCAAGCAGGAGCGCCCTTCGCATCTTATAACAACGCTCAGATGCAGGGAGGCTATCCAAACAATGGGCAGCTGAATTACCAGGCTAATTCCCCATATATGGGACAAGCTCCAATGCCAGGTAAGAAGTCTAAAAAAGGGCTGATTATTGGTTTATGTAGTCTTGTTGCTGTTGCAGTTTTATCTGTACTTGCATTTTTCTTATTTGCTAAAAATCCAAATAGTATTCAAGGAAAATGGTCAGCTACTCCTGAAATGAAAAAGACAATGAAGTCTGCTTTTTCAGGCACCTTCTCTGCTACATCAGATATTTCGAGTGAATTTATAAAAGACATTGATATGATCGTAGAGGTAAAGGGGAAAAAAGTGACCATCAGTGTGGTTAGTAAGATTGATTTCAAGGGAGCTGCAAAGGAACTCTATGATGATGGGGACAATGATTTTTACTCTGTTGAGGATGCCTTAGACTATATCCAAGAAAACAGTGAGAATTCCTATTTAGAGGATATGGGACTTGAAATCGATGTGAAAAAAGGCACTCTTAAAATGGTAGCCTTTGAAGGTGAGGTAGATGAAAAAGATCACCGATTCATTCAGGATGAAGATTCGAATCATATCCTTCAATACGACCTCAAGTATAAAATTGAAAATGGAACGCTGAAAGTTTCCGTGGATGGAAATGATTATGGAATTGAATACTCCTTTAAAAAATAAGATATTCGCTCATTTAGTGCCCTCATCGGGCACTTTTTTGTTTGGTAATGAAGAAAAAATAAGATAATTAAAAAAATTCTGAATTTAGGCTTGACAGCCTGAAAAAATTTCGGTAAGATAGTCAACATAAAAAAACGAAAGCAGAATTTTATGAAAAACACGAACTCCACATTGTTGAATCAAAACTTTTACTTTAGCTACTTTAGATAGTGTTTGTAGACATGAACTCATGGATGCAAACGAAACGAGCAATTTGTTTGTATCTATGTGGCTAAGATTTTTGATTGTGGTCCATATAGATGATATCTAAATGGACGGCAATGCTGGCATACTTTTAAGTTTGTGAGGAATGATACCAACCGTTTAGAATCATCTAAACGGTTTTTTGTATGCTGTTTGAATGTTTTAGAGAAGGAGACATGTTTCATGAAAGTTGTAAAGAAGTTAATTGCCCCGGTTCTGGTAGTTGGTCTACTGATGACCTCCCTCTTGACCCTCCATCACTTGAAGACCTCTAAGCATCAAAAGATTAAGATTGGGATTTCGCAGTATATTACCCATAAGTCTCTTGATGCAACTCGAAAAGGCTTTGTAGAAGAGTTAGCAAAACAGGGTTATGTAGACGGAGAAGAGATTGAAATTGATTATCAAAATGCTCAAGGGGAGCAGAGAAATTTGAAAAACATTTCAAATCAATTATCACAGGAAAGTGACCTTGTGTTTGCCATTGCGACTCCATCAGCACAAAGTATTGCCAATACGAGCAAAAGAACCCCTGTAGTCTTTTCTGCAGTGACGGACCCTCTGGCTGCTAAGTTGGTCAAGAACTTGGATCGTCCTGGTGGCAATGTGACAGGAACGAGTGACCAATCTTCAGATGCGATTACTACACAAGTCGATCTGATTCAAAAGGTTTTGCCAACAGCTAAGACAATCGGAATTCTCTATACGCAAAGTGAGCCCAACTCCGTCGTTCAAAAAGATGAGGCCAAGAAAGTCCTTGAGGCTAAAGGCTACCGTGTCGTAGAGAAAACCATCTTAGACAGTAATAATGTGAAAGCAGCAGCGGACAGTTTGATGTCTGAGGTCGATCTAGTCTTTATTCCAACAGACAACATTATTTCCTCTACGATGGAAACGATCAAACAAGTTTCTTTAAAACACAAAGTTCCAGTCATTGGAGGTTCAATTGAAATGGCTCAAGTAGGAGGGCTCTATACCTATGGGACAGACTACACCGAGTTGGGTCGTCAATCTGCCCGGATGGCGATTCGTATCCTGAAAGGGGAAAAGGTAGCCGATCTGGCAGTGGAAGCCCCTAAGAATTTAGAATTGTATGTCAACAAAGAGATGGCTAAGAAATTAGGAATTGATCTCTCTGGTATAAACGAAAAGAAATAGGAGATGGATGATGGATTTAGTATTATCAAGTTTATCTGAAGGTTTATTGTGGTCGATTATGGCCATTGGTATATTCTTAACATTCCGCATTTTAGATATAGCGGATATGACAGCAGAAGGGGCTTTCCCGCTTGGGGCAGCAGTCGTTGCATCCCAAATTCAAGCAGGTCAAAACCCATGGCTAGCGACCCTCTTTTCTATTTTTGCAGGGATGTTAGCAGGTCTAGTTTCTGGCCTCCTTCATACTAAGATGAAGATCCCCGCACTCTTAACAGGGATTGTGACACTGACTGGTCTCTATTCGATCAATATTAAGATCATGGGAGGTGTTCCTAATTTATCCATTGGAGATTCAAGTACCATCTTCAAGTCTGTGATGGGGCTGGGTTTGTCCAATGAGGCTGCTGTCTTTGCTGTTAGTCTTTCTTGTTTGTTATTGGTCTGTCTGATTTTGACCCTCTTAATGAAAACTCAGATTGGCTTGGTTCTTCGTTCAACGGGTGACAATATCCCAATGAGTGAGGCCAATGGGGTGAATGTGGACACCATGAAGATTTTCGGTTATATGATTTCTAATGGACTGGTTGCATTGTGTGGGGCTCTCTTCGCTCAGACAGATGGCTTCTCAGACGTGACTTCTGGTACAGGGACCATCGTCGTAGGACTTAGCGCCGTTATTCTAGCAGAAGTCTTGATCCATGATTTGACCATTGGAGGACGCTTACTTTCGATTGGAGTGGGGGCAATTGTTTACCGCCTCATTATCCTCAATATCTATGAAATTCCAAACTTAGATCAAAACTTAGTCCGTTTGTTTAATGCTATTCTCTTGGCCTTGGTCTTGTTTGCACCAGAAGCCCAGAAACGTCTCAAGATTCGTGGATTAAAATTAACCAGCAACTAAAAGGAGAAGATAAATGGCAACATTGTTAAAAATCGAAGATATACATAAGACATTTGAAGCAGGAACAGTCAATGAAAACCATGTTCTCAAAGGCTTGGACCTGACAGTAGAAGAAGGAGATTTCATTTCCGTCATCGGAGGAAATGGAGCAGGGAAATCGACATTGATGAACATTCTGGCAGGTGGCTTGCAAGTGGACCAAGGAGATATCCTGTTAGAAGGAAAATCTATTAAGCAGACCAGTGTTCGGAAGCGTGCTAAGGAGATCGCCCGTGTTTTCCAGGATCCTAAGATGGGGACGGCTTCCCGTTTGACCATTGAAGAAAACATGGCCATTGCTAAAAAACGTGGAGCAAAACGGGGCCTTAGTTGGGGGGTCAAAGAAAAAGATCGCGAAGAATTTAAAGCAGCCTTGAAGGAACTCAATATTGGTTTGGAAAATCGCCTCAAAGTGGACACGCAATACTTATCAGGGGGACAGCGGCAAGCTTTGACCTTGGTCATGGCAGCCTTGGTCAAACCAAAACTCTTGCTTCTGGATGAACATACCGCAGCGCTCGATCCAAAGACCAGTGAAATGGTCATGGAATTGACACAAAAGATCGTGGAAAGTCATGATTTGACAACCTTGATGATTACACACGATATGAACCATGCTATCGCATATGGCAATCGATTAATCATGCTCTACCAAGGCAAGATTGTGGTCGATGTTAAAGGAGAAGAAAAGAAAAACTTGACAGTTGAAGACTTGATGCGCCTTTTCCATCAGAATAGTGGTGAAACCTTGGTGAGTGACGAATTGGTTTTAGGATAAACGAAAAAGAGAGTGGGACAGAAATCGGTAATTCGTTAGAATTCGATTTCGTCGTCCCACCTCCGCACAGTTGAGTAGGGCTGTAAAAGCTGATGAAATCAGCGTAGTAGAGCCCACTCAACCACTGCGTCTTGCTCGACAATGCAAAGACAATTGAGAGGCTAGGACTTTTGTCCCAGCCTCTTTTATGTTGAAGAAAAAGTAATCCTAATAACTTTCCTTAGGTGAGTGCGGACGTTAGCGAACTTCTACGAAGTTCCATGACTTAGTTTTGAATCTAAGGTTTCAAAACTTCCGAATGTTTGAAAAAACAGTGTTTCAAGCATTTTTCTCACTGCGGAAAGTTTCAATGCTTAGCTTAATGCTAAAAAGACGAAATTTATTTTTTTATTGAAGAATCACTAAAGTTCTTTTATTGATGTAGCTAACAACATCAAGCTAAACCTGTTCCTTTTTCCCTAGGAAGCTAGCTGTGAGGACAAGGCTGAGTCCTGCTAAGAAGAGTAGGTATGAACTGTGTCCAGTATTCGTTTTTGGAAGTTGTCTTTGCGAAGCCTGGTCTTGTTTAGAGTTGGGAACACTCATTAAACTATCACCGGCCTTCCTTGGACTCGTGCTCTCTGAAACAAGCATCTTCCTATTTTGAACCTTTCTTCCTGAGACGATAGGCTCAACGCTCTCATAGGAATCTGTATTAACGGATCCGACTTCTGGTTCCGACTTATAGACAATAGCATAGGTTCCTAACTCTTGTGCCAGGAATTCAATCATGCCCTCTCGTAGTGTAAATTCTACTGCTTGGAGTTCTCGATTAGGAGTCAAGACATAGACTTGCTTCACTTCTTTTGATAGTGGAAGTCGAACCAATACACTTCCTTTGACTGGAACTGGATTCCCTTCTTTATCCTTGAGTTGAAGGTTGAAAGCATCGTAGGTTTTGCCAAAGAGTCCTTGGTCAAGGACCTTTTGAATCTCTAAATGACTGTCACTACCAATCTCATTTTCTCCACTAATGACCTCTACCTGGCTTGCTTGGTCTTTCAGTACTCGAAGGACATATTCAGGTAGAGAGTGGATAGCTGCCTCCTGTCCAGCAGTGCCGATTGGCTCTGTGTACTTAGGAAGGGTCACTACAGGTGGTTCTTGGTCTCCCAAACTTGTCACAATAGCAGGTAAGAGAGAGACGACCGGACTAGTGATGGTCTTTCCTCGGATGGCATAGGCTGAGATGATCTGAGTTTGTTTTTGATGAGCAGTTTCTGGGATCGGCAATTCAACTTGCTGGTTCTTAATCGCTAACACTCGATTTCCATCTGATAGGGTGACGTGGGAATCATCGGTTTTCTTGAGGAAAACAGGATCTTTTTCCCCAGGGAAATGAAGGGCAATAGCATCCCACTCCCCAGACGGAAGTGTGAGGGTAATCGTCTGATCGCCTGCTTTTATTGGGGCCAGGCTTGGAGTATCCAGGGATACTGTTGACGGCTTCAGGATGTCAAATGAATCCAGGGAAATCATCTTTCTGTCATCAGGAGAGTTAGGATCCACTGTCAAGGTGAGGATATGATTTCCATTGCTTAAGTTTGTATACTCGCCAATCAACACATTCTTTTCATAGTCAGCACTTGAGTAGAAGTCCAAACTTGGCATTTCTTTTCCATCTATGGTGACTAAGGCTTTTCCATAGTCAGAAGATTTTAAGCCGTAAATACGAATACCTGTACCAGTGAATGGAATGGTTGCCTTGGCCTCTGAATACTGAGATGAATCCACGTTTTGGAGAGTCGCGTATTTTTCTGTCGTTTGATATAAGCCTGATTCATTCCAGTCCTTGAACAAGGAGCCATAGTGGATACGAGAATCTCTGTCATCCATCTTTTCAACAGTCGCCCCTTGACCCGGATAGATTTTAAAGTAATCCAAGGAAATTTTTGAGCGTTCATTCCCTCGGTTCAAGTGTTCCTTCTTCACTGTTAGAGTCAGGAGGTGCTCTCCATCAGGAAGTCCTGTGAAACGACCGATTAGAGCACTTTTTTCCGTCTCTCCCGATGTGTGGAAATCTAGGTCTCCTACTTTCTTACCATCGATTTGAACTTCCGCTAGGCCTAATTCAGATGATTTGAGACCATAGATTTCAATTCCTCGTCCATTAAAAGTAATCCTAGCAGTGGCATCGTTGTCAGAATAACTATCAACAGTTAGGTCAGCATATTTTTCAGTTCCTGCAAATAGGTCAGCATCCTCCCAGTTATGGAAGGCAGGACCGTATTGAACACGAGGATCTCTGTCGTCCATCCATTCGACAACTGGTTGGATTGACGCAGATTCGGATACTTGCCTTGAGTGCTCCCCAATCATGGCTCTAACAGAATAGCTATAGCTATGGAGAGAATCGATGGAGCGGTCGATGAAATGAGTGACATTGGTTAGGAATTCCTTGATAGAAGGAGCATCACTGCTTTCGTCATTACTTTCTCGACGGATGACATAGTGGGTCGCATCTGTAACCGGATTGAAATCGAGTTTAGCTGTTACAGCATCTTTTCTCACAGCAGATAGACGAGTAACCCGCTCTGGTAACTTTTCAAAGGTGATCTGATCCCCTTTTTGAGTGGCAATCTGAATCCGATTGTCTTTGAGAAGAGTTGGTTTGATTTCTTTCCCGTTAATCTTGACAATACTCGATTCGATGTCTGGATAATCGACCACTAATTCTCCACCTGCATGGGAAAGGAAAGCTAATGTCTCAAGATTTTTTTCTTTCCATTTCATGCTGACTTCAAAGTTGCCCCGGGCTACAATCCCTGAGACTTGCCCGTCTTTCCAGGCATCGGGAAGGGCTGGTAATGGGGCAATATAGCCTGTGTGAGATTGAAGGAGCATTTCTGCCATACCGCTGGTGGCACCAAAGTTCCCATCGATTTGGAAAGGTGCATGGGTATCCCAGAGGTTTTCTAGAGTTGAGGACTTGAGCTGTTCAGCCAACAAACGGTGGGCGCGGTTTCCGTCTAAGAGACGAGCCCAGAGGTTAATTTTATTAGCCTTGGACCAACCTGTTCCACCATCTCCACGATGGTTCAAAGTTGCGCGTGCGGCCTCCAGATATTCAGGCTGATCCTTATCAAATAGAGTACCTGGGAAGAGTCCAACTAGATGGGAAACGTGGCGGTGATGGTTTTCAATGCCTTCGTTGGTGAATTGAGGACTGTCTTCCTCGTACCATTCCTTGATACGTCCCTCTTGGTTGATATGAAGTGGTTTGAGCTTGTCAAATTTAGCCTTCACTTCTGTCACCAAATCTTGGTCCATATTGAGGTGATTGGCAGCTTCCATATAGTCGTGGAAGAGCTGCCAAATTAGTGATTGGTCAAAGGTATTCCCGATCGTGATAGTTCCATGCTCTGGCGAATAAGATGGAGAAGAAACCCAACGGTCACTAGATTTGTCGTAGTGCAAGAAGGAGTTCCAGAACTTGGCTGTTTCCTTGAGCATTGGGTAAATCTTTTCTTTGAGATAAGTCTCATCCTTGGTGAATTTATAGTAGTCATAGACATTCTGCATCATCCAAGCATTGGCAGCAGGAGACCAACCCCAGTAATAATTCCAACCTGGAGTTGTCCAGCCAAATGGTGTTGCCTGAGTATGAACCAACCAACCATTTTCTTGGCCTTCTTTGGATTCGATACCTGCATATTCTTTAGCAGCGATACGACCATAGTAGCGCATGTCATCGATATAATTGATCATTGGCTTAGCCGTTTCTGCAAGATTACTCATGTAGGCAGGCCAATAGTTCATTTGTAGGTTGACATTGAGGTGGTAATCAGCGTTCCAAGGTGGATTGTCTACAGCATTCCAGACTCCCTGCAAGTTGGCAGGAAGGGCATCTGTCCGGTTACGAGAAGAACTGATTAGTAGGTAACGTCCGTATTGGAAGAAGAGTTCTTCTAGTTCTTGCCCTTTTGTAGGATCATAGGTTTGGAGAGCTTCTTTTGTCGTTTGGCTAGACTTATTACCACCAAGATTCAGTTGGACACGATTGAAGAGACGCTGGTAGTCCTCGATGTGGTCATGTTTCAGAGTTTCATAATCTTTGGCTTTAGCCGACTCGACAATCGATTTAACAGTTGCTTCTACATCAATATCATTGCGATAATTTGTTTTTGGATTTTGAGCAAAGTTGGTCTTGGCACTGAGTAAAAGGGTCGCATAGCTGGCTCCAGTGACAGTCAAATAGCCATCTTGGGCAGTGACTTGTCCATCTGTCTTGATTCCAAGATAAGAGGCAAATTGAAGGCCATTGTCTTTGACAGTCCCCTTGAGCAAGATACCATTTGAATCTGTCGTGACTGCCCCTTGTTTATACTTCGAATATTCCCAAGAGTAGTCACCATTCGCAAGTAAATCCTCTGTCAAGCTATTCCAAAGGGTAAAATCGAGGGTCTTATCCCCTTTTTTACTCAAATGGGTCACAGTAACATCATCCGGATAGCTAGAGAAGGTTTCGCGTTTAAAGGTGGTTCCATCCTGGCTATAAGAAGTAGTTGTGATAGCTTCGGTAATATCTAAGTCACGGTGATAGTCGGTAACGTTCTCCAAACCTTTCTTTTGGTTGTTAAAGACCATGAAGATATCACCAAAAGATAAGTAGCGTCCGTATTGAGCGTTGTTTGGTCCCACTAGATTTTCTTCGGCTAACTGCTTCGCTTTTTGGCGGTCTCCAGCTTCAAGAGCCTTACGGATTTCTGCTAAGACTTTGTAGCGATCTTGATAGTTTCCTCCGTTTTAGTCGGTGCTATCCGGTTGTGGTCCACCAGACCAAAGAGTTTTTTCGTTGTATTGAATTCTTTCCTCGCCGATGAGTCCGAAAACCTTAGCGCCCATTTCTCCATTTCCGACTGGGAGAGCTTGTTTTTCCCACCCATCATAGCTAGCAGCAGCAGGTTGATTGTAGCTTAAATGATAATCTGTTTGTTTGGCCACGGGAGTCTCAATTTTCATAGTTTCCCTTTCTTCATTTGGCTCAATCGAAGTAGTCGAAGTGGCTGTATGCTTGCTTTGAACTTCTGTATCTGGAGACAAGCTTTTTTCTTCAGAAATAGGAGCGCTATACGGATTTTCTGGTTTGGCTTCTCCAGTTCCGTCAGTCGGGCTCTCTATGGCTGGAGCAGCTTCAAGGTGGTTGCTTTCGTTTTGACTTCCAACAATACTATCAGCACCTACCTGGTGTGAGCCGAGAAAAATGGCTCCTAATAACACAGAAGCCGTGCCAACCGTTAGTTTTCGAATACTATAACGACAGGATTTTTCCAAAAATCTTTGGTCCATAGAACTCTCCTCTAGTTTTTGAGACCGCTTACATTTTCAGTTAAAGACAGCCCCTTCATATTTATTTTTATCATTTCCAATTTAATAGGGAAACAGGAAAATGTCAATAGCTTTTAGGTAAGATGCATATTTGAGAGTGTTATTTCTTGAAATAGTAGAGAAATAAGAGATAAATAAGCTATTATTTTGGGCTGAAAACATTTTTCATTTTCGGATATCGTAAAAAAACAGTTGAGTCCATTCTCAACTGTCAGCGGAGTACTTTATTTTTGATTTCTTTTTGCATAGTCGACAAAATGAAACTTGTCTAATTTGTGTTGACTTTCGGTGAACTGGAATTGTCGTCCGTCTGCTAGGTGAACTTGGGAGCGGACCGTCACCACGTGTTGGTCTTTCCCAAGATCCAGTAAGATTTTGTCGCGATTATCGATTGGTGAGATCAAGATTCTTAAGATATTAAAAAAAGAAAACGGCTCTTCGTTTTCTTTTTTTGTCAGAGAGAATAGGAGCAGCCAAGAGCGACTGGAAGGGCCTGTACTAATACAATGGGTTGAAATTGAAAAACAGTTTATTTTCTAAAAAATCATTAAAATCCTTTTATTCACAAGGAATCATGGTATAATAAAACCATAAAACGTTTTCAAGAGAGAAGGACAAGACATGGAAAATGAAACAGTTGACTATGGAAAAGTAACAGGAATGGTACACTCTACGGAAAGCTTCGGTGCCGTGGATGGACCAGGGATCCGTTTTATTGTCTTTCTTCAAGGCTGTCAAATGCGGTGTCAGTATTGCCATAACCCGGATACTTGGGCTATGGAAACCAACATGTCTAGAGAACGAACAGTGGATGATGTATTGGAAGAAGCTCTCCGCTATCGTGGATTCTGGGGTCAAAAAGGTGGGATCACGGTCAGTGGTGGAGAAGCCCTCTTACAGATAGACTTTTTGATTGCCCTATTCACCAAGGCTCAAGAGTTGGGCATTCACTGCACGCTCGATACCTGTGCTCTGCCTTTCCGCAATACCCCTCGTTACCTGGAAAAATTTGATAAATTAATGGCAGTGACAGACTTGGTGCTTCTGGATATCAAGGAAATTAACGATGAACGGCACAGATTTGTAACCAGTCAGACAAACAAAAATATTTTAGCCTGTGCCAAGTACTTGTCTGATATTGGCAAGCCCGTCTGGATTCGCCACGTCTTGGTGCCTGGGCTTACAGACCGAGATGATGACCTGATCGAACTTGGGAAATTTGTTAAAACCCTTAAAAATGTTGATAAATTTGAAATTCTGCCCTACCATACTATGGGGGAATTCAAATGGCGGGAATTGGGTATTCCGTACAAGTTGGAGGGTGTGAAACCACCGACAAAAGAACGGGTTCAAAATGCAAAAGATTTGATGGAAACGGAAAGTTACCAAGATTACCTGAAACGGGTTAAAGGATAAAATAAATCGAGACAGTTGGTCCTTCCAGCTGTCTTTTTCTGATGAAATGAACAACTATTCCCTTTCTTTAAACGGAAAAACGTGCTAAAATAGAGTGAATATACAAATGAAAATGAAGAGGTAGAAACATGTCAAAAATTCTCGTTTTTGGTCACCAAAATCCGGACTCAGATGCTATCGGTTCATCTGTAGCCTTTGCTTATCTTGCAAAAGAAGCTTATGGTTTGGATACAGAAGCAGTAGCTCTTGGAACTCCAAATGAAGAAACTGCTTTCGTATTGGACTATTTTGGTGTGGAAGCACCACGCGTGATCACATCAGCTAAAGCAGAAGGTGCAGAGCAAGTCATCTTGACGGACCACAATGAATTCCAACAATCTGTTTCAGATATCGCTGAAGTAGAAGTTTACGGTGTAGTGGACCACCACCGTGTGGCTAACTTTGAAACTGCTAGCCCACTTTACATGCGTTTGGAGCCAGTTGGATCAGCATCTTCTATCGTGTACCGTATGTTCAAAGAACACGGTGTAGCAGTGCCAAAAGAAATCGCAGGTTTGATGCTTTCAGGTTTGATTTCAGATACTCTTCTTTTGAAATCTCCAACAACTCACCCATCTGATAAGGTGATTGCACCTGAATTGGCTGAATTGGCTGGTGTGAACTTGGAAGAATACGGTCTTGCCATGCTCAAGGCTGGTACCAACTTGGCAAGCAAATCAGCAGAAGAGTTGATTGACATTGATGCTAAGACTTTTGAATTGAACGGAAACAACGTTCGTGTGGCTCAAGTGAACACAGTTGATATTGCAGAAGTCTTGGAACGCCAAGCTGAAATCGAAGCAGCTATCCAAGAAGCAAATGCAGCTAACGGATACTCTGACTTTGTCTTGATGATTACAGATATCGTCAACTCAAACTCAGAAATTTTGGCTCTTGGTGCTAACATGGACAAAGTTGAAGCAGCCTTCAACTTCAAACTTGAAAACAACCATGCCTTCCTTCCAGGTGCCGTTTCACGTAAGAAACAAGTGGTTCCTCAATTGACTGAAAGCTTTAATGCATAAGGATTGATGGGGAAACCCATCGTTAAAAAGGAGTTTCGACTCCTTTTTTGCTAGGAGGAGACCATGTTAGAATCTGGCGATTTGATTTTTGTGAGAGAAAATACGGAAATGGGGCAGGCCATCCAGGCTTCGACAGGTAACTACAGTCACGTGGCTATCTTTTTGGACGGACAGATCTATCATGCTACGGTGGAAGGTGGTGTTCTTTCCCAGTCACCCGAAGATTTCTTTGAAGCTGGAAAAGTCTATGATCTTTATCGCTATACGGCGATTGATCACGAAGAAGTCAAAAAGCGAGCAGAGAGCCTTTTAGGAGCTCCCTACAATGCGTCCTTTTATCCAGATGGAGATGGTTTCTATTGTTCCCAATTCATCGCTGAACTACTTCCTATCTTTGAAACCATTCCCATGAAGTTTGGAGATGGGGAAGAGGAGATTAGTCCGTTCTGGCTGGATTACTACAAGGAGCTTGGTCTAGCTGTTCCTTTAGATCAGCCCGGGACCAACCCGAGTCAGTTAGCCCAATCACCACAGCTACAGTTTAAAGAAAGGTATTTGGATGATTCAGATCATTAATCCCACACGTTTGACACGTCAGCCATTTTTCAAGGACTTGATCAACTATCTGGACCAGCAGGATGATGTGATCCTGCGGCAAATCAAGGCCCAATTTCCAGATCAACCAGTGGATAAGCTGATGGAGGAGTATATCAAAGCGGGCTTCATCCTTCGAGAAAATAAACGCTACACTCTCAATTTGCCTTTCTTAGAGTCAGCTGATCGAGTTGAACTGGATCAAGAGGTCTTTGTTCGAGAGGACAGTGCAGTTTATCAAGAATTAAAAGCCAAGGTCTTCCAAACAGAACTCCGCAACACGACCAATGCAGCAATTCTCATAGATGAGACTGACTTCGAACGACATGCACAGACTCTTTCCAATTACTTCTACAAGGTGCAACACCAATATCCATTGACAGAGGAACAAGAAAAGCTCTATGTCATTTTAGGCGATGTCAATCCTGAGTATGCTCTCAAGTATATGACCAGCTTTTTGCTCAAGTTCCTCAAAAAAGAAGAAGTCCAGCAAAAGCGCAGAGACATCTTTGTCGATAGTTTAGAAGTCTTAGGCTATATCCGCAAAAATGATGAAGGAAAATATGAATTAGCAGTGGACTTGGATAAGGAAAGACTGATGTTTATCAAACAATAAAAAAGGCTAGGAATTTTCCTAGCCTTCTTTCGTTTGATTATAGGTAACGTTCAGCAATGGCAGCATCACCTGGATATTCTTCTTTTACGCCATTGACGATTTGGTAGCAGTCAGCTCCTTTTCCGGCGATAATGACGGCATCTTCAGGCTTGCTGGTCGTTGCCATAGCCAGTTGAATGGCTTGTTCGCGATCTGCGATTTTTTCGACAGGTCGCGTGATGAAACTGCTAATCTCTTCAGCGATAGCCAAAGGATCTTCATAGTTGGGATCATCCGCAGTGAGGAAGACTTGGATTTCAGGATGGTCTTCTAAGAGTAAGCCAAAGTCTTTGCGGCGGCTTTCTCCCTTATTACCGGTTGATCCAAGGACTAGTGAAATGGTCCCCGTTTGATGGGTTTCAACAACTGAGAGTAGTTTTTTCAAGCTATCTCCATTATGGGCGTAGTCGATGAAGACCTTGGCTCCATTATGCTGAGTCAAGACTTCCATTCGGCCAGGAACGCGCGTCTTGGCAATTCCTTTTTGGATATCCTCGAGACTCGCTCCTAGACGAAGGCAGGCAAGACCTGCAGCCACAGCATTTTCTTGGTTGAAGTGACCGATGAGCTGGATATCATAATCTCCCGCCAGCTTGCCAGTGACAGAAAAGCTAAAGGCTTTTGAGTTCTGGACTTGGTTGCTTGATTGACTACCGTATAAGTCGTGGTCTTGCTCAGCGACTTGTTCCGCAAGAATCTCAAAATGATCCATATCGCTATTGACGACAACAGCACGGCTATTTTCCATCAAGAGACGTTTGTGGTAGAAATAGTCTTCGAAGGTTGGATGCTCAATTGGTCCAATATGGTCAGGGCTGATGTTGAGGAAGACACCGACATCAAAGGTCAGACCGTAAACCCGTTTCACCAAATAAGCTTGGCTAGAAACTTCCATAATCAGGTGGGTCCGATCGTTGGCAACTGCCTGGGCCATCATTTCAAAAAGATCAATGCTTTCTGGAGTGGTCAAGGTTGACTTGAAGAAGGTCTTGCCATCCAAGGTTGTATTCATAGTGGATAGCATGGCTGGACGGTGTCCTTGCTCAAGAATCTTGTAGGCATAGTAAGCAGAAGTCGTTTTGCCCTTGGTCCCTGTAAAAGCTAAGAGTTTTAGCTGGCGCTCAGGGTGGCCATAGAATTCCATGGCAATCAAGCTCATAGCCTGTTTGATATCCGTAACGATAATGGCAGGGATGCTGACCTCAAAGTCTTGCTCAGCGACATACCACTGGAGACCTTGGTCGATTGCTTGTTCCAAAAATTCTTTCTTGAAATTTGCCCCCTTGACAAAAAAGAGGGTCTCAGCGTTGACCTTTCGACTATCGTAGCTTATTTGATTAAAAGAAACACCACTTGCTGAATAGTGGTATTCTCCGTCTTGTAGGATCTCACGAAAGTTGTGATCCTCTTTTAAAATGTTTAGTACAGTTTCTATCTTTATCATAATCCTATTTTAAACTGAAAGACCTTATTTTACAAGTGTAAAGGAAAAGTTTATAATGAAAGAAGACTATAAACTAGAGGAAACATATGAGTAACGAAACAAGTAATCAACAGGCCCAGATGCTTCGAGGTACAGTCTGGTTAACAGCCAGTAATTTCATTAGTCGTCTCTTAGGTGCGGCCTATATCATCCCTTGGTATATATGGATGGGCAAACATGGAGCAGAGGCAAACGGTCTCTTTACCATGGGCTACAATATCTACGCTTGGTTTTTGCTGATTTCAACAGCAGGCGTCCCGGTAGCAGTCGCTAAGCAGGTGGCCAAGTACAATACCAAGGGGCAAGAAGAACACAGTTTTGCCATGATTCGTGGCTTCCTTAAGTTCATGTCTTTATTGGGCTTGGTTTTTGCCATTATCATGTATGTGCTTTCTCCAGTCTTTGCAAACCTATCAGGAGGTGGGAAAGACCTAATCCCTGTCATGCAGAGCCTGTCTTGGGCGGTCCTCATTTTCCCTTCCATGAGTGTCATTCGTGGCTTCTTCCAAGGGCATAACAATCTGAAACCTTATGCTATCAGTCAAATTGCTGAGCAAGTGATTCGGGTTATCTGGATGCTCTTGACAGCCTACTTCATTATGAAAGTCGGCTCAGGTGATTACGTTGAAGCCGTGACCCAGTCCACTTTTGCAGCCTTTATTGGGATGGGAGCGAGTCTTCTAGTCCTCGTCTATTACCTCTGGAAAACAGGGCTTCTACAGCACATTATCCATCGCCCGGAGTCTGATAGCCAGATTGATACCAAGGCTCTCTTGTGGGATACTATTCGTGAAGCGATTCCGTTCATTGTGACAGGATCAGCCATTCAACTCTTCCAAATCATCGACCAGATGACCTATAGCAATGTCATGTCTTGGTTCACCAACTTCACTCGTTCAGAGCTTTTGGTTCAGTTCAGTTACTTCTCAGCGAATCCGAACAAGATTACCATGATTTTAATTGCAGTTGCGACATCGATCGGTGGGGTGGGAATCCCTCTCCTAACAGAGAACTATGTCAAGGGTGATTTCCGGGCTGCAGGTAAGCTGGTTCAAGATAATTTGACCATGCTAGTAGCCTTCTTGCTTCCAGCGACGATTGGAGCAGTAGCCATTGCAGAGCCTCTCTATACGGTCTTTTACGGGAAACCTGATTCCCTAGCTTTGGGACTCTTTATCCTAGCGATGTTGCAAACGGTCATTCTAGGCTTGTATACGGTCCTTTCTCCAATGATCCAGGCTCTTTTCCAAAATCGGAAGGCAATTCTTTACTTTGGTTATGGAGTATTGGTAAAACTGATTCTCCAAGTACCGTTCATTTATCTCTTTAAAGCTTATGGTCCTCTTCTTTCTACTACGATTGGTCTCATGATTCCGATTGTCCTTATGTACAAGGAAATTCATCAGGTGACTCATTTCAATCGCAAGACAGTCTTTAAACGGAGCTTATTGACTGCTATTCTCACCTTGATTATGCTCTTAGTAGTCCTAGTTGCAGGCTTGATCCTTGGTTTGGTGATCAAACCAAATGGTCGAGTGACCAGTATGATCTATGTAGCTCTGATTGGTGGTGTGGGAATCGTTGTATACGGTAGCCTCGGTCTTCGTCTTCGTTTCTTAGATCGCTTCATTGGTAGTAAGGCAGCTAGTCTTCGAAATAAATTTCATATTTCATAATCAGTAGAGGTTGGGGCTATCCCACCTCTTTTTTCATTATAGTTTGAAGCTATATCTAGCTCTTGAAAAAGGAAAAACCGAATCATCTAAAGAAGTGATACAATAGAGACAATTGAATTTACGTCCATTGGAGGTTTGTATGAGTCACAAAAAGAATATTAACACCATCCTAGCTCAAGCGGGAATCAAGTCGGATCCAGCAACAGGGGCTTTGATTACTCCGCTTCATTTTTCAACCACTTACCAGCATCCAGAGTTTGGTCAATCTACTGGTTTTGACTATATCCGTACCAAGAATCCGACGCGGGTAAACGCTGAAAAGACCTTGGCAGCTATTGAGAGTGCAGAGCATGCCTTGGTGACGAGCTCAGGTATGTCTGCCATTGTCTTAGCCTTTAGTATTTTTCCAGTTGGCAGTAAGGTCTTGGCAGTAAGAGATCTTTATGGAGGCTCTTTCCGTTGGTTCAACCAAATGGAACAAGAAGGACGCTTTTTCTTTACCTATGCAAATTCAGAAGAAGAGTTGGTAGAAGGATTGAAGGGAGAGGTGGATATTCTCTATATTGAAACACCTACTAACCCACTCATGCTGGAGTTTGATATCCAGATATTAGCTAAACTCGCTCATGAAAAAGGGGCAAAAGTGATTGTAGACAATACCTTCTATAGCCCTATCTACCAACGTCCAATTGAAGAAGGAGCAGATATCGTCCTTCACTCAGCGACCAAGTATCTAGCGGGTCATAATGACGTTTTGGCTGGTGTTGTAGTGACTGATGATGAAGGTCTCTATGAGCAACTCTTTTATAACTTAAACACAACTGGAGCTGTTCTCTCTCCTTTTGACAGCTACCAATTGATCCGTGGGTTAAAAACCTTAGCCCTTCGAATGGAGCGCTCTACAGAAAACGCGAAGAAGGTAGTGGAATTCTTGAAGGGGCATCCAGCTGTTAAGGAAGTCTTGTATACCGGCAAGGGAGGCATGGTTTCCTTTAAAGTAAGCCATCAAGAAAAAATTCCAACCATTTTAAACCACTTGCAAGTCTTTACCTTTGCAGAGAGCTTGGGTGGAGTGGAGAGTTTGATTACCTACCCAACTACACAGACCCACGCAGATATTCCTGCAGAGGTTCGTCATTCCTATGGGTTAACGGATGACTTGCTTCGCCTTTCCATCGGAATTGAAGATGCACGGGATTTGATTGAGGATTTAGAACAAGCATTGGCTAGATAGGAGTCCATCATGGGAAAAGAACAATTTTTGACTGTCCCTAATCGTTTGGGGCATCATACTAGCAAGTGGAAGGAGTCAGAGCAAGATCCAGAACTTCTTCCTGCTTGGATTGCAGATATGGATTTTGAATCCTTGCCTGCGGTTCGACAAGCCATTCGAGATTACGCGGATCAATTGGTCTACGGCTACACCTATCCTAGTGAAGAGCTTTACCAGGCTGTTCAGAATTGGGAAAAGTCAGAGCATGGATATGTTTTTGAGAAGGAAGCCATTGTCTTTATGGAGGGTGTGGTTCCGTCTATTTCGACGGCTATTCAGGCTTTCACTAAGGAAGGCGAGGCTGTTCTCATCAATACGCCAGTCTATCCACCCTTTGCCCGTAGTGTCCGCCTTAATCAACGCAAATTAGTGACCAATTCCTTAGTAGAAGTGGATGGACTCTTCCAAATTGATTTTGAGCAATTGGAGAAAGACTTTGAAGAGCACCAAGTCAAGCTCTACATCCTGTGCAATCCTCATAACCCAGGCGGTCGCGTCTGGGAACGAGAAGTCCTAGAAAAGATTGGTCGTCTCTGTCAAAAACATGGGGTCTTGCTTGTTTCAGATGAAATTCACCAAGACTTGGTGCTATTTGGAAATCGGCACGTATGTTTTAATACGGTAGATCCAAGCTTTAAGGACTTCACCCTTGTCTTATCGAGTGCGACCAAAACCTTCAACATCGCAGGGACAAAAAATTCCTATGCCATCATCGAAAATGATGCACTAAGAAAATCCTTCCAAGCTCAGCAGTTGCGAAACAATCAACATGAAATTTCTGCCCTTGGCTTTATCGCCACCGAAGTAGCCTATCAGAATGGAAAAGCTTGGTTAGAGGACTTAAAGGAAGTCTTGGAAGAAAATATCGATTACACTGTAGAAGTTTTGCGTGAGCAGACAGACATTGGTGTGATGAAACCGCAAGGGACCTATCTAATCTGGCTTGATTTTTCTGCCTACGGTTTGTCAGAGGAAGAACTCCATGCTCGACTTCATGACCAGGCCAAGGTCATCCTCAATAAAGGGACAGACTTTGGAGTAGAAGGGAAGCAACATGCCCGCCTCAATGTGGCAACTCCGAAAACCCTAGTCCAAGAGATTGTCGATCGGATCGTAACAAATTTTCCTAAAAAAGGTTGATTTTAAGGGTTGACTTTTCTATAGGGGAGGAGTATACTCAAGGGGAATAACGGTAGGTGAGGCTACCACAAGGATACGGATGACTACCGCAAAGCAGTGGAGACACTACTCGTTGGTCAACAGTCCTGATCGCAAAGGTCAAGACTAAGCTCATTTCATTGCCTTGCGGAGCTAAAGCTTGGACGGTCTATTTTTTGAGAATTTTTATTAAAAAATAAACGACGAGTTTAATGAGTCCTACCTGTAAAAGGGGAGGGCTCTTTTCTTATGCTTAAGAAGCCTCTCACCTATCAAGTAGAAAAGGAGAGCACTATGATACAAATCGACGATCATCCCGAACCGCACATAGCCAGCCAATCGCTGATTTGTGTCATCGGGACTCTATAAGCGTTTGGCTCCTGATTTAAAAGGAGATTCCAATGCAAACAACAAAAGAAAGACTCATTGCTGCATTGCAAGATGCAGAAACAGAAACCTTAGCAACCTATCAATCTAGCTGGTCTGGCTTGACGGAAGACCAAGTGGAGGAGAACCGGGATAGCTATGGAGAAAATGTCCTCACAAAGGGGCAAGATGATTCTATCTGGAAACGGATTGTTGAATCCATCATCAATCCCTTCACAGTCATCTTACTGCTCATTGCCCTTGTTTCTCTGGTGACCAATGTTTGGTTAGCCAAACCAGGTGAGGAAGATCCAACGACCTCTCTCATCATCGTCGTTCTCGTCCTTCTCTCTGGAGGGATTCGCTTTATCCAAGAATTGCGAAGTGACAAGGCTGCTAGCAACCTTTCTCGCATGATTGTCAATACTGCAACGGTGATTCGAGAAGGCAAAGAAGAAGAAATTCCCATTGATGAAATCGTTGTGGGAGACTTGATCAAACTGAGTGCAGGCGACATGATCCCAGCAGATGTGGTCTTGTTGGATTCACGAGACTTCTTCGTTCAACAGTCTGGTTTGACTGGAGAGAGCGATGCTGTCGAAAAAGTCTGCTTGAAAAAAGCGACTGGCCAAAATCTGGACAGTCTTTTGGAGAGTGAAAGTCTAGCTTTCATGGGGACCAATGTCATCTCGGGTCGAGCAACAGCCTTGGTCTTGGTCGTTGGGGATGAAACCATGATGGGAGCGATTGAGCAAACCATCAATACGTATGATGAACCAACCTCTTTTGAACGAGAAATGAACACCATCTCTTGGTTGTTGATCCGACTTATGATGGTCATGGTACCCATCGTCTTCTTTATCAATGGTTTGACAGATGGGGATTGGCTGGAAGCAGGGGTCTTTGCCCTTAGTGTAGGGGTGGGTTTGACTCCGGAAATGCTCCCAATGATTATCACCGCTAGCCTGGCCAAGGGTTCCATTATCATGGCCAAAGAAAAGGTGGTCATCAAAAAGCTCAACGCTATTCAAGACTTAGGAGCTATCGATATCCTCTGTACCGACAAGACAGGAACCTTGACCCAAGATGAGATTGTACTCGAATACCCCCTCGACATTCGTGGAGACTTGGATTTGTCCGTCCTTCGTCGGGCCTACCTCAACTCTTACTTCCAAACCGGCCTCAAAAACTTGATGGACCGCGCTATTATCAGTCGGACAGAAAGAGAAGCTAAGAAACATGAGATTGTCAGAGGCTTGGACCAAAGCTTCCAAAAAATTGATGAATTGCCTTTTGACTTTGAACGCCGGCGGATGAGTGTCATTGTCAAAGATGAGGGGGGAATCGTGAGCATGGTCACCAAGGGAGCCTTGGAAGAAATGCTAGCAGTCTCTAACTATGTAGAATACAAGGATGAGATTATCCCCCTAACAGATCAAGTGCGGGAAGACGTCTTGGCAGAGGTGGCTCAGCTGAATGAACAAGGTTTGCGCGTGCTAGGGGTTAGTTACAAATCAAATCTTGAGGAAGGCTATGCCTTTGAAGTGGCAGATGAAGCAGACATGATCTTGACAGGCTACCTAGCCTTCTTAGATCCACCAAAACCATCTGCAGCACCAGCCATCAATACCCTTGCGGAATATGGAGTTGCTACTAAAATCCTTACGGGTGATAATGAGAAAGTGACCCAAGCGGTTTGTGAAAAGGTGGGACTGGATGTTGACCGCATTTTGCTGGGTAGCGATATCGACAGTCTCTCTGATTCAGACTTGGCTCAAGCGGTAGAAACCACCACCGTTTTTGCAAAATTATCTCCAGATCAAAAAGCACGCATTATCTTGCAACTCAAAGCAAATGGCCACAAGGTCGGCTATATGGGAGATGGGATCAACGATGCTCCTTCTATGAAAGTGGCAGATGTGGGGATTTCGGTTGATACAGCTGTCGATATTGCCAAAGAAACAGCAGATGTTATCCTACTGGATAAGGACTTGATGGTCCTCGAAAAAGGCTTGGTAGAGGGCCGCAAGGTTTATGCCAATATGACCAAGTACATCAAGATGACCGTTTCTTCTAATTTCGGGAATATCTTCTCCCTTCTCTTTGCTAGTATTTTCCTTCCTTTCCTTCCAATGGCCCCTATCCATCTCATCGTTTTGAACTTGGTTTATGACCTTTCCTGTATCGCCTTGCCTTTTGACCGAGTGGATAAGGACTTCTTGAAGAAACCTCGGATTTGGGAAGCAAAATCCATTACCCGCTTTATGGCCTGGTTTGGTCCTATTTCCTCTGTCTTTGACATCTTGACCTTTATCGCTCTCTACTTTATCATCGTACCTATGATTACAGGCTATGGCTATGTCCATGGAGCAGACAGTGCGGGACTCTTCATCATGCTCTTTCAAACCGGCTGGTTTATCGAGTCCATGTGGTCCCAAACTATGGTCATCTATATGCTCCGCTCTCCAAAATTGCCTTTTGTTCAAAGTCGGCCAGCCCTTGCAGTCATGGCAACGACCCTATTGGGCGCCCTCTTTGTGACCTTCCTACCATATGGCCCACTGGCTTCCTTGTTGAAAGTAGCGCCACTAAATAGTCTTTACTTCCTATTACTAGCGGGAATCCTTTTCCTTTATATGGCAAGTGTCACCCTGGTCAAACACTATTATATTGGCAAGTACAAAGAGTGGCTATAAGATAGTCATTAAAATAAGAAAAGAAAAGGTTTGCATATTTGTAGGCCTTTTTCTTCCTTTTTGATATAATAAGATGAATATAGAGAAAGAAGGAACCACAATGGGAAAACTTGAAGTTATTAAACATCCACTGATTCAGCATAAATTGTCTATTTTGCGTCGGACTGATACCTCTACAAAGGCTTTTCGTGAATTAGTAGATGAAATTGCTATGTTGATGGGATACGAAGTTTTGCGCGAACTTCCTCTTGAAGATGTAGAAATCGAAACACCCATCACAAAGACAGTTCAAAAACAGATTGCTGGTAAAAAACTAGCGATTGTTCCAATCCTTCGTGCAGGGATCGGGATGGTAGACGGACTCTTGAGTTTGGTACCCGCTGCTAAAGTTGGTCACATCGGAATGTACCGTGATGAAGAAACCTTGAAACCAGTTGAATACTTGGTGAAATTGCCAGAAGATATCGACCAACGTCAAATCTTTATCGTAGACCCAATGTTGGCGACTGGGGGATCTGCAATCTTAGCGGTAGATTCATTAAAGAAACGTGGTGCAAGCCATATTAAATTTGTCTGCTTAGTTGCAGCACCAGAAGGAGTGGAAGCACTTCAAACAGCTCATCCGGATGTCGAAATCTTTGCTGCAGCCTTGGATGAACGCCTCAACGAAAACGGCTATATCGTTCCAGGTTTGGGTGATGCTGGGGACCGTTTGTTTGGTACCAAATAAGCACATTTCCAATCCATCTTTAGGAAAGTGAAAATTTGACCTTTGTTGACCAATGGGATATAATAGCTTTTATAAAGAATGGAAGGAGAGCTAGCCTCTCGAATCAACCGGATGAAACTCGTGAGATGGTGCCGGTTATAATGGATAAAAGGAGATGAATGAATGATTCCAGTAGTAATTGAACAAACTAGTCGTGGCGAACGCTCATACGACATTTACTCACGCCTCTTAAAAGACCGTATTATCATGGTGACAGGACCGGTAGAAGACCAAATGGCCAATTCGATTATTGCCCAATTGCTCTTCTTGGATGCCCAAGATAATACCAAAGATATCTATATGTATATCAATACGCCAGGAGGCTCTGTCTCTGCAGGTTTGGCAATCGTCGATACCATGAACTTTATCAAATCAGACGTCCAAACCATCGTCATGGGGATGGCAGCTTCAATGGGGACTGTGATTGCATCAAGTGGTGCCAAAGGCAAACGCTTCATGTTGCCAAATGCTGAGTACATGATCCACCAACCAATGGGTGGTACTGGTGGCGGTACTCAACAAACGGATATGGCCATTGCAGCAGAACACCTCTTGAAAACACGTCACAGATTGGAAAAAATCTTGGCAGAAAATTCAGGTCAAACCATCAAGAAAATCCACGCTGATGCAGAACGGGATAATTGGATGACTGCAGAAGAAACCTTAGCTTATGGTTTCATCGATGAAATCATGGCTAACAACAATCTCGGATAAGAAATCTTAACCATCCAGCCCTCTCCTTTGACAGGAGAGGTTTTTTAGGACATTCTTTACTTTCTAGAAAAAGATAGTATTTTTACCTGAAATTTGCTATACTTGTAACAGAAGCAGAAAGGGATTGTGTATGTTTGAGAAGCAAGCTAGAACAGGCTTAATTGTAAAATTGTATTATAATCGAGATGCAAAGAAATTACAGGAAATTGGGGATGTGATCTATCATTCCAAAAAAATGCGCTATGTCCAGGTCTATGTCGATAGTCCTCAAGTTCTTGAAATTATGCAACAATTAAAAAAAGAACGCTTTGTAAAGAAGGTTCAAATTTGCCATATTCAAGAATTGGATCGTGATTTTGTAGGAAGTTTGCATCGTCAACAGGATGAAACACAAGTAGAAAACGCAATCATTTAAAGGATTGCGTTTTTTATATTGACAATTGTCAGATAATTCGGTATATTCTTAATATGTATTTATTTTAAGATTATTTAAGGAGATTATTACAAATGAAGAAAAAATTTGCTCTTTCATTTTTAACAATTGCAAGTGTCGCTCTTCTTGCGGCCTGTGGTGAAGTTTCAACTTCAGGTTCAAACACAACTGGTAACGAAATCGGCAAAGAACTAAAAATCGGTTTTAACTTTGAAAAAACTGGTGAAGTAGCAGCATATGGTAGTGCTGAACAAAAAGGTGCTCAATTAGCCGTTGATGAAATCAATGCTAATGGTGGAGCTGATGGTAAGAAGATTGTTGTCACAGACAAAGATAACAAATCTGAAACAGCTGAAGCAGCTACAATCACTACAAACCTTGTCACTCAATCAAAAGTGAACGCTCTTGTAGGGCCTGCTACTTCAGGTGCCACTGCCGCAGCTGTTGCGAATGCTGGTAAAGCAGGTGTTCCATTGGTAACACCATCAGCAACACAAGATAATTTGACAAAAGGTCAAGATTACCTTTTCCGTGCAACCTTCATCGATAGCTTCCAAGGACAAATCATTGCTAAATATACAACGGATAACTTGAAAGCGAAGAAAGTTGTTCTTTACTACGATAATTCATCTGACTATGCTAAAGGGATTGCTGAAGCCTTTAAGAAATCTTATAAAGGTGAAATCGTAGCAACAGAAACTTTCCAATCTAAGGATACAGACTTCCAAGCTGCTCTTACAAAAATCAAAGACAAAGACTTCGATGCGATTGTCCTTCCAGGGTACTACACTGAAACTGGTAAAATCGTAAACCAAGCACGTGGTATGGGAATCAAACAACCAATCATTGGTGGTGATGGATTTAGCGATGCTAAATTCGTTGAACAAGCAACACCTGCTGCAGCTACAGACATCTACTACGTAGCTGGATTCTCTACTGAAGGTGAAATGACTGATAAAGCCAAAAAATTCGTAGAAGCTTATAAAGCAAAATACAACGAAGAACCTTCAATGTTTGCAGCTTTGGCGTATGATTCAGTTTACATGGTTGCAGAAGCATCTAAAGGTGCTAAGAACTCTGTCGAATTGAAAGACAACCTTGCGAAGTTGAAAGACTTGGAAGGTGTTACTGGTACAATGTCTATTGACAAAGACCATAATCCGGTTAAATCTGCACTTATGATTGGCTTAAAAGATGGTAAAGTTGAGTCAGTTGAGTCGGTTAAACCTTAATTATCATTTGTTGTTTGTACAAGAGGCTGGGAGAATGAAAATTCCTGGCCTCGCTCTTTATTATTAGAAAGGATGGTTCAAATGCTCCAGCAATTAGTGAACGGTCTAATCTTGGGAAGTGTCTATGCACTCTTGGCCCTTGGTTATACTATGGTGTATGGAATTATCAAATTGATCAACTTTGCCCATGGGGATATCTACATGGTAGGTGCCTTTATGGGGTATTTCTTATTGAACTCATTGAAAGTTAACTTCTTTGTAGCCTTGCTTCTAGCTATGGTCGGGACAGCTATTTTAGGGGTTGTGATTGAATATCTGGCTTATCGTCCGCTTCGTCATTCGACTCGGATTGCAGCCTTGATCACAGCCATCGGGGTTTCCTTCTTGCTTGAATATGGGATGGTCTTCTTTGTAGGGGCCAATACCCGTTCCTTCCCGCAAGTCATTGAAACTGTTCGTTACAACTTTGGTCCTATTTCGATCTCTAACATTCAGTTGATGATCTTGGGAGTGTCTATTTTCTTGATGGTCGCTCTTCAATTTATTATCCAAAAGACAAAGATGGGGAAAGCCATGCGTGCCGTTTCTGTCGACAGCGATGCCGCTCAATTGATGGGGATTAACGTAAACCGGACCATCAGCTTTACCTTTGCCTTGGGATCAGCTTTGGCAGGTGCTGGTGGGGTTTTGATCGGTTTGTATTACAACTCGATCGAGCCTTTGATGGGGATGACACCAGGAATCAAAGCCTTTGTCGCAGCCGTTCTTGGAGGAATCGGAATCATTCCAGGTGCTGCCCTAGGTGGATTTGTCATCGGTTTGTTGGAAACCTTCGCTACAGCGATCGGTCTTTCAGACTTCCGTGATGCCATTGTGTATGCTATCTTGATTGTGATCTTGCTCATCCGTCCAGCAGGTATCCTCGGTAAAAATGTGAAAGAGAAGGTGTAAGCCATGAAACAAAATTTAAAAGTGAATTTAGTCTGGCTTGGTCTTTTGGTCGCAGGTTTTGCCTTGATCCAAGTCTTAGTAGCAGCGGGTGTGCTCAACCTCTTTTATATCCAAATTTTGGAACAAATTGGGATTAATATCATCCTTGCTGTTGGTTTGAACCTCATCGTTGGTTTTTCAGGTCAATTCTCACTCGGACATGCTGGATTTATGGCGATTGGTGCCTATTCTGCAGCCATTCTCGGTTCCAAATCACCAACCTACGGGGCTTTCTTTGGTGCGATGGTTTTAGGTGCTTTGATCGCAGGTCTCGTTGCCTTGATCGTTGGGGTTCCAACCCTTCGTTTGAAAGGGGACTACCTCGCGATTGCGACACTGGGGGTTTCTGAAATCATCCGGATTTTGATCGTCAATGGGGGTACTCTGACAAATGGTGCCGCTGGGATCCTTGGTTTGCCAGCCTTTACAACCTGGCAATTGGTTTACCTTTTTGTCGTGATTACAACCATCTTTACCATCAACTTCTTACGCAGTCCAATTGGACGTTCTACCCTTTCTGTTCGTGAAGACGAAATCGCAGCAGAATCTGTTGGGATCAATACGACCAAAGTCAAAGTTATTGCCTTTGTTTTCGGTGCGATCACAGCGGCGATTGCTGGATCTCTCCAAGCTGGCTTTATCGGCTCCGTTGTTCCTAAAGATTATTCTTTCACCAATACTATTAATGTCTTGATCATTGTCGTCTTTGGTGGTTTGGGATCAATGTCAGGAACAGTTGTGGCAGCCATCGTCTTAGGGATCTTGAACATGGTGCTTCAAGACTTCTCAAGTGTACGTATGATCATTTACTCATTGGCTTTGATTCTCGTGATGATCTTCCGTCCAGGTGGTCTTCTTGGAACATGGGAATTCAGCTTGAAAAAACTACTCTCAAAAAAGGAGGCTAACTAATGGCACTTCTTGAAGTAAAAAATTTAACAAAAAACTTTGGTGGTTTGACAGCCGTTGGGGATGTGACCATGGAACTCAATGAAGGGGAATTGGTTGGGTTGATCGGGCCCAACGGTGCCGGTAAAACAACCCTCTTCAACCTCCTAACAGGAGTGTATGAACCAAGTGAAGGGACCATTACCTTAGATGGTCACCTATTAAATGGTAAAGCACCTTATAAAATTGCTGCAGGTGGTCTGGGACGGACTTTCCAAAATATTCGTCTCTTTAAAGATTTGAGCGTTTTGGACAATGTCTTGATTGCCTTTGCCAACCACCACAAACCACATGTCTTTGCAAGTCTTTTCCGCTTGCCAAGCTATTACAAGAATGAAGAAGCTTTGAAAGCAAAAGCCCTTGAATTGTTAGCCATTTTCGGTTTGGAAAAAGAAGCAGATACTTTGGCGAAAAACTTGGCTTACGGACAACAACGTCACTTGGAGATTGTTCGTGCCCTTGCGACAGAGCCAAAAATCCTCTTCTTGGATGAGCCTGCTGCAGGGATGAACCCTCAAGAAACAGCAGAATTGACCCAATTGATCCGTCGTATTCAAAAAGAATTTAATATTACGATCATGCTGATCGAGCACGATATGAGCTTGGTCATGGAAGTAACCGAACGGATTTATGTATTGGAATATGGTCGCTTGATTGCTCATGGTACGCCAGATGAAATCAAGAACAACAAACGCGTTATCGAAGCATATCTAGGAGGTGAAGCCTAATGTCTATGTTAAAAGTTGAAAATCTTTCTGTACACTATGGCATGATCCAGGCTGTCCGTGATGTCAGTTTCGAGGTAAATGAAGGAGAAGTTGTTTCTCTTATCGGTGCTAACGGTGCTGGGAAAACATCTATTCTTCGTACCATTTCAGGTTTGGTGCGTCCAAGTGCTGGGAAAATTGAGTTTTTGGGTCAGGAGATTCAAAAGGTTCCAGCTCAAAAGATTGTAGCAGCAGGACTCTCTCAAGTTCCAGAAGGTCGCCACGTCTTTCCAGGCTTGACCGTTATGGAAAACTTGGAAATGGGAGCTTTCTTGAAGAAAGACCGAGAAGAAAACCAAGCTAACTTGAAGAAGGTCTTCTCCCGTTTCCCGCGTTTGGAAGAACGGAAGAACCAAGATGCAGCCACCCTATCTGGTGGGGAGCAACAAATGCTTGCAATGGGTCGTGCCCTCATGTCGACGCCAAAACTTTTGCTCCTGGATGAACCTTCTATGGGATTGGCCCCAATCTTTATCCAAGAAATCTTTGATATCATCCAAGATATCCAAAAACAAGGAACAACTGTTCTCTTGATTGAACAAAATGCCAACAAGGCCCTTGCCATCGCAGACCGCGGTTATGTTCTCGAAACAGGGAAAGTCGTTCTTACCGGAACAGGAAAAGAACTCTTAGCCTCAGAAGAAGTCCGCAAGGCCTACCTTGGTGGATAAGATTTTTAAAGTTTGTTTGAAAGGAAAGGTCCTAAAGGCCTTTCTTTTTTCATCTCTCTTGTTTGATTTTTCTAAATTTTGAAAACAAGAGAAAACTGCTGAAAGCGTTTGAAATCATTCTAAAAATCAAGTATAATAAAACTAAGAAAAGCATAGGAGAATGATTATGGCTGTTAAAGATTTTATGACCCGTAAAGTAGTGTATATTAGTCCAGATACAACAATTGCTCATGCGGCAGATTTGATGCGGGAACAAGGCTTGCACCGCTTGCCAGTCATTGAAAATGATAAATTGGTCGGCTTGGTGACAGAGGGCACGATTGCAGAAGCAAGTCCATCTAAAGCAACAAGCTTGTCTATTTTTGAGATGAACTATCTGTTGAACAAGACCAAGGTCAAAGATGTCATGCTTCGTGATGTCATTACTGTCTCTAAATTTGCCAGCCTCGAAGATGCGACCTATCTCATGTATAAGAACAAGGTGGGAATTCTTCCGGTTGTAGACAATGACCAAGTATCCGGTGTCATCACAGACCGTGATATTTTCCGTGCCTTCCTCGAAGTATCCGGTTATGGAGAAGAAGGAGTTCGTGTTCGCTTTGTGACAGAAGATAAGGTTGGTGTTCTAGAACAAATCATTCATTTGATTGTAGAAGAAGGATACAATATCGCCAATACAGTCAATATCCCAACCAAAGATGATCATGTCGTTATCGAAGTTCAGATTGATGGCATTACCGATACGGAAGTTATCAAGAAGAAATTTGAAGAAAATGGTATTCGTGTGGATGAAATTAGTCGCACATCTGCAAAAGCCTTTTAAATAAAGAAAGAGCCTGAGATATTCTCAGGCTCTTTGTTTTAGCGAGCAATGGGTTGCTTGTTGGTATCCAAGGTAAATCCTTCTCCTAGGATTTCGTGGGCTTCTGTAATGGTAATGAAGGCAAATGGATCGATCTTATTGATGATATCTTTCATTTGTTTCATTTCATTCCGTGAGACCACGCAGTAGACAATCTTCATTTCTTGTTGGCTATAATAGCCCATGCCGTTTACGAAGGTGACTCCTCGGCCCAAATCAGTCGTGATTTGTTTGGCAATTTCATCCGGTTTAGATGTAACCACGAGGAATCCTTTTCCTGCAAAACCTCCTTCACCGACGATATCAATGACGACGGTGTCAATCAGGATAAAGAGGAGGGTGTAGGCTGCAATTCGGAAGTCCTTAAAGACGATCAAAACAGTTGTCAAGACGATGGCATCCACAATCAACATGAGGCGTCCCATGGAAAGCGTCGTGTACTTGTTAAAGATACGTGCGACAATATCGGTTCCACCTGTTGTTCCTCCAGCGTTGAAGATAATCCCCAGTCCAGTTCCAAGGATAACCCCTGATCCGATACAGGCCAGAAGGATATCTCCATCAAGAGCCGTAAAGACTGCAGTTTGAAGATGATGACTTCCAGGGATCAGCTCGAAGATGGCCATCCAAATAGAGACCGAAAAAGTTCCAATCAAACTGAGATAGAGGGATCGGAGCCCCAGTAATTTCCAGGCTAGGAAAAAGAGGGGAATATTGATGGCCAAGTTCATGACCGAAACGGGAATTTTAAAGAGGTAGTAGGTAATCAGGGTAATCCCTGTAGCTCCTCCCTCATAAAAGTGAAATGGAATGACTAAAAAGAAGATTCCAAAAGAAAAAATGCCAGCCCCCAAAATAATGGCCAGAATATTTTTTGCCTTAAACATGCTCGTTCTCCTATTCATTTTTCACCATACATTTTACCAAAAAAAATGAAAAATAGGAAATAATTTTCATCAATTTTCACGAATTCGGACAGGATTTTTACCCCTATTTTTGGTAAAATAAAAAGAAGTGATGCATGCTAGAGAAATGAGTATAGAAAGTTAAGATAAGAGAATGAAACAGGGAACATTAATTTCAATTGAAGGCCCAGAAGGTGCAGGGAAATCCTCCGTTTTAGAAGCCTTGCTACCACGCTTGGAAAAGGCAGGGATTGCCTATATTACCACGCGGGAGCCAGGGGGTGTCGAAATAGCAGAAAAAATACGCGAGGTCATTCTAGATCCATCCCATACGGAAATGGATCCCAAGACAGAATTGCTTCTTTATATCGCCAGTCGTCGCCAACACTTGGCAGAACGTGTCCTTCCAGCTTTGAAAGCAGGGAAGCTAGTTATCATGGATCGTTTTATCGACAGTTCGGTAGCATACCAAGGCTTTGGGCGTGGATTAGCAGTAGCAGATATTGAATGGTTGAACCAATTTGCGACTGATGGTCTGAAACCCAATCGGACCTTCTACTTTGACATTGATGTAGAAGAAGGGTTGGCGCGAATTGCTAAGAGTGCTAGCCGTGAAGTCAATCGCTTGGATCTAGAAGGACTCAGTCTCCATCAGAAAGTCCGTCAAGGCTATCTGGCCATCCTCGAAAAAGAACCACAACGTGTGGTGAAAATTGATGCCAGTCAACCTTTTGACCAGGTGGTCGAGGATACTTGGCTATTATTGAAAGAAGTCTTGGAGATTAGTGAATGAAGTTAGAACAAGTGCAAAAACTTCAACCTCAGTTAGTCGATCGCTTCCAAGCTATTTTAGAACAGGACCGCTTGAGCCACGCCTATCTCTTTACAGGAGATTTTGGCAGTTTTGAGATGGCCCAGCTCTTGTCCCAAAGTCTCTTTTGTACGGACAAGAAGGGTGTTTGGCCCTGTGGGACTTGTCGGGCTTGTCGCTTGATTGAAGAGGATGAATTCTCAGATGTAACGGTTGTCCGACCGGTCAATCAAATCATCAAAACGGATCGGATCCGGGATTTGATCCAGCATTTTTCTCAGTCAGGCTACGAAGGATCCAAGCAAGTCTTTATCATCTGCGATGCAGACCGGATGCATGTCAATGCGGCCAATTCCCTCCTCAAGGTGATTGAAGAACCTCAGAGTGAAGTTCATATTTTTCTGCTGACAGCAGATGAGCAACTGGTTCTCCCGACCATAAAAAGTCGGGCGCAGCAGGTCCATTTTCCAAAAAACCAAGATTTCCTAAAAGAGTATCTCCTTCAGGAAGGTCTCTTGCTTCAACAAGCAGATCTGTTAGCCAACTTTAGTCAAGGTTTCCAAGAGGCTCAAATTCTCGCTCAGAATACCTCCTTTTTCGATCTGGCGAGGGAGTGTGAGCGTTTCGTTGCAGCTTGTCTAAAAGCAGATCCGCATATCTACTTACTGGTCTCTCGCTTGGTTCAAGAGACGGATGATAAAGAAAAGCAGGCCCAAGCTTTTCGCTTGTTGGAATTGCTCTTTGCACGCTCCATCAGTCAGTCCTTAGGAAGAGACTATCTAGAAAAATTGGTCTTGGCCAAACTGATGTGGGAACGGAATGTGAGTTTTCAAAATGCTCTCGAGTATATGGTCCTACAGTTGAAAAATAGAAGGTAAAGAGATGAATAAAAAAGAATTATTTGATGCTTTGGATGGCTTCTCCCAGGAATTGCTGGTTACATTAGCAGAGGTTGAAGCTATTAAGAAAAATCTCAAACTCATTGTCGAGGAAAATACAGCTCTGCGTCTTGAAAATGATAAATTGAGAGAGCGCTTAGGAGAAGTGGAGAAAACCAGCTCTCCTAAATTCCATCGCAATGGTCGTGAAAATTTACAAAGAATTTACAATGATGGATTTCATGTTTGTACAGACTCCTATGGTCAACGTCGTGAAAATGATGAAGAGTGTATTTTCTGTGATGAATTGTTATTTAGGGAGTAAACATGCAGATTCAACGAAGTTTTAAAGGGGATAGAGCGACAGGGACTCTCTTTTTAGTGCCAACCCCAATTGGCAATCGGGATGACATGAGCTACCGCATGATCCAAACTCTAAAAGAGGTGGATCTGATAGCGGCGGAAGATACACGCAATACAGGACTCTTGCTCAAGCATTTTGAGATTGCGACACCACAAACCAGCTTTCACGAGCACAATGCTATGGAGAAAATCCCTGATTTGATTGCTCATTTAGAGTCTGGAAAGGACCTGGCCCAGGTTTCGGATGCAGGACTGCCTAGTATTTCGGATCCAGGTCACGACCTGGTCAAGGCAGCGATTGAGCGAGAAATCCCTGTTGTGGCAGTTCCTGGTCCGAGTGCCGGCATTACTGCCCTAATTGCCAGTGGTCTGGCACCCCAGCCCCATATTTTTTATGGTTTTCTTCCACGCAAGGAAGGGCAGCAAAAGGCCTTTTTCCAAGAGAAATTGGCCTATCCTGAGACCCAGATCTTTTATGAGTCTCCGCACCGAGTTCGTGCGACGCTTCAAAATATGCTGGCAGTTTATGGGAATCGTCCAGTTGTCCTGGTCCGAGAACTGACCAAGATCTATGAAGAGTACACGAGAGGGACCATCACAGAGTTAGTGGCTTACCTAGAGGAAAATACCCTCAAGGGGGAGTGCCTTCTGATTGTAGAGGGAGCCAGTGAGCAGGAGCCAGATCTAGAAGAAGTGGATCTGATCCAAGAGATTGATCTACTGGTCCAGTCTGGTATGAAAAAGAACCAAGCGATTAAACAGGTTGCCAAACAATTCGGGCTACAAAAGAGTGAACTTTATGCCCGTTACCACCAAGAGGAAGAAAAAGGAGAGTCTGATGGAAATTAGAATGGCCTATCCCAATGAAATCAATCGGATTATGGAAATCATCCAAGATGGCAAGGATAGCTTAGCTGCAGCTGGCGTGGACCAATGGCAGGATGGTTATCCCAATCAAGAAATCATTTTTGAGGATATCCTAGAAAGCCGTGGTTATGTAGCTGTAGAGAATCAAGAAGTCGTAGCCTATGCCGCTCTCTATAAGGGAAATGAAGCTGCTTATAATGACATTTATGAAGGAAAATGGGAACATGATAATTATCTCTATATCAGTTTCCACCGGGTCGCTGTTGCCAAAGAAGCCGCAGGTCGAGGAGTAGCCCAAACCTTCCTTCAAGGTTTGATCGAAGGAGAAAAGGGCCCAGATTTCCGCTGTGATACCCATCCTGACAACAAGGTCATGCAACACCTTTTAGAGAAGTTAGGCTTCCATTACTGTGGGAAGGTACCAATTGATGGGGTTCGTCTCGCTTATCAGAAGATCAAACGAAAGGCAGAAACCAGCCTCTTCCAAGTGATTAGCGAAGATGATCGTTGGGACTACCGTGCAGAACAGTCTCAAAATGACTAGTTTTTATCGGCAACTCTATCAGAGTCCCTTGGGACCTCTATCTATTGTGGTGGATGAAGACAGCCTAGTAGGGATCTGGTTTTGTGACCAAGCCAATTGTGAGCAGGGGCTTGAGCATATCGAAGCAGCTTGTCAGCCACTTCATGAAGCTGTCTTTGAATGGCTGGATCAGTACTTTTTAGGGGAAAATCCTTCCATGCCCTTTCCCCTGTCTCCTCAAGGGACAGACTTTCAACAAAGGGTTTGGGCCTATCTAGCTCAGATTCCCTATGGGGAGAGTCGGACTTATGGAGAGATTGCCCATGCCTTGTCTTGCAGATCGGCTCAAGCCATCGGTCAAGCAGTAGGTCGGAATCCCTTGCTCCTCCTCATCCCGTGTCACCGGGTGCTGGGGACGGAGAAAAAGTTGACAGGCTATGCGGCTGGACTAGATCGCAAGCGTTGGCTGTTGCATCATGAGGCCATAACTTGGAAAGAATAAGGAGAAAAGATGTTATCATTTATTGAATACCCAAAATGTTCAACCTGCCGCAAGGCGAAATCGGAGTTAACGAGCTTAGGCTGTGAGTTTGATTGCCAAGATATCGTGGTGGACACACCGACCAGTGAGCAACTACAAATCTGGATCAAGGAGTCTTCACTACCAATCAAATCATTCTTTAACACCAGTGGGATGAAGTATCGGGAATTGGACTTGAAAGACAAGGTGGATCAGCTTTCGGTAGAAGAAGCGGCAGACCTTTTAGCTAGTGATGGTATGCTGATCAAACGCCCTCTTTTAGTGAAGGACGGAAAAGTTGTTCAAGTGGGCTACCGGAAACCATATGCGGACCTAGGTTTGTAAGAAAAAAGGGAGTTGGACTCCCTTTTAATTCTGTCTTGAAGATGATATAATCATACGAGTGAAATCAATGAAAGAGAGTCAATCATGAGTATTTTAGAGGTGAAAAATTTA
Organism: Streptococcus sp. DFI.7.26; assembly: GCF_022240605.1. Taxonomy (NCBI): domain Bacteria; kingdom Bacillati; phylum Bacillota; class Bacilli; order Lactobacillales; family Streptococcaceae; genus Streptococcus; species Streptococcus sp. DFI.7.26. The sequence goes on along the minus strand of NZ_JAKOGN010000002.1, from coordinate 174,721 downwards.
AGCCACGGCTTTGGAGACCGGGCTATTTTTGAGGATGTGTCCTTCCGCTTGTTAAAGGGAGAGCATATCGGTTTGGTTGGAGCCAATGGTGAAGGGAAATCCACCTTCATGAGCATCGTGACATGCAAGATGCAGCCTGACGAAGGGAAGGTCGAGTGGTCTAAGTATGTGACCGCTGGCTATCTGGACCAGCATGCTGTTCTAAAAGAAGGGCAGACGGTGCGTGATGTTTTACGGACAGCTTTCGACGAGCTCTTTAAAGCAGAGGCTCGCATCAATGACCTCTATATGGAAATGGCTGAAGATGGAGCGGATATGGATGCTCTTATGGAAGAAGTCGGAGAGCTCCAGGATCGATTAGAGAGTCGGGATTTCTATACCTTGGATGCCAAGATCGATGAGGTGGCGCGTGCTCTTGGGGTCATGGACTTTGGCATGGAGACGGATGTGACGGCTCTTTCAGGTGGGCAGCGGACCAAGGTCCTCTTGGCCAAACTCTTGCTAGAAAAACCTGATATCTTGCTACTAGATGAGCCAACTAACTACTTGGATGCGGAGCACATCGATTGGCTCAAGCGCTACTTGCAGAATTATGAAAATGCCTTTGTCCTTATTTCCCACGATATTCCTTTCTTGAATGATGTAATCAACATCGTCTACCATGTGGAAAATCAACAGTTGACCCGCTATTCTGGGGACTATTACCAATTCCTCGAAGTCTATGAAATGAAGAAATCGCAATTGGAAGCGGCTTATGAGCGCCAACAAAAAGAGATTGCTGACCTCAAAGATTTCGTGGCCCGTAATAAGGCGCGTGTGGCAACGCGGAATATGGCCATGTCTCGTCAGAAGAAGCTGGATAAGATGGAACTCATTGAGTTGCAAAGCGAGAAACCAAAACCTTCCTTTGAATTTAAAAATGCCCGCACACCTGGACGCTTTATCTTCCAGGCCAAGGATCTCCAAATTGGCTATGAACGTCCCTTGACCAAGCCTTTAAACTTGACCTTCGAGCGCAATCAAAAGGTAGCCATTATCGGAGCTAATGGGATCGGGAAAACCACTCTTTTGAAGAGTCTTTTAGGAATTATCCCTCCAATTGCTGGTGAAGTCGAGCGCGGGGATTATCTTGAACTTGGCTACTTTGAGCAAGAAGTTGAAGGGGGAAATCGTCAGACCCCGCTAGAGGCAGTCTGGAATGCATTTCCAGCTCTCAACCAAGCAGAAGTCCGTGCAGCCCTTGCTCGCTGTGGTTTGACCACCAAGCATATCGAGAGCCAAATTCAGGTACTATCTGGTGGGGAGCAAGCCAAGGTACGTTTCTGTCTTTTAATGAACCGTGAAAACAATGTCTTGGTACTAGACGAGCCGACTAACCACTTGGATGTGGATGCCAAAGATGAATTGAAACGGGCCCTTAAGGAATACAAGGGATCAATCCTCATGGTTTGCCACGAGCCAGACTTCTATGAAGGCTGGATGGACCAAATCTGGGACTTTAATGAATTGACGTAAACACAAAAAGAGAACCGCGAGGTTCTCTTTTGCTTATTTCTTGAAATCATAGTCTTTTACGATTTCCATTTTTTCAATTTTGACATCTTCTTTTGGTTTGTCTTTGTCGTTTGTTTCAACTTCGGCGATTTTGTCGACTACATCCATGCCGTCGATGACTTGTCCAAAGACAGTGTAGTTCCCACCATCAAGGGTAGGGTTCCCACCATTCTTATAGGCTTCGATGATTTTAGCAGGGAAGCGCTCAGTTGGAAGCTTGCTGGACCAGTCTTCTTTATTTTGGTTAATATAGAATTGGCTACCATTTGTATTTGGTCCAGAATTGGCCATGGCTAAAGCACCACGAAGATTGTAGAGGTAAGGGGAGTATTCATTTTCAAAGCCTGCTCCTGAATCTTTAGAGGTATCTTTTCCTTTCCAAATGGACTCACCACCTGTACCATCTCCTTTAGGATCTCCTGTTTGGACCATAAAGTTATTAATTACGCGGTGGAAGATGAGGCCATTATAATAGCCATCCTTAGCGTGGGTTAAGAAATTCTCAACGGCTAAAGGTGCGTATTTTGGAAAGAGCTTAACGGTAATGTCCCCTTTGTTGGTCGTGATTTTCACGACAGCTTCATCTTCAGCAACTTCGTTGGAGAGCTGAGGAAAGACCGCATTTTCATTGGTCATCGCATCTTGGATATCCTTACGAAGCTGATCTAATTTCTTTTGTTCACTAGCATCTACGCTAGAAGTAGTTGATTGCTTAGTTTCTGAAGCCGAGCTAGAGGATGTCTTTGTATCTGATTGATTAGAGCCACATCCTGCCAAAGCTAAACCGGAAAATACAAGTAGGGCAATTAATTTTTTCATATTAATCCTTTCAACACATTAGTCTATCCTCTATTGTACCTTAATTTTCCATTTGATTCAAATCTAGCCTTGGAATGAGGCGATATTCAGCTTGCGGGCCTATGAAAAATGAGGTATGATGGGAGGTGAACTATCTTGTTGGGATAATGAGCATTTATTAAATCTAACAAAGAAATTTCTCTTCTTAAGGTAAAATTTGTATCATTCTGTATAAAAAAGTAGGAGCAAGGAAATGAAAAAGTGGATTAAGGAACATATAGAATTTATTACGATAGTTACCCTCTTGTTGATTTTAGCTTCAGTAGTTTTTTATAAGTCAAGCTTTGACACCTTGCCTAAAAATGAATTACCAAAGATTACGTTTGTAAGTCTATCTAAAATGAAGCGGTCTGATATTCAACTATTCGGGGATAAAAATCAATATGTTCTAGCACCTACTAATGCCTATTTGAGTGTTGGAAAAAAATATGCCGCTACTTACGAAAGAAAATTAGCTGAAGTTTCTGAACGATCTATGACAAATATTCAAATAAAGGGAGAGTATTGGAACTTAATTCTTTATAATTTGGAAAAAGATGATCTGCCAGAGCGAAAGTTGGATATTTACCGAATTGTTCGTGATTATAATAAATACAGTCTGCCAAAAGAACTGTTTGGATTTTACTACCGCAATGGTGTCAGTTATTTCGGAATAAGATTGGAAGACCTGTCGCACAAAATTCCTACTTTTAAGGATGTATATCTAAATTTAGAAACAGAAAAAATTGAAGATTTTCCAATGGATACTAAATTTTCTCAGGACTCAGATATTTACGCGCTATCCCGTGCAACAAATTTTGATGAAGTCATACACACAAAGAAATATTTAAATCCTGAAAATTCCATAGTTTCAGGTATTTCATATAATGTAATTTCAGAGAAAGATATCAATCTTTACACTCTTTATCCTGATCTAGAATCAAAAATTATAAGAAAAGGATGGACGCTTTCTATTCGTTCTGATAAGGTCACACAGGAGGAGGTATTTGAAACTCTTCTTCACTGGTTTGCACCAAAAGGGCAAGATCTTTTGACTGTTTATGCCTATAATGATGACTTCTCAGTATCTGATACTCAAATTCATAATAGTCAAGAGGCCAAGACGTGGTTGGAACAGCATCCGAAACTTCGTGAGGAAATTATGGGAGAGAAAACCATTGAGAAAAATGAGGAGAAGTAGAGGATGAAAAAACGACTAGTAAGATTCAATTGTTCGATTTAGGAGAAGCTGATTTCTTCAAAAATCGAATCATGAATAGGAGGATACAAGATGGATTATAAAACTCTACGCAAAAACTATAGACTCTATATTAGATCTGCTGGCTTGTTGGCAATGCTTTTGATTTTTTGCATTGGGTTCGTGGTCAGAGATACCCTTCTTCAGACTGCTGGCCTCTTATTGGTCCTTGCAGGCTTGTTTTTATTTATCCACTTGCTCAAGAAAAGCTATACCAACAAGTGCAACACCTTGCTCCATGTAGACTTAGATTTAGCTTTTTGGCAACAATACCTTCAGTTGAACAAGAATGTGAAAAAGCCCATTTTACAGATAGATATGAAGCTGACATCAGTCGCCTATTCTTTTATGATGGGAGATTTCGATACTGTCATAAAAGAAGCTAGGGAAGCACTCAGTCAGAAGGAACTACCGCAGAAATATAAGAATTTTTTTGAGAGTTATCTTATTCATTCGATCGTGCTGACAGATCCTGATTTGTCCAGGGAAGAGCTGGAGGCTAGGCTAAATAGTTTGACCATTACAGACCCTACACTAGCTGAGAAAACTAAAAAGGTCTGTCTCGCTCTTTATGATTTAACCATTGCCCACCAAAGCAATGACTATTTCGAAGATTTATGTAATGATTTCAAGTACCAGCAGTTGGAAATTATCTACTACCAAGCCTTGAATGCAACTCTTAAAGGCGATAAGTCTAGAGCGGAAGAGCTCTTTCGCAAGTTGGTTTCAGAAGATGAGTCGCTCTATATCGTTCGAAAGGCGCAACAATACTTGAAGGATGAGGGGAATTATCTATAAATCCTCCAATCAAAACAGAATTTTTCCAAATGAAGGTATAAAAAGGTAAAGAGAGATAGGATTAAAATGGAGAAACAGATGACAACTATTTCAGATATACTAGAAAAATTTTATGCAGATCACGAGGTGAAACCTTATATTTCGCTTGAGAGAGACTTGGAAGCTTGGTTGTTGGATCCAAAGCCTGTTTCTAAACGAAACATGGAGTTGCTCCAAGATGGCTTGCTTGCGGGGGATATCATTCTCTTGTGGCGGATCCATTTTGGAACATTTACGACGGAGACTTGGTTTCCTAAGTACTTCGAATACACTTATGGGATTCATGCGCCGGAACATTTGAAGGCTTTGGTAGATAAGGGGTATGCTGTTATCGAATCCGCTTTTGATTCGCTGGACCATATCAATGCGACCATGAAAAAAGCCATTCTTAAAAAGAAGGGAGTCGCGGGCTTGTCCAAAATGAAAGCAGCCGATTTGAACCAAGCTTTATCGAATCACTTTACCGAAGAAGAGTTGGCACAAGAGTTCACAGTTCGGGGCTATCAGTTGACGGAAAAAGGAAAACAAGCGCTGAAAGATCATCAAGCCATCATCGACCGTCACCCAAAGAAAAATCTATAAGTAACAGTGCCTGTGAGGTACTGTTTTTTGTTGTTTATATCGCAGATGAGAGAAAAGGATTTTACTAGAGAACTAGTCTAGAAATATGGTATAATAAAGGTTATGGCAAACAATAATCAATCAAAGAAAACACGGTCGACAAGACGACTGTCTAAAGCAGAAATAGAAAGAAAAAAAGCAATTCGCCGAATGATCATGACGATTGTCCTAACTCTCGTCTTCATTTTCGCCTTTTTACGATTAGGAGCCTTAGGCTTAGTGACCTACAACCTTATCCGTCTCTTGGTAGGTAGTCTGGCTTACGTAGCGATGACGGCTGTTATTTTCTACCTCTTCTTTTTCAAATGGATTGAGAAGCATGAGGGGACCTTGTCTGGCTTTTTAAGTCTTTTTGCAGGCTTGCTACTGATCTATCAAGCTTACTTTGTCTCCCTCTTGAAACTTGAAGGCTCTTCTTTTGGGCCAACCTTCTCACGTATCTTAGGGGACCTCGTGCACCTTCGCGTCTCTTCTTTTGCAGGAGGAGGACTACTAGGAGCAATCTTATATACGCCGATTGCCTTCTTGCTCTCGAACATCGGGACTTATTTCATTGGAGGACTCTTGATCGTATTAGGACTTCTCTTGATGAGTTCTTATTCGGTTTATGATTTGTATGAGCAGGCTGTCGCAGCTTTTCACTCCTTTATGGAAAAACGGGAAATTCGTCGCCAAGAGCGCTTTGTCGAGCGTGAAGAGAAGAAGGCCCTTCAAGCAGAAGCAGAGGAGGCTGCCCGCATCGAGCAACTTGCAGAAGCTAGTCCCATGAGTACAGAAGGCTATCCTGTAGATTTTGAGACAGGTGAGGTCATGGAACCTGTGACCGAAACAGAAGCACCTGCAGAGGAGGCCTACCCTCAAATTTATCTACCAAATGAAGAGGAAGGCTACTCGGAAGAATGGTCGGACGACTCCCCAGAGGAGCTTGAAGAAGTTTCAGAAGAGGAGGATATGGATGAAGAAGTCACTGTAGACTTCACGCCTAAGGAACTCCTTCAATACAAACTTCCAACCATTGATCTCTTCGCACCTGACAAGCCGAAAAATCAATCCAAAGAGAAAAATATCGTTCGTCAGAATATCCGCATTTTGGAAGAGACCTTTGCAAGTTTCAATATCAAGGCGACAGTGGAGCGGGCGGAAATCGGCCCCTCTGTCACTAAGTATGAAGTAAAACCGGCTGTCGGTGTGCGGGTCAACCGCATCTCCAACCTAGCAGATGATTTGGCCTTGGCCCTAGCAGCCAAGGATGTGCGGATTGAAGCACCGATTCCAGGGAAGTCTCTGGTCGGGATTGAGGTGCCCAACTCAGAGATTGCGACCGTTTCTTTCCGTGAATTGTGGGAACAGTCCAAGACAGACCCAGCCAAACTCCTTGAGATTCCTCTTGGAAAGGCTGTAGATGGCTCAGCTCGGACCTTTGATTTGGCTCGGATGCCCCACCTCTTGGTAGCGGGTTCGACCGGATCTGGTAAATCAGTAGCGGTTAATGGGATCATTTCGAGTATCTTGATGAAGGCCCGTCCGGACGAAGTCAAGTTTATGATGGTCGATCCAAAGATGGTGGAGCTTTCTGTCTACAATGATATTCCTCACCTTTTGATCCCAGTTGTGACCAACCCACGCAAGGCCAGTCGTGCCCTGCAAAAAGTTGTCGATGAGATGGAAAATCGCTACGAGCTCTTCTCGAAAGTAGGCGCTCGCAATATTGCTGGCTTTAATGCCAAAGTGGCTGAGTACAATGCCCAGTCTGAGATGAAGCAAGTGCCCCTTCCATTGATCGTGGTCATTGTCGATGAGTTGGCAGACTTAATGATGGTCGCAAGTAAAGAAGTGGAAGATGCTATTATTCGCCTCGGACAGAAGGCGCGTGCAGCAGGGATCCACATGATCTTGGCAACCCAACGGCCATCGGTTGATGTTATCTCAGGTTTGATCAAGGCCAATGTACCTTCCCGTGTCGCTTTTGCGGTATCATCCGGGACCGACTCACGGACCATCTTGGATGAAAATGGAGCGGAGAAATTGCTCGGTCGTGGAGACATGCTCTTTAAACCGATTGATGAAAATCATCCGATCCGTCTACAGGGATCCTTTATCTCAGATGACGATGTGGAGCAGATTGTCAACTTCGTCAAAGAGCAAGCTGATGCGGATTATGATGATGCCTTCGATCCAGGTGAAGTATCTGAGTCAGACTTTGATGGAGGTATGGGTGGCTCAGACGAAGGCGATCCACTCTTTGAAGAGGCTAAGGCGCTCGTGATTGAAACTCAAAAAGCCAGTGCTTCCATGATTCAGCGCCGCTTATCGGTTGGTTTTAACCGGGCCACTCGCCTCATGGAAGACTTGGAAGCGGCAGGTGTTATTGGACCAGCTGAAGGAACCAAGCCAAGAAAGGTCTTACAGACCAATTAATCTTTCTTTAAATGAAGAAGGAATGAGATATTTGACAATAGCAAAAACCTGCCTGTACAAGGGGCAGGTTTTGTTTACGATAAAAAAGAAAAGGACAGCAGATGCATCTCGATACCATTCACCACATTGCCATTATTGGCCACGATTATGACAAAACCAGAGAATTCTATGTAGATAAGTTAGGCTTTGAACCTTTAGACGAACACCATCGACCAGAAAAGCAGGATATTCTCTTTAACATTCGAAAGGGAAACCTGACCTTGGAAATATTTATCAAACCAGATGCCCCCAAGAGACCCTTTCTCCCTCATCCAGAGCATACAGGCCTTCGTCATCTAGCTTTTAAAGTGGAAGATGTTCAAGCCTGTCTAGCAGAGTTTGACCAATTAGGAATTCCTCATACAGAGCTACGGTTGGATGATTTTGATGGGCGCAAAATGGCCTTCTTCTTTGATCCAGATGGCTTGCCTCTTGAACTTCACGAATAGGTCTACACAATCTTCGGTCTCTAGTCCCAAGCCAGAAGACATTCTTTTTGCTAAACTAGATACAGAAAAAAGAAAGAAGAAAATATGGAAGAGAAGCGATATAGCGGGCTAACGAATGAGCAAGTCCAAAGCAGAATCAGAGAAGGAAAACAAAATCGAGTAACCATCACGGCAGAAAAGTCGACAAGAGAGATTATTTATTCAAATATCTTTACCTATTTCAACCTGGTTTTTGGTATTTTAGCTATCTTATTGATACTAGTACGGTCTTGGAACAATATGTTATTTGTTCCTATTGTGGTCGTTAACTCCTTGATTGGGATTGTTCAAGAATTGCGCTCCCGTCGGATTTTGAATAAGATGCGCCTTCTTCAAGTGGAGAAAGCTCGAGTGATTCGTGAAGGAGAACGGCTGGATCTTCCTGTCGACCAGGTGGTAGAGGGGGATGTCGCCTTGTTCCAAGCAGGGGATCAGATCTATGCGGATGCCAAGGTTCTGGATGGCTCGATCATGGTCGATGAGTCTCAATTAACAGGTGAAGCAGATGAAATCCCTAAAGGTGAGAATCAGAAACTCATGTCAGGAAGTTTTGTTATCTCAGGTCAAGCAGTTGCCGTCTTAGAACAAGTAGGAGATGCGTCTTATATTAATCAGCTGAGTCTATCTGCTAAGAAAGTCAAGGGACACGAAGAATCCGAAATGGTTCATGCTGTGGATAGTCTCGTCCGAATGATCGGAATGATTCTCATCCCGATTGGCTTGCTCTTGTTCTTGCAGAGCTATCTAGGAAATCAAGACTCCCTCAAAGTTAGCATTACCTCTATGGTTGGTGCCATCATTGGGATGATCCCAGAAGGACTCTACCTCTTAATGACCCTGGCCTTGGTGCTTGGAGCAACCCGCTTAGCCCTTCAAAAGGTCCTACTCAACAGTATGAAGGGGATTGAAACCCTATCCCGTATCGACGTCCTTTGTCTAGACAAGACGGGAACCATTACCGAACACAGGATGCAGGTGAGTGAGCTCCTCCCCTTGGCACTAGATGAAAAAGAAGGCAAAGAAATATTAAGCCACTATCTCCAGGCCAGTGAAGATCGGAATGATACCATCACGGCCATTCGGCAGTATCACTCAGTCCAACCCACCCAAGTATGGACCGTTCAAGACCGTCTTCCTTTTTCATCTAAGAAGAAATTTGGGGGCCTTCAGTTCCAAGAAGGCATTTACCTATTAGGGGCACCGGATGTTTTGCTTCGAGATGATCTCCATGCTTACCAAGAAATCTGGCAGCGAGAGATTGAACGGGGGGCGCGTGTCCTTATTTTGGGGCATTACCAGGGGGAGCAATTGACGGAAGTATTAGAAGCTCCAGTCCTTCCCCTTCTAGCCTTGGTCTTGGAGAATCCTGTACGATTGACTGCCCCTGAAACTTTCGCCTATTTCCAAAAACAAGGGGTGACCATCAAGGTTATTTCAGGGGATCATCCTGTGACAGTTGCCGCCGTAGCTCAAAAAGCAGGTATTCCTAATGCAGATCAAGTGGTCGATGCTAGTCAGCTTAAGACATATGAGGAGGTAGTAGATGCAGCACGGACCTACACAGTCTTTGGACGAGTTAGTCCAGAACAAAAACAAATCCTCGTAGAGAGCCTGCAGGCGGATGGTCATAAGGTTGGGATGACAGGGGATGGGGTCAATGACATTCTCGCTATGAAAAAGGCAGATTGTAGTATTGCTATGAATACGGGCCACGATGCGACCAAAAAGGTGGCCCAGGTTGTGCTTTTAGATTCGGACTTCTCTCACATGCCTTCGATTGTAGATGAAGGTCGCCGAGTGGTCAACAATATTCAGCGTTCGGCGAGTCTCTTTTTGGTCAAGAATATCTTTTCAATATTATTGGCAATTTTGGCCATTCTCTTTCATTTCACATATCCTATCCAGGCTTCTCAGATGTCCTTGATCAGTGGATTTACCATCGGAATCCCCGGTTTCTTACTAGCCCTGGAGAAGAATCGATCCCGGATAGAAGGAGACTTTATGGAAACAGTGATAGAGCAAGCTCTTCCAGCTGCCTTGACCAATCTCATATCAGTCCTTTTTCTTGTGGTTCTGGGTCCTTTCCTTGGATTAAGTCAGGAAGATATTTCGACCATCTCAATTTACCTGCTGGCTTTGATTGGCTTTACAAAAGTATACCAACTCAGCCTTCCCTTTAATCATGTAAAATTGGGCATCATCCTTCTTAATGTAACTGGATTTTGTCTGTCGGTCTTTGTATTTTCTTCCATTTTTAATCTCAGCCACCTTCATCTAACTGGCTGGATCTTGACCCTTGTCCTAGGACTGGTCATGGAAGGAGTCTTATGGGTGATGAATCGTCTTGTCTATACCTTGGTGACCCATCTGCATAAGTCCAGAAACAAATAAAAAAAAACGGTATTAGCTAAATCATCTTGGATCTAGTTAATACCGTTATTTTATTATTAAAATCAGATAAAGAGACTAATCGTCATGATGAGGTATAGGAAGAAGGTAATGAGAAAACCTGCTCGCCAAAAGTACTTAAAAAATTTCGGATAGTAAAAGCTATGTCTCTTTTTCAAGAAATAGATAGTCAAGCCGATAGCTAAGAGGGACAAGGCCAATAACAATTGCGGCAACAAATTATGATAGTAGGCCGCATCTGAAATTAAATAGTATTCAAGCGCGAACAGAGGAAAAGCTAGATCGGCAAAATTCCAGCCATATCGACGCAGTTTAAAGACTCGAATAATAATCCCACTGAGAATCAGGGTCAAAAAAATAAATACAAGGGAAGCAACTTTTATTAACATACCTCCATTTTATCACAAAAGTAAAAAAAGTGTGATGGAAATGAAATTTTTTCTTGCATTCGGAAGAAAATAGTGTATAATAGAAAGGTATGCGCAGAGCATACTTGTGGGAGGTAAAAATCTGTAATTACCGCCAAAACCACAAAGGAGGATTTAAGAAATGGCTAAAAAAGTCGAAAAACTTGTAAAATTGCAAATCCCTGCTGGTAAAGCTACTCCAGCTCCACCGGTTGGACCAGCACTTGGTCAAGCAGGTATCAACATCATGGGATTCACTAAAGAGTTTAACGCTCGTACAGCTGACCAAGCTGGTATGATTATCCCAGTTGTGATCACTGTTTATGAAGATAAATCATTTGATTTCGTTACAAAAACACCACCAGCTGCTGTTCTTTTGAAAAAAGCTGCAGGTGTTGAAAAAGGATCAGGTACACCTAACAAAACGAAAGTTGCAACAGTTACTCGTGCGCAAGTACAAGAAATTGCTGAAACTAAGATGCCAGATTTGAACGCTGCAAACATTGAGTCTGCAATGCGTATGATCGAAGGTACTGCTCGTTCTATGGGATTCACTGTTACTGACTAATTGTAACAATCCTATTTGCCCGCAATACACTTGATCATGAGACGAGTGACGTGGGAGATGAAAATCGATATGACCACATTACAAGGAGAAAGATAAAATGGCTAAAAAAAGCAAACAACTTCGTGCTGCACTTGAAAAAATCGACAGCACAAAAGCATACAGCGTAGAAGAAGCTGTAGCTCTTGCAAAAGAAACTAACTTTGCAAAATTTGACGCAACTGTAGAAGTTGCTTACAACTTGAACATCGACGTGAAAAAAGCTGACCAACAAATCCGTGGTGCAATGGTATTGCCAAACGGAACTGGTAAAACTGCTCGCGTTCTTGTATTTGCACGTGGTGCAAAAGCTGAAGAAGCAAAAGCTGCTGGTGCAGACTTCGTTGGTGAGGATGACCTTGTTGCGAAAATCAACGATGGTTGGTTGGACTTCGACGTTGTTATCGCTACACCTGACATGATGGCTCTTGTTGGACGTCTTGGACGTGTCCTTGGACCACGTAACTTGATGCCAAACCCTAAAACTGGTACTGTAACAATGGATGTTGCTAAAGCAGTTGAAGAGTCTAAAGGTGGTAAAATCACTTACCGTGCAGACCGTGCAGGTATCGTACAAGCGATCATCGGTAAAGTGTCATTTGACGCTGACAAATTGGTTGAAAACTTCAAAGCTTTCAACGATGTTATCCAAAAAGCAAAACCAGCTACAGCTAAAGGTACTTATGTAACTAGCTTGACTTTGACTACAACTCAAGGTCCTGGTATCAAAGTGGATGTTAACTCACTTTAATTAGAAATCAAAGCTACCTTCGGGTAGCTTTTTTGACAATTCTTTCACTTAATTCTAAAAATATATCTAACTTCTGGCAGGGAATTGAAGTTGGAAGGTTTAAAATATTTTTGATAAATATCACTATATAAAAAACGCTTTTTGTGGTAAAATAATACAGATTAAAGAAGGAGTGACAAAATGGTAGAACCTAAGTATAAACGTATTTTAATTAAGTTATCAGGTGAAGCATTAGCTGGTGAGCGTGGTGTCGGAATTGATATCAAAACGGTTCAAAAGATGGCCCTTGAAATCAAAGAAGTTCATGACCTTGGAATTGAAATTGCTCTCGTTATCGGTGGAGGAAATCTCTGGCGTGGAGAACCTGCGGCGGAAGCAGGTATGGATCGCGTTCAAGCAGATTACACTGGAATGCTTGGAACAGTTATGAATGCCTTGGTGATGGCGGATTCTCTTCAACAGGTTGGAGTAGATACGCGTGTCCAAACAGCGATTGCCATGCAACAAGTCGCTGAGCCTTATATCCGCGGCCGTGCCCTTCGTCACTTGGAAAAAGAGCGTATTGTTATCTTTGGTGCAGGCATTGGTTCTCCATACTTCTCAACGGATACAACGGCTGCTCTTCGTGCCGCTGAAATTGAAGCAGACGCAATCTTGATGGCTAAGAATGGTGTTGACGGCGTTTATAATGCTGATCCAAAGAAAGACAAGACAGCTGTGAAGTTTGAAGAATTAACTCACCGTGATGTCATCAATAAAGGCCTTCGTATCATGGATTCGACAGCATCGACCATCTCAATGGACAATGATATTGACTTAGTCGTTTTCAACATGAATGAGCCAGGGAACATCAAACGCGTTGTCTTTGGAGAAAATATCGGTACTACTGTTTCTAATAATGTAGAAAAATAAGGAAGTTAGAGGAATAAAATGGCAAATCCAATCGTAGAAAAAGCTAAAGAAAGAATGACTCAGTCTCACCAAAGTTTGGGACGTGAATTTGGAAGTATCCGTGCAGGCCGTGCAAATGCAAGTCTCTTGGATCGTATTTATGTTCAATATTACGGAGTTGATACTCCATTGAATCAAATCGCATCGATTACCATTCCAGAAGCTCGTGTGATGTTGATCACACCTTTTGACAAGTCTTCATTGAAAGATATCGAGCACGCTTTGAATGCTTCTGATCTTGGCATTACTCCAGCCAACGATGGTTCGGTTATCCGTTTGGTCATCCCAGCTTTGACAGAAGAAACTCGTCGTGACTTGGCCAAAGAAGTGAAAAAAGTCGGTGAAAATGCTAAAGTAGCGATCCGTAACATTCGTCGTGATGCGATGGATGAAGCGAAGAAGCAAGAAAAAGCTAAAGAAATCACTGAAGATGAATTGAAGAATCTTGAGAAAGAGATCCAAAAAGTAACCGATGATGCTGTGAAACATGTTGATGAAATGACAGCACACAAAGAAAAAGAATTGCTTGAAGTTTAATCATTTCCAGCAGTTTACAGAGGAAATGAACTCAGTTGGCACTGCTGGCTGAGTTTTATTTCCATTAAGGGGCTATTGATGAGCTTTAGCCAGAAAGAAGGAAAAAATGAATACCAACCTCGCACATGATATCGTGGGCCTTGTAACGGATGAGAATGATCGCTTTTACTTTGTCCAGAAGGATGGGCAGACTTATGCCTTGGACAAGTCTGAAGGAGAGCATGCACTTGGAGAATCCGTCAAGGGCTTTGCCTATACGGATATGAAGCAACGTTTGCGTCTGACCACCCTAGAAGTCACAGCCCGTCAGGACCAATTTGGCTGGGGGACAGTGACTGAAGTTCGCAAGGACCTGGGTGTATTTGTCGATACGGGTCTACCCGATAAGGAGATTGTCGTCTCTCTGGATATTTTGCCAGAAATCAAGGATCTGTGGCCGAAAAAAGGCGATAAACTCTTTGTTAGCCTAGAAGTTGATAAAAAAGATCGGATCTGGGGTGTCTTGGCCTACCAAGAAGACTTCCAACGAATTGCTCGTCCAGCCTACAACAATATGCAAAACCAGAACTGGCCGGCCATCGTCTATCGCTTAAAACTTTCAGGGACCTTTGTTTACCTGCCTGAAAACAATATGCTGGGCTTTATCCATCCAAGTGAGCGCTATGCCGAACCCCGTTTGGGACAAGTCTTAGATGCTCGGGTCATCGGTTTCCGAGAGGTGGATCGGACCTTGAATTTGTCCTTGAAACCACGCTCGTTTGAAATGCTTGAAAACGATGCGCAGATGATTTTGGCCTACTTGGAGGGGAATGGTGGCTTTATGACCTTGAATGACAAGTCCTCCCCAGAAGAGATTAAGGCAACCTTTGGAATTTCCAAGGGGCAGTTCAAAAAGGCTCTGGGTGGCTTGATGAAAGCGAAAAAAATCAAGCAAGACCAGTTTGGAACGGAACTAATCTAAGAGGAGCCTTATGCGAAAATCATTTTACACTTGGCTGATGACAGAGCGCAATCCCAAAAGCAATGCTCCGAAAGCCTTGCTAGCTGATCTAGCTTTTCATGAGTCTGCCTTTCCAAAACATACAGATGATTTTGATGAGGTCAGCCGCTTTCTGGAAGAACATGCCAGTTTCTCCTTTAATCTAGGAGAATTTGATGCGATCTGGGAAGAATACTTAGGTCATTAGTAACAGGAGATAGTGGTGAGCCGGGGATGGTCAATTCTCGGTCACTTTGTTATAATAGAGAAAACTTACAGAAATAGAGAGGTTCTTTATTTGAAAGAACATTCAATTGATATTCAATTAAGTCATCCAGATGATCTCTTCCATCTGTTTGGATCCAATGAGCGTCATTTGCGTTTGATGGAGCAAGAGTTGGATGTGATCATCCATGCACGAACAGAAATTGTCCAGGTCATTGGGCAAGAAGAAGATTGTGAGAAAGCTAGACAAGTCATTGAGGCTTTGCTGATCTTGGTGAATCGTGGTATGATCATCGGGACGCCGGATGTCGTAACAGCTATTCAAATGGTTCGTAATGATGAGTTGGATAAGTTCGTCGCCTTGTATGAAGAAGAAATCATCAAGGATAGCTACGGCAAGCCCATTCGGGTCAAAACGCTGGGGCAAAAGATTTATGTCGATAGTGTCAAGCACCATGATGTGACCTTCGGGATTGGACCAGCCGGGACAGGGAAAACCTTCTTAGCGGTGACCTTGGCCGTCACCGCCCTCAAGCGTGGTCAAGTTAAGAGGATCATTTTGACCCGTCCAGCTGTAGAAGCAGGAGAGAGCCTTGGTTTCCTTCCAGGAGATCTCAAGGAAAAAGTGGACCCTTATCTACGACCGGTCTATGATGCTCTCTACCAGATTTTAGGGAAAGACCAAACTACTCGGATGATGGAGCGGGAGATTATCGAGATTGCGCCTTTGGCTTATATGCGGGGGCGGACCTTGGACGATGCCTTTGTCATCCTCGATGAAGCGCAAAATACCACCATCATGCAGATGAAGATGTTTTTGACCCGTCTTGGTTTTAACTCCAAGATGATTGTCAATGGAGATACCAGCCAGATTGACCTCCCTCGAAATGTCAAATCCGGTTTGATTGATGCTCAGGAGAAATTAAAAAATATTTCTCAGATTGACTTTGTGCATTTCTCTGCCAAGGATGTTGTTCGTCATCCAGTAGTAGCAGAGATTATCCGGGCCTACGAGCCCATTCCGAATCCAGTCCTCAAAGAAAAACTGGATGTGGAAGAAGAAGCAGAATAAAAGAAGAGGCAAAGATTTTATGATCTTTGCCTTTTAAATATTAGAAATTAAACCAATTCATCAATTGGTGTGAAGTTGCGTTCTAGCCCTTCTGCAACTGGTTGGCTTGTGATATGGCCTTGGTAAGTAGTAACACCTTGGCGCAATCCTTCATCAAGGGCGATGGCCTTATGGAAACCTTTGTCAGCCAAAGCTTCGACATAAGGAAGGGTTACATTGGTGAGGGCAATGGTAGAAGTACGAGCGACAGCGCCTGGGATATTGGCAACGGCATAGTGGAGCACACCATGTTTTTCGTAAACAGGCTCCGTATGTGTTGTCACACGGTCTGCAGTTTCAATAACACCACCTTGGTCGACGGCTACGTCCACGATGACAGAACCTGGACGCATTTGTTTGACCATATCGTCTGTCACTAATTTAGGAGCTTTAGCTCCAGGGATTAGGACGGCTCCGATGACAACATCGGCATCACGGACACTGGCTTCAATGTTAAATGGATTGGACATGAGGGTTTGGATTTGGTGACCAAAGACATCTTCTAGGACAGACAAGCGTTTAGCGCTGATATCCAAGATGGTCACTTGGGCGCCGAGTCCAAGAGCGATCCGAGCTGCGTGGGTTCCAACGACCCCACCACCGATGATGGTAACTTTCCCTTTAGGAACACCAGGTACCCCACCTAGGAGGACACCAGATCCACCTTCTTGTTTGGTGAGGAAGTGAGCCCCGATTTGAACGGCCATTCGTCCAGCAACCTCACTCATTGGAACCAAGAGAGGTAATTGTCCATCTAAGTCACGAACGGTTTCGTAGGCCACCCCTGTTGTTTTAGCTGAGACCATAGCGTCCGCTAATTCTGGTGCAGCAGCCATGTGCAAGTAGGTGAAGAGCAAGAGGTCTTCACGAAGGAAGCCGTATTCTTCAGCGAGGGGTTCTTTGACCTTGACTACCAATTCAGCTGCCCAAGCCTCTGCCGCAGTAGCAACGATAGTCGCTCCTTGTTTGGCGTAATCTTCATCGGCAAAGCCAGAACCAAGTCCGGCATTTGTTTCTACCAAAACTTGATGGCCTTTCTTCACCAAGCTTTGTACACCTGCAGGGGTCAAGCCGACCCGATTTTCATTATTTTTAATTTCTTTTGGAATACCAATTAACATGATTATTTCTCCTTACTTAGATTTAGGTGTGAAAAGGTCATTGGCATGAGATTGCTCTCCTAACTCAATGACCTTTTCACTCCTCATCTGATTGTTTTGATTGATTTTATTGTATAGAAAAATGGGTTAAAAAGCAAGAAAAATTTGAGCTTGCCTTCCTTTATGTTATTTGCTAAACTAATCCCTAAAGAAGGAGTGTCAAATGGAAAATTTATATGTGAAGTTAGCGGCTTATCGAGAAATAGAGACTGAGCGCTTGCACTTGCGTCCGGTCACTCTAGAAGATGCACCGTCTATGTTTGAGTACGCTTCTAATGAAACAGTTACGCGCTACACTTTTCCAACCAATCAAAGTCTAGAAGAGACGCGTAATAATATTGCCCTCTTTTACCTAGCGAGCCCACTTGGCAGATGGGGGATCGAACTCAAAGAAAATGGAAAATTTATCGGGACTATTGATTTACTGGATTTGGATCTTTCTCTGAAAAAGGGGAGTATCGGCTATGTTCTGAATAAAGATTATTGGAACCAAGGTCTTGCGACAGAAGCTACCAAGGCAGTCATTGCCCTGGCTTTTGAACAGTTAGGGATGAACAAGCTCATTGCTGTTCATGATCAGGACAACCCGGCTTCTGGACGGGTGATGGCCAAATCAGGGATGAAATATTCTCATGAAGAGCCCTACGCGATGCTAGACCTGCATGAAGAAGGGAGAATGGTGACGAGAGTTCATTATGTCCTCACAAAGGAAGAATATTTGGCAGAAAAATGAGTCAGGATATTGACAAAAGGCCTATCTCCATGATATAGTAGATAGGTACTGCTGGTTTAGCTCAGTCGGTAGAGCGCATCCATGGTAAGGATGAGGTCGCCGGTTCAATCCCGGCAACTAGCATAGAAGAAGAGAGAAGCTTAGAGAGGATCTAGGCTTCTTTTTTGTGCTTTAATTTCTAATTTAGTGCCTATTTATGGATCTTTTTTCAACAATTTTCAAAAAAACGTTGACAAGCACAGAAATCTGTGGTAAAGTTAGAACAACAAAGAGAAAGGAGAAAACCATCATGAACAAAGTAGATGTTTTGATGACACAATTGAATACACAGCTTCTCCAATCTCAGTTGAGTTCTATGTAAAAATTGAATGAAACCCAAGATGGAGGAGTCTGTCTTGGGTTTTTTGTATGCATTTTTGCCTGCCTTAACTGAATTGGTGACAGGCATCAGAAGGCCCAAGTGTGGACTGAGCACGTACTCAGCTCCTACTTGGGTTTTTTCTGTGCCATTTTGAAAGGGGAGAAGATGATAGGAGCTTTATGGAAGTACATCTGGGAGCATAAGTGGCTGTATCTCAGCATTGCTGTGGTCCTAGTGATTTATGATTATACAATTTTAATACCTACACAGGTCATTCAACGACTAGTCGACCAGCTGAGCAAGCAGACCTTGACTCAGTCAAGTTTTACGAGAGATATTGCTCTCTTGTTGGGAGCTACTTTTTTAAATTACATTTCCGCTTACTACTGGCATCTGAAGTTGTTTCAAGCTTCGGTCCATTACAAGGCTAGATTACAGGGGCAAGCTTTTCGTAAGCTCGTAGCCATGAGACGGCCATTTTATGAAAAGTTTCGCTCAGGAGATCTCTTGACACGTTTTACCACGGATGTAGACGGGATGATGGGGATGGTCGGCTATGGAATGCTGATTGTCCTTTATGGGGGAGGTTTGTTCCTCTTTATCATTCCAGCCATGTTCTTGATTTCCTGGCAGTTGAGTTTGATTTCCTTTATTCCCATGAGCTTTCTGGTTTTATCAACCTATCTCCTCGGCAAAAAGGAAGAGATCTATGTGGATGAAAACCGTGATGCGGTGGCTCACTTGAATGATGAGGTCCTAGAATCCATCGAAGGGATTCGGGTTATGCGGGCTTATAGCCGTAAGGAGCGTCAGGTGCGACAATTTCAAGAGCGGACAGAAAGTTTGGCCAAAACGGGGGATAAGATCGCCTCTATTCAAAATGCCTTTGGTCCTTTTGCTCTCTTCTTTATCGGGGTTTCAACCGTCCTTCTTTTGGTCTGTGGGGGCCATTTCTTGAAAACTGGGCAGATTAGCTTGGGTCAACTGCTAGGTCTAGAATTGTATCTAGTGGCCTTGATTGAGCCGATGTGGATGCTAGCAGATTTTATCCTTGTCTATCAAACAGCCAAGACTTCCCACAAAAAGTTGTCAGAATTGGTCGAAGAGGATGATGATTTGGAAAGAGATGGGGACGATTGGCTAGAGGAACTGAATGAGGTGGTTTTCGAAAACTATACTTTTACCTATCCAATGGCGGAGAAGGAGAGTCTTTCGCAGATTTCTTTGCAGTTCAATAAAGGGCAAACCATTGGGATTGTAGGTCGAACAGGAGCAGGAAAGACAAGTTTGGTCCGTCAATTTTTACGTCAATACCCACTTGGGCAAGGGACGTTTACCATTAATGGGGAGTCCGTTACACACTATGTGAGACGCTCTATTGAGGAAAAAATCGGTTACGTCTCTCAGGAACACATCTTATTTTCAAAGTCTATTTTAGAAAATATTTCCCTTGGTAAGAAGGGAGCTAGTCAAGAGGAAATCATGGATGCTATCGCTCAGGCAGCCTTTGCAGATGATTTGGAACGGATGTCGGATGGTCTGGACACTCTGATCGGCGAAAAAGGAGTTTCCGTATCGGGAGGACAGAAGCAGCGGATTTCTTTGGCGCGCGCCTTTTTACGTGATGCCCAGTTGCTCCTCTTGGATGATTCTTTATCCGCAGTGGATGCCAAGACGGAACAGGCCATTATTGAGACCATTCAAAGAGAGCGACAAGGAAAGACAACCTTGATAGTCTCTCACCGTCTCTCAGCTGTCCATCAGGCAGATTGGATCCTTGTGTTAGATCAAGGACGGATTGTAGAAGAAGGAACAGCTAGTGATTTACTAGCTCAAGAAGGTTGGTATTACGAACAATACCAACGGCAACAAAGACAGGAAGGAGAATAAGATGGGTATTTTAAAACGACTATTACAAAAACTATCCCTTTTTCCTGGTATTTTTGGGCTTGGTTTCATCTGTCTTTTGCTGGCAACGATTTTGTCAGATCTATCGCCATTTATTCTGCAAAAAATGATTGATGGTCCCTTGACAGCCTTGAGTCAGGGAGGAGAGTTAGGAGCACTCTATCCTATGGGTGTCCTCTATCTGATTGTTTTGGCAGTGGGTCAGATTGTCAGTTATATAGGCAATCGGGTTTTGATCCATGGAGGCAATAAGGTAACTGCACAGCTACGCGATCAAGCCTTCCTCGTGATGCAACAACTACCGATTTCCTACTTTGATGACAAGCCAGCAGGGAAAATTGCTACACGAATTGTTAATGATACAGAGACCTTACGGACTCAATTTTACAATTCCTGTATGTATTTGGTCATTCATTTGATGCGTTTCTTCTTTATCATGGGAGTTCTCTTTACTATCAATCCCATGATGGGTCTCCTCTTATGCTTGATTTTCCCTATCTTTTACGGGATTCAGGCCTTGTATAAGCATATGACAGACAAGCCTATGAAAGACTTTTTTGACTCCAGAAGTGAGATCAATACCCAGGTTAATGAACTGCTTCATGGAGCGAGTATGATCCAACTTTACGGACAAGAAGAGCGCGTGATTGATGAGTTTGATCAGACGACAGACAAGATGACTGTGGCCTATGATCGTTTGGTTCTAGCAGACTCCATTGCCTCTTGGAGCCTGACAGAATTCTTGAAATACATCGTCATTGCAGGAATTTTTACCATTGCAGGCCTATCCTATCTTGGGGGAGATTTGGGGATGACTGCAGGTTTCTTGTTTATCAATCTCAATTATGTTATTCAGCTCTTTGATCTCATGGCCAATTTGATCCGTCGTCTTCCGGATATCCGACGCTCTCTGGAAACAGGGCAACGGGTCTTGACTTTCCTAGATGAAAAGGTAGAGGCAGATGCAACAGAAGAGATCCAAATAGATCGGGCGGCTGTGGAGTTTGATCATGTCACTTTTGCCTATGAAGAAGGCAAGCCAGTTCTGAAGGACATTTCCATCCAAGCTCATCCGGGTCAAACCCTTGCCTTGGTTGGCCATACCGGTTCGGGTAAATCCTCCATTATGAACTTGCTCTATCGTTTCTATGATCCGCAGGAGGGGGAAATCCGGATCGACGGCCAGAATATTCGCCATTTCTCTAGAGAGAGTCTTCGCTCCCATATGGGAATTGTCTTACAGGATCCCTATCTGTTCTCAGGGACCATTGCTAGCAATGTGGCCATGAGTCAAACAGATATCGACCGTGATCGCGTCTTGGATGCTCTAAAACAGGTCGGTGCCCTGCCTATGATCCAGAGATTAGAAAAGGGAATCGACCATCCAGTGGTTGAAAAGGGATCTGCCTTCTCAAGCGGGGAGCGCCAATTGATTTCCTTTGCGCGGACCCTCTACATGAACCCGAAAATTTTGATTCTGGACGAAGCAACCTCCCACATTGATACGGAGACAGAGGAGATCATTCAGAAGGCTATGGCAGTCCTGCAAAATGGCCGGACGACCTTTATTATTGCCCACCGCTTATCGACCATTCAAGATGCAGATCAGATCTTGGTCTTATCAGAAGGACGCATTGTAGAGCGTGGTCGACATGAGGATTTGATCGCGCAAGGCGGAATCTATGCCCAGATGCAAGCTATCCAACAGACGGTTGAATAAAAGGGCATTCTTCAAATAGTAAAAGTAGCGTGTATTCTAGTATATACGCTATTTTTATGCTATAATTGAAATGATAGTGAGGTGATCCAAGATGTATATTAAAATGGTTGATGAGACCGGTCAAGTCTCTGAAGAAATGATCAAACAAACCCAGGAAATTTTAGAATTTGCTGCAAAAAAATTGGGCAAAGAAGACAAGGAAATGGCAGTGACCTTTGTAACCAACGAACGTAGCCATGAATTGAACTTGGAATACCGGGACACGGATCGCCCAACGGATGTAATCAGTCTGGAATACAAACCAGAGATGGACATTGCTTTTTCGGAAGAAGATTTAGAAGACCATCCAGAGTTAGCCGAGATGATGGCTGAATTCGATACCTATATTGGAGAGCTCTTTATTTCTGTAGACAAGGCGCGTGAGCAAGCAGCCGAGTATGGCCACAGCTTTGAGCGCGAAATGGGCTTTTTAGCAGTGCATGGCTTCCTTCATATCAACGGTTATGATCACTATACGCCGGAAGAAGAAAAGGAAATGTTTGGCTTACA
The DNA here is from genome assembly GCF_022240605.1 of Streptococcus sp. DFI.7.26. Taxonomy (NCBI): domain Bacteria; kingdom Bacillati; phylum Bacillota; class Bacilli; order Lactobacillales; family Streptococcaceae; genus Streptococcus; species Streptococcus sp. DFI.7.26. The sequence continues at coordinate 152,264 of NZ_JAKOGN010000002.1, read as the reverse complement.
GGAAGAGATTTTGACAGCCTATGGACTCACAAGACAATAAACGAAAATGGAAAAATCGAGAACTGATTGCCAGTCTTGAATTTGCTTTAACAGGGATTTTCACAGCCTTTAAAGAGGAACGAAATATGCGTAAGCATGCACTTTCAGCTATCTTAGCGATTGTTACAGGCTTCCTTTTTGGCATTTCAGCAACAGAGTGGCTCTTTCTACTCTTAAGTGTTTCTTTGGTCATTGCCTTTGAAATCATGAATTCTGCTCTTGAGAATGTAGTGGATTTAGCGAGCAATTACCACTTTTCCATGCTAGCTAAAAATGCCAAGGATATGGCGGCAGGAGCAGTTCTCGTTATTTCGGGCTTTGCCTTGGTGACAGGTCTTATTATATTTGTGCCCAAGTTGTGGGCTCTAGTATTTGGATAAGAGGGAGACTTCCCTCAAGAAAGGAAACTATGACATTTAAATCAGGCTTTGTAGCCATTTTAGGACGTCCCAATGTCGGGAAGTCAACTTTTTTGAACCACGTCATGGGGCAAAAAATTGCCATCATGAGTGATAAGGCGCAGACAACGCGTAATAAGATTATGGGAATCTACACGACCGATAAGGAACAGATTGTCTTTATCGATACCCCAGGGATTCACAAACCCAAGACAGCGCTTGGAGACTTCATGGTAGAGTCGGCCTATAGCACCCTTCGAGAAGTGGATACCGTTCTCTTTATGGTGCCAGCAGACGAGCCACGTGGGAAAGGCGATGACATGATCATCGAGCGCCTCAAGGCTGCTAAGGTACCGGTTATTCTGGTGGTCAACAAGATCGACAAGGTGCACCCTGACCAACTCTTGGCGCAAATCGATGACTTCCGTAGTCAGATGGAGTTCAAGGAAATCGTGCCGATTTCAGCCCTTCAAGGAAACAATGTTTCGCATTTGATTGATATTTTGAGCGAAAACTTAGAAGAAGGTTTCCAATATTTCCCTGCTGATCAAATCACTGACCACCCAGAGCGCTTCCTGGTCTCTGAAATGATCCGTGAGAAGGTCTTGCATTTAACGCGGGAAGAAATTCCCCACTCTGTTGCCGTAGTGGTGGATTCTATGAAGCGGGATGAAGAGACAGATAAGGTCCATATCCGTGCAACCATCATGGTCGAGCGCGATAGCCAAAAAGGTATTGTCATCGGAAAAGGCGGTGTCATGCTCAAGAAGATTGGAACTCTTGCGCGTAAGGATATCGAGCTCATGCTAGGGGACAAGGTCTTCCTAGAAACCTGGGTCAAAGTCAAGAAAAATTGGCGGGATAAGAAATTGGATCTTGCTGATTTCGGATACAACGAAAAAGAATATTAAGAAGAGGTGGGCAGAAGGCCTGCTTCTTGTTTTTGAAAGGAGTTCTATGCCTGAATTACCAGAAGTAGAGACTGTCCGACGCGGTCTTGAGAAATTAATTCTTGGAAAAACCATTCAGTCAGTGGAAGTAAAGTATCCTAAGATGATTCATACGGATCTAGATGCTTTTTGTCAAGATCTCCCAGGTCAAGAAATTCGGGCCATGGGGCGCCGTGGGAAATATCTCTTGTTTTATCTGACGGATCTGGTTCTCATCTCGCATTTGCGGATGGAAGGCAAGTATTTCTTTTATCCAGACGAAGTCCCTCTTCGCAAGCATGCCCATGTCTTCTTTCATTTTACAGATGGTAGCACCCTGGTCTATGAAGATGTCCGCAAGTTTGGAACCATAGAAGTCATCACACCTGAGCTTGTCGACAGCTATTTTTTGGCGAAAAAGATTGGTCCAGAGCCGACAGAAGCAGATTTTAAAGAACCAGCCTTCCAAGCAGCTCTTAAAAAATCAAAGAAACCCATTAAATCAGCTCTTTTGGACCAAAAATTAGTGGCTGGTCTGGGCAATATCTATGTAGATGAGGTCCTTTATCGAGCCAAGGTTCATCCAGCCCGTTTAGGTCAAAGCTTGACTGCTAGAGAAGCCAAAGCCGTTCGCAAAGAAACAATTGCTGTGCTTGCCCAAGCTGTTGAAAAGGGTGGCTCCACCATTCGCTCTTACAGCAATGCTTTTGGTGAGGATGGCACCATGCAGGAAGAACACCAGGTCTATGGGAAAACAGGCCAGCCTTGTTTGCGCTGCGGGACACCGATTGAGAAAATCCAGCTGGGGGGACGCGGAACCCATTTTTGCCCTCACTGTCAAAAGGAGAACTAGATGACAAGAATCATCGGATTAACAGGAGGGATTGCTTCAGGAAAGTCCACTGTCACCTCCTATTTGAGAGAAAAGGGATATCCTGTCATTGATGCTGACCGAGTGGTCCATGACCTGCAGGCACCAGGTGGAGAACTCTATCAAGCTTTGGTAGAGCATTTTGGAAGGGACATCCTTCTAGATACAGGAGACTTGAATCGTCCTGCTCTGGCTCAACGCATCTTCTCAAGCCAAAAAGAGATTGTCTGGTCCAACCAAGTACAAGGGGACATCATTCGCAAAGCTCTGGCGCGAGAACGGGACCGACTAGCTGCAACAGAAGACCTCTTTTTCATGGATATCCCCTTGTTAATCGAGCAAGGATATCTGGACTGGTTTGACCAAGTCTGGCTGGTCTATGTGACGGAAGATACTCAGTTGCAACGTCTAATGGAAAGAAACGCCCTAACGGAGGTCCAGGCGCGCGATCGTTTGGTAGCCCAGATGCCTCTAGATGAGAAAAAATCTCTTGTCGATCTCGTGATCGATAACAATAGCCAGCGTGATCACCTCTATCAGGAAATCTATCGGGCTATAGAACAAATAGAAAGAAGATGATCCTATTTCACTGGAAATCAATTGGCGTAAAAATCTTTTTATTGCCTGGATTGGCTGCTTTTTCGTAGGTGCCAGTCTTTCATTGGTGGTCCCTTTTATGGCTCTTTTTGTGGAGGAGTTGGGGGTAAAAGGTCCGGCAGTTCCTTTTTATGCTGGGATTGCAGTCGCCTCCTCCTCTTTGACTTCTGCTCTAATGGCCCCAATCTGGGGGAGTCTGGCAGACCGTTATGGTCGGAAACCCATGATGTTGAGAGCCTCGATTGCCATGACCTTGACCATGGGAGGAATTGCTTTTGTCCCCTCCGTCTTTTGGTTGTTGCTCCTACGCTTATTAAATGGTGTCTTCTCAGGCTTTGTCCCTAACAGCACGGCTCTCATTGCCAGTCAGGTGCCAAAGAATCAATCTGGATACGCTCTAGGAACCTTATCGACGGGAACTGTTGCCGGTACCTTGATGGGCCCCTTGTTGGGAGGATTGATTGCAGAGCAATTTGGTATGCGGAATGTCTTTCTCCTCGTTGGTTTTTTCCTCTTTCTCGTCTCTGTCCTGACTTGGTGGGGCATTGAGGAAGACTACCAACAAATATCCAAGGAGGAGCACCTTTCAAGCTGGGAATTATTGACTTCTATCCAGCATAAGGACATTTTACTGGGTCTCTTTTTGACCAGTATGACCATTCAGATGATCGGTCAGTCCATTTCTCCCATTCTTCCACTCTATGTAAGAGAGCTTGGCCAGAGCGACAATGTTATTTTTGTATCTGGGCTGATCGTATCAGCGATGGGGATTTCTAGTATCCTGACATCGGGATGGATGGGGAAGCTCGGAGATAAAATTGGCAACCATCGCCTCTTACTTTTAGCTCTTCTCTATAGTGGTATCCTCTATATCTTCTGTGCCCTTGCTCAGACCCCTTTTCAATTAGGCTTTCTTCGTTTCCTATTTGGGATTGGGACAGGAGCCTTAATGCCCGGAGTGACGGCTCTCTTAAACCGCATGACTCCCAAGGAAGGAATTTCTCGGATTTTTAGTTACAATCAGCTCTTCTTTTATGTTGGGGGAGTTCTTGGTCCCCTGATGGGCTCTAGTATTGCCATGCATGTCAATTACCATTGGGTATTCTATGGGACTGCTATCCTAGCCTTTATAGATTTGGCCTTCCTTTTATTCATCTTTAGAAAGTATTTGAAAGTGAGAGAAATCAGTGCGCATTAAAGTACAACTAACCTGCACGAGCTGTGGTAGTCAGAATTATTTGACAAGTAAAAATATGAAGACCCACCCTGAAAAAATTGAAGTTTTGAAGTATTGTCCCAAAGAGAGAAAAGTGACATTACATCTTGAAACGAAATGATTTTTATGGTAAAATAGATAGGATTTTAAGGAGTTTTTAAATTATGACTAAACCGTTGATTACTATTTTATTGGTACTATCTGTATTAATTATTATCGCTATCTTCATGCAACCGACTAAAAATCAATCTAGCAACGTATTCGATGCAAGCTCAAATGACTTGTTTGAACGTTCAAAAGCTCGTGGATTCGAAGCAGTGATGCAACGATTGACAGGAGTAATGATTTTCCTTTGGTTACTCATTGCGATGATTCTAATGGTATTATCCAGTAAATAAGATAGGCTTAGACATTGTCTTTGCCTATTTTTTCATCTATGGGTCGTTGGATAGGGAGATTGTCACTTGCAAAGAAATCTCTCTGAAAGAAAGAAAATAAAGGAGGCTGGGTATCCAGCACAAGATATGAAAAGTAAAATTATTGATTATTTAAAACAGGAGGGAAAAGCTCAGGTTGATCAGTTGGCTCAAGCCATTGGGAGTACAGACGCTAAAGGTTTTCGTGAACTGATTAAGACTATTTCGCTGATGGAGCGACGTCGTCAACTAACCTTTGAAGAAAATGGTTTTTTAAGTCTCCTTGATGCCAAGCCAAAAGGCGTCATTACTGTGAAAGGGATTTTCCATGCTCATAAGAGTGGCTTTGGCTTTGTTAGCCTAGAGGGGGAAGAAGAGGACCTTTTTATTGGACGAAATGATGTCAACCATGCCATTGATGGGGATACAGTTGAGGTTGTAATCACCAAGGTCGCCGATCGGCAAAAGGGGACTGCGGCAGAGGGGAAAATCATTGATGTCTTGGAGCACAGCCTCCAAACAGTCGTCGGCCAAATCGTTTTGGATGAGGAAAAACCCAAATATGCAGGCTACATCCTTTCAAAGAATCAAAAGATTAGCCAACGCATCTACGTGAAAAAACCTGCCCTACAATTAGAGGGGACGGAAGTTCTCAAGGTAGCTATTGAACAGTATCCAAGTCGGAAGCACAATTACTTTGTTGCCTCAGTACAAGATGTGGTTGGGCATGTGACAGATCCTGGGATCGATGTCTTGGAAGTTTTAGAGTCTATGGATATCGTCTCAGAATTTCCAGAAGCAGTCCTCAAAGAAGCAGAAAGCATCCCAGACCAGCCTAGTGAGAAGGATATGGAGGGACGTTTGGATCTTCGAGATGAAATCATCTTTACCATTGATGGTGCCGATGCCAAGGACTTGGATGATGCGGTTCACATCAAGCGTTTGGAAGGTGGGAATTTTGAGCTTGGCGTTCACATAGCTGATGTCTCTTATTATGTGACCGAAGGTTCGGCCTTGGACAAGGAAGCCCTCAACCGGGCAACCTCTGTCTATGTGACAGACCGGGTCGTGCCCATGTTACCTGAGCGTCTATCAAATGGGATTTGTTCCTTAAACCCTCAAGTGGATCGCTTGACCCAGTCAGCCATTATGGAGATTGACCAGCGTGGTCGGGTACTTCGTTACCAGATCACCCAAACTGTCATTAAAACGACTTTCCGTATGACCTATAGCGATGTCAATGAGATCATTGCTGGAGACCAGGAGAAGCGTGAGGAATACCAAGCCATTGTCCCAAGTATCGAAGCCATGGTTGGTCTTCATCAGATCTTAGAAGGAATGCGGGAAAAACGAGGAGCCCTGAACTTTGATACCAATGAAGCAAAAATCCTGGTCAATCCTCAAGGAAAACCAGTAGACATCGTCTTGCGCCAACGTGGGGTTGCAGAACGGATGATTGAATCCTTCATGCTGATCGCCAATGAGACAGTAGCTGAGCATTTTGCCAAACGAAAACTTCCCTTTATTTACCGGATTCACGAAGAACCCAAAGCAGAGAAGGTGCAAAAGTTTATCGATTATGCTTCTAGTTTTGGCCTTCCAATTTATGGGACAGCTAATTCCATGAGTCAGGAAACCTTGCAGGACATCATGAAGAAGGTAGAAGGGGAACCCTATGCTGATGTCTTGTCTATGATGTTGCTTCGTTCCATGCAGCAAGCGCGTTATTCCGAGCACAACCACGGACACTATGGGCTAGCAGCTGAGTTCTATACTCACTTCACCAGTCCGATTCGCCGGTATCCAGACTTATTAGTCCACCGCATGGTGCGAGAGTATGGAAAAGATTCTGAAGTGGCTAGCCATTTTGAACAGGTCATTCCAGATATTGCTAGCCAATCCTCTAGTCGGGAACGCCGCGCCATTGATGCGGAACGGGAAGTAGAAGCCATGAAGAAGGCAGAGTACATGGAGGACTATGTTGGCGAAGAGTACGATGCTCTGGTGTCCAGTGTCGTCAAGTTTGGTCTCTTTGTTGAATTGCCAAATACTGTAGAAGGTTTGATCCACATCACCACCTTACCTGGTTTTTATCATTTTAACGAGCGCGATTTGACCTTGCGCGGGGAAAAATCAGGCGTCACTTTCCGTGTCGGTCAGGAGATCCGAATCAGGGTCGAAAGAGCGGATAAGATGACTGGTGAGATTGATTTTTCGTATATCCCAAGTGAGCTGGATTTGATTGAAAAAGTCACTAAAGCATCGGGCCGTAAAGATCGAAATGGACACTCTAAGCACCCTTCTTCTAAGAAAGAAGAACGAAAGCAAGGAGGCTTTAGAGAGAACAAGCGCAAGCATTCACCAAAAGACAAGAAGAAAAAGAGTAAGAAACCTTTTTACAAGGAAGTAGCTAAGAAAGGAGCTAAGCATGGCAAAGGGCGAGGGAAAGGTCGTCGCACAAAATAAGAAAGCAAGCCACGATTATACAATTGTTGATACCATTGAAGCAGGAATGGTCCTCACTGGTACAGAAATCAAGAGTGTTCGAGCAGCTCGTATCAACCTCAAGGATGGATTTGCCCAAGTCAAAAATGGGGAAGTCTGGCTCAGCAATGTTCATATTGCTCCCTATGAGGAAGGCAATATCTGGAATCAAGACCCAGAACGCCGTCGCAAACTCTTGCTGCATAAGAAACAGATTCAAAAACTGGAGCAGGAAACTAAAGGGACTGGGATGACTCTAGTTCCCCTTAAGGTTTACCTTAAGGATGGTTATGCTAAGCTCTTGTTAGGCTTAGCCAAAGGGAAGCACGATTATGACAAACGTGAATCCATCAAACGGCGGGAACAAAATCGTGACATTGCTCGTGTCATGAAACAATACAATACGCGTTAAAGTAAGAAATAGGAACAGCTGAAGCAAGGGCTGAAAACTGTTCCTATTTTTAAATTTCTCTTCTTGAAACCGCTTGCATTTTTATCTGGATAGGGGTATACTGAAGGTAGCGTTGGTATAGTTGTTTTTCGTCGGCTTGAAATTGATTTTCTAGCCTCTTTTGTAGTCATAAAGGAGATCGACTATGAGAAAACTACTGGTCAAACTGATGATTGCTTTGATGGTCTTTGCCTTGATTCCAGTTCAAGTTGCGCAGGCCTGCTCAGCCTTCATTGTTGGGAAAGAACTCACGACTGATGGTTCCATGCTCTTTGGGCGGACTGAAGACTATCCTTATGCGCCCGATGGTGGTCGCCACAATAAAACCTATGAAGTGGTACCTGCCAAAGACTATAAGGATGGGGATATGTTGGAGGACGAATCCAACGGCTTTGCTTATCCTCACTTGAGTCATGAAATGAAATATACCGCAACTTATGATGCAGCCCATGGAGATGGTTCCAACGGGAACTTCGGAGCACATGGCTTTAACGAAGCGGGCGTTTCCATGACTTCTACCGTATCTGCAACCCCACACGATAAGATTTTGGAAGCAGATCCACTTGTGAAAAATGGCTTGGCTGAAGCTGCTATGGTAGACTTGGTTCTTCCACGTGCCAAAACAGCTCGTGAAGGAATTGAGTTGGTTGCTAAGGTACTTGATGAAAAAGGATCTGCCGAAGGAAACATCATTGTCGTAGCAGATAAGAATGAACTCTGGTACATGGAAATCCTCTCTGGTCACCAATATGTAGCCATTAAATTCCCTCAAGACCGCTATGCCATCTTTGCCAATACCTACTATCTAGGACATGTGGATTTCAAGGACAAGGACAACGTCATTGCTTCGAAAGATGTGGAAGCAGTTGCTAAAAAGGCAGACCACTACAAGACTGATAAAGATGGTAACTTCCATATTGCAGACTCTTATGGTCCAGATGAATATACCGAACGCAACCGCTCACGGACCTATGCAGGGATTACCTTGATGGATCCGAAGGCGGACATCAAATATGATGATAAGCACTTTGACCTCTTGCGCAAACCAACGGATCCTTCTAAAAAGTATAGTCTAGAAGATGTTTTCGCTGAACAACGGAACCGGTTCGAACACCTTAAACAATACACACCAGATGACTTGGTGGAACCAGGTAAAGAAGTCGATACCAATAAATACAAATATGCTTTGGGAAATGAAAACGTCATTAACGCCCACGTCTACCAAATTAAGAAGGACTTGCCGACTCCATTTGGTGGTGTCGTTTGGTTAGGTCTCGCTCAAAGCCGGAACACGCCTTATGTGCCATTCTATGGTATTGTCAACGATACCTATGCACCATTCAAAGTTCGCTCTGCCAAATACGATCCAACTTCTTGGTATTGGGCTGTTTGGCATATTGACCAAATGGTCATGAAATACCCAGACCTCTTTGGCAACAGCATCCAAGAGAAGTGGAAAGAATTGGAAAAAGGCTGGATCAAAGAACAAGCAGCTTTGGATCAAAAATATAGTGGACTCACTGATGACCAAGCGAAAGCTACTGCAGATGAAGTAACAAGTGACTCACTTAAACGTGCGGAAACGATTTTCAAACAAATCAAGCAAGTTGAAAGCGAGATGGAAGATAAGATTCGTACAGAAAAAGGTTTGGAAGCAGACTTTGTATATGACGGCTATAACAAGGCCAATCTGGTAGCAGCAGCTCAAGCTGAAAAAGATGCATCGAAAGAAACTGATAAGAAGGAAGAAACAGCTTCTAGTCAATCATCTAGCAAGGCAAGTGATTCAAACAGCAGTTTATCTGCCGTCTTAGGAGTTTTGGCTCTTGCAGGATTTGGCTTGGCAGGTTTCTACTTTAAAAAATCAAAAAAGAATGAAAATGAAGAATAAGTAGACAGAGACTGTTAAATCAGCATCCTGCCTCAACTGGATTCTAAGAGAGTGGAATAGAAGTCTTCAGAAAAGGAGCTTGTAATTCCACTCTTTTTATTGTTATTTGCATGCAATTTTTGTATGATAGGGATAGATAGAAAGAAGGAGAAGAAACGGATGCCTGAAAAATTAATTGCCTATAAACGGATGCCTTTGTGGACCAAGGATACCATGCCTGAAGCAGTCCAAAGAAAACACAATACCAAAGTAGGTACTTGGGGAAAGATTACAGTCCTAAAAGGAAAACTCAAGTTTGTTGAGCTGACGGAAGATGGGGAAGAAGTAGCTAGCCATGTTTTTGAGGCAGGTGCGGATAACCCGATGGCACAGCCGCAAGCTTGGCATCGTGTAGAGGCCCTTACAGATGATGTGGAATGGTTTTTGGAATTCTACTGTGAGCCCAAAGATTATTTCCCCAAAAAATATAATAGCAATCCCGTCCATTCGGAAGTGCTAGAAGCCATGGAGTCCCTTTCTCCAGGCAAGGCCTTGGATTTGGGGTGTGGACAAGGACGAAATGCTCTCTTTTTGGCCCAGCATGGCTTTGAAGTGACAGCAGTCGATCAAAATGAATTAGCCCTAGAGATCCTCCAAAGTATTGTAGAACAAGAAGATTTGGAAATGACTGTGGGACTCTATGATATCAACTCAGCGAACCTAAAACAAAGTTATGATTTGATTGTCTCAACGGTTGTCCTCATGTTCTTGCAAGCGGATCGCATTCCAGCGATTATTCGAAATATGCAAGACCAGACCAATCCGGGAGGCTATAACTTGATTGTTTGTGCCATGGATACAGAGGACTATCCTTGCCAGGTTCCTTTTTCCTTTACCTTTAAGGAAGGCGAGCTAGCAGACTACTACAAGGATTGGGAACTCGTTAAATACAATGAAAATCCAGGGCATCTGCACCGACGTGATGAAAATGGCAATCGAATTGCCTTACGCTTTGCGACCATGCTAGCCAAGAAAATATAAATAGCTCTCTAGACAAGGACCCCCTTGCAGTCGTCCTTGTCTTTTTATATCTGAAAACTTTCTGAAAATACTTGATTTTTTACAGAAAAGGAGTAGACTGTTAGTGTATCTTTCAAGAATTTTGAGGAGAAGCGCGTGAAACTATATGTTCAACTGATGATTATCTTTACCATCTCTTTGATTGGGGAAGGGATATCGACCCTCTTTCATTTGCCAATTCCAGGAAGTATTATCGGTCTACTGATTTTATTTCTTTGCTTGCAGTTGAAATGGCTTCGTATCCGCCATGTGAATCTGGTCGGATCTTTTCTCTTAGCCAATATGACGATTTTATTTTTACCTCCAGCGGTTGGGATTATGGATAAGTTTGATGTTATCCAGCCTTATTTATTGCCCATCGTATTGATTATTTTAGGGGCTATCATCATCAATGTAACCCTTATTGCCTTAGTTGTCGGTTTTATCAAGACAAGGTATGAGGGGGATTATGAAGGAGGGAAAAAATAATGGAAAGTTTGTGGTCAAATCCTCTCTTTGGGATTTCTTTATCAGTCTTTGCCTATCTGATTGGGATGATGATTTTTCGTCGCTTTCCCCATCCGATCACGACACCCCTCCTAGTTGCTACGGTATTAATCATTGGATTTTTAAAGCTGACAGGGATTTCCTATAAGGCCTATAATATTGGCGGGACCTACCTCAGTAATTTGATTGTGCCTTCAACGGTTGTCCTGGGAATCCCCTTGTATAAGAGTTTCCATTTGATGAAGCACCATGCCAAGAGTATTCTTCTTAGTAGTTTTCTAGCAGTAGTAGTCAACACGCTTTTTACAGCTGTCTTGGCTAAGCTTTTTGGGATGAAGTACTTTCTAGCTATTTCCCTCTTTCCTAAGTCTGTGACAACAGCCATGGCAGTGGGGATTTCTGAAAAAATGCAGGGAATAACTACCATTACCCTAGTTGTCGTTGTAGCGACAGGTATCCTGACAAGTGTCCTAGGACCAACGATTCTTAAGTTCCTAAAAGTAGAGGATCCTGTTGCCATTGGTTTGGCCCTTGGGGGTACAGGTCATGCGGTGGGGACTGGTACAGCCTTTCAGTATGGTCAAGTAGCCGGAGCTATGGGTGGCTTAGCAATTGGGATAACTGGCGTTTTCTACGTCTTTATAAGTCCCCTTGTCGCGAGCCTGATTCTTTCCTAAAAAGGTAGAGAGTATTCAGAAAAAGCTTGGAAGAAGTTCCGAGCTTTTTTGTATACAGTTAGATAGAGAAGGTTGTTTAATAATTTGAAGGTCAAACAATTTTCAGATAGATTACTAATTGATTACAGTCGTTGTAAGCGCTTGCCAAACTTTGGTTCAAAAGGTATACTAAAAGAGGTTATACGGTTAATATCTAGTTAAAGGAGTTCAATATGAAGAAACGTTATGCTCGATCAGCCTTGGGCTTGATCACTGCTCTCTTCCTCTTTGCCCAACCGGTAGAGGCCTGTACAGGTTTTATCATCGGTAAAAAGTTAACAGCAGATGGGAATGCTTTGTACGGACGTACGGAGGACTTAGAACCAAACCACAATAAGAACTTTGTGGTCAGAGAACGAACTTATAACAAGAAAGGGGAGGTCTTTGAAGATGCCACCAATGGCTTTAAGTATGAGCTCCCAGAAGTAAGTTATAAATATACAGCTGTCCCAGATGTTACACCAGAACAGGGTGTATTTGATGAAGCTGGTTTTAATGAGCATGGTGTGTCCATCTCGGCGACCGTCTCAGCTTCAGCAAATGACAACATTAAAAAGGTCGATCCTTATGTAGAGGACGGCTTGGCTGAGTCTGCCCTCACCACTGTCGTTCTTCCAAGTGTCAAAACGGCTCGTGAAGGAGTCGAGCTCATTGCGAAAATTGTGGAAGAAAAAGGGGCAGCAGAAGGAAATATTGTGACGATCGCGGACAAGGAAGGTATCTGGTACATGGAGATCCTTTCTGGTCACCAATATGTAGCGATTCTCTTCCCAGAAGATCGCTATGCAGTCTTTCCAAATACCTTCTTCTTAGGACATGTTGATTTTTCAGATAAGGAACGGACTATTGCCTCGAAGGATGTTGAAAAAGTCGCCCGTGATGCAGGAACCTATAAAGAAATCGATGGCCAGTTCCATGTGTCTCAATCCTACAATCCACCTTTGCATGAGGCAGATCGTTCTCGTGTTTGGTCTGGTATTAAGTCACTGGATCCAGATGCAGATGTGAACTACGATGACGAGTATTTTGACTTGATGCATACAACGGATCGGAAATTGACGCTACGTGATGCGATGAATCTCCAACGCAATCGGTTAGAAGGAACAGACTTCAAACCACAAGATCAAATGGAGTTAGATGGAAAAGGGATTCCAGAAAAAGGGAAGTTTGATGAAGTCTATAAATACCCGATTTCGAACCCGAATGTCATGGAAGCCCATATTTTCCAATTAAAGGACAATGTTCCTGATAGTGCTGGTGGGGGAACTATGTGGTTAGCGATGGGAAGCCCACGAAATGCTCCTTACCTGCCTTACTATGGCAATATCACCAATACCTACCAAGCCTATCAAGAATTAGGGACAGCCTATAATCCCCAATCTTGGTATTGGACCATGTCTCGCATTAATGATTTAGTTGCCAAATATCCTGATTTGTTCGGAGATGGAGCCATCCGTACTGAAATGGAACGCCTAGAATCTCAATGGATGGCTGAGCAAGAAATCAGTGACCAAGAACAAATTGCCCTCGCTTCGCAGCCAGAGCAGGCGAGCCTAAAAGCGACAGAAACGAGCATGACTCGAGCTCAAAAGACCTTCGATCGTCTGCAAGAAATTCGTCAAGAAGCAGAAGAAAAGGTGATTGCTCAATATGGACAAGGTGCTATTGACGATTTAACAGATGAAGAAGATGCAAACCAAGAAGAAGAAATCAATTTGGTACCATTTGATTATGACTTCGTCATCACGATTGGCTTAGCCCTTGTGACAGTGATAGGAGTAGGAATTTTCTTCATTAAATCAAAGAAAGCAAAGGGAGGTAAGAAGGATGAATAAGTTTCAACGAATATTGCTCTTCCTATTTTTGGTCTTAGCAGGGATTGGGATGGAGTTTGAGCTAGGCTCTCTCTCTCAACAAGAGTTTAACCAAGTAGCAGGAAGAGATTTGGTATTAAATCTGCTCGTTTTAGCGGTGATTGTCGTTCCTCTTTATCTCTTTATTAAGCGACTTGCAAAAAGATTTGAGGTTCCTCTTCTTGTTTTGTGGGCGACCATGTTTGGTGGTGCTTTTGTTGCTGGCTGGCTCAGTTTTTCAGGGAACAGCCTCATTGACCATTTCAATAGTCATCTCATTCAAGATGTTAGTACCTTTAATAAATGGACAGATGCTTTGACAGCACCTTTTTCTGAAGAATTTTTCAAAGCTCTGGTGGCCTTCTGGATCCTCTTGATTTTGGGTCGTAAGGATTTGAAATCGATTTTAATTGCCGGCTTTGGATCTGGTCTTGGTTTCCAAATCATTGAAGATCTAGGTTATGTGGCGCGTCAAACGCGAACTGGAGATCTCTCAGCAGTAACAGAGGCAGTGAACCGCATTTCTGGTGGTTTAGCATCTCATGCAGTCTACACAGCTGTTGTATCTGTTGGAGCCTTTCTCATCCTGTCTCAGTGCACCAAGCAAAAAGAAAAGCTCTTTGGTCTCTGGTGTGTAGTTTCCACGGTGACCAATCACTTCTTATGGAATTCCCCATTCTATGAAACAGACCATCGGGTCAATATTTTGGTAGGCTTGCTCTTTGCCTTCCAAGTGGGAACCTTTATTGAGGTCGTGCTCTTTACTCATAAAAATCCGAATCTAAACCTTTTAAAGAAACAGTAAGAGATGGATTTGGTAGTCAGGAAATAAAAAATAGTCTGGGACAACATTGTTCTCAGTCACAAAAAAGCTAGAGATTTCCAATTGTGGAACTCTAGCTTTTTAATTTTGAGTCATTCTCTTATTGTATTTGAGGAGGTTATTGGCCATGAGAACCAATCCCATGTCAATTTTAACCTGTCATTTGCCTCTTAGATTACATCTCTTGTAACCCAAACAAGCCTTTGTCTGCCCAAAGACAGGTTCCACATTAACCTTGCGTTGGGCAAAGATGTGACTGCCTTCGACAGATAAAAGCGCTTGGCTTTCTTTTACTTTTAGGAGCTGATACCTCTCATTCACATAGAGCCCCTTTTGTGAAGCCAAGTCAGCTTGTTCTGCCTTATAAACCCTAATTTCCTGTCTAAAATCTGTTGTGGTATGGTTGTGTTTGAGGTGATCAAACTGCTATACCCAACTCTCTGGATGGGTGTAGGTATCTGTTGTTTCATCGTAAGTCCAATTATCCAAATTCCTATCAGATTCTTTGTATCTTTCTTCTGTTCCTTGTCAAAAAGACTATATTTAATCAAATGCTCAATACCCATCCTATCCAAGTTGATAAGATCTGGCAAATATTTTTAAACGCTTGTTAGACCTAAAGGTTCCACTAGTTGGCGGAGCTGATCATGGCTATAGTGAAGCTGTCTATCTAGAAGATTTAGAGAGCAATGGCATTGAACTCAACAGAGACAAGCCTGTGAACGAGTGGGATATTCGTGAGGATGGTCGAATTACTGGAATCACAGAAGAGCTGTCTGCGCAAGAAATCTATGAATTAGGCAAAGAACTTGATCCTTTTGTGATCGCAGAAGGCACTCGCATGGGCCATGTTTACCTATCTGTTAAAAATAGCCGAGAGGCATGTGCATTTTATCAAGAGTCTCTAGGTCTTGAGGATAAATTCACGATTCCACATGTCAGTTGGATAGCATCAGGGAATTATCACCATCATCTAGCAGTAAATGAATGGGGTGGTAAAAACTTAGCTCCTCGTGAGAATGGAATGGTAGGTCTTGCCTACTATTTGGTTGAAGTTGAGAATAAAGAGTTTTTGGTCAATTTGCTTACGCAAGCTCAGAGAAACAAGGCTAGAACCCACTGGATTTCTCTTTCTGAATTCTCCATTACAGATAAAGATGGAATTATAACGAGAGTCAGAGTGGAGAACTAGAAGTCTTTGTCTTTAAGATAAATGCTCCTTTTGACAAAGGACTGTATTAGAGATATAATGTAGAAAAATCGTTTTAGGATAAAGATATGACAAGATCAAAGTACATTACACGCCTCAAACGCTCAGAAGGTCAATTGCGAGGTATTCAAAAAATGATGGAGGAAGAGCGTGATTGTATTGATATCATTACTCAATTAACAGCAGTGCGGTCCAGTGTTGATCGTATTATTGAACTGATGATAACGGAGAATTTAACAACTTGTATTAACGACCCTTTAGAGGATCCTCAAGCACAGAAGGAAAGATTGGAAAAGGCGGTTAAATACTTGATTAAACGCAAGTAATAAAAAACATACGTTTCTCTTAAATAGTGAACAAATGATTAAAAGAGCAGTTGGTTTTCTTGAAATTAGACCAATTGCTCTTTTTGATTTTTATTTATTCAACATCACCAGACCAAGCGCTCATACCACCTCGGATGTTGATAACATCATAGCCTTTTTTCTTGAGCTTTTTAGCAGCCATCTTGCTTCGAACACCGGAATGACAAATGACATAAAGTGTTTCATTTGTCGCAGGTGTGTAAGCTCCGATTTCGGTTAGAGGAACATTCTTGGCGTTTTTGATATGGCCTCTACGGAATTCCGTAGGCGTCCGCACATCCAGTAGCTGAATTGGTTCCTTGAGTTTAGCTTCTAATTCGCTGGTAGAAATACTATCAATTTTTGTAAATAAGTGAAACATAGGCACCTCCGATATACCCTTATGGGGTATATTAAACCACTAAGCAACGCTTTTGTCAAGTAAGTTGAATTGATTAGTATTGTTTCCTTTTCAGTATACAAGATGCCAACTTACAAACTAAAGAGTTGGTTGATAGGTTAATGACTAGAACCTGTCATATTTATTCAACAACTACCTGTCTAGAAAATTACCTTTTCTGAAAACAGACCACATGCTCTGTTGTAAAATGAAGTGCAACACAAAAGACATGTTCATCTGATATACTAGAGTTGCGAAAAACAGTATAAAGGAAGATGAACATGTCTGCTAATTATCCTACCACAAATCAATCCTACAAGCACTTATCTGAAGCTGAACGAGGGGAATTGAAGCTTATTTAAGCGTAGGACTCAAACCTGCTTACAACCTACAAATCGCTACTGAAAATCAGTTCGTCCTTCACGATGACATCTATCAAAATCCAACAGATACCAGAACGCTGTTGCCTTTTTTAGAAACCTATCCACATGAGTTAAAAAGAGCTGTCGCCGATGCGGGATACGGTAGTTTGGAGATTCTTCTTACCTTGGATAGGATGGGTATTGAGCATTTGATTAAATATAGTCTTTTTGACAAGGAACAGAAGAAAGATACAAAGAATCTGATAGGAATTTGGATAATTGGACTTACGATGAAACAACAGATACCTACACCCATCCAGAGAGTTGGGTATAGCAGTTTGATCACCTCAAACATAGGCATAGCACAACAGGTTTTAGACAGGAAAATATGGTTTATAAGGCAGAACAAGCTGATTTGGCTCCATAAAAGGGGCTCTATGTGAATGAGAGGTATCAGCTCTTAAAAGTAAAAGAAATCCAAGCGTCAGGTAAAAAATGACATGGGATTAGTACTCATGGCTAATAATCTCCTCAAATACAATAAGAAAACTACTCAAAATTAAAAAGCTAGAGGTCCATAATTGGAAATCTCTAGCTTTTTTGTGGCTGAGAACAATGTTGTCCCAGACTATTTTTTACAGTGACTATTCGTTTTCTTCTTTTTTCTTAAGACCAAAGAAGGCTAGGATGGATGTCAACAGAGCGAGCATATAGATAGCAGGAGAGTCGGCTGTTCCTGTTTCTGGTAGGCTTGCAGCTGCTGGTTTAAATGTTTTTGCTGAGGTGAAGGACAGGTGATGGTTGTTGGCCTTGATCTGTGTATCGTCCTTAGCAGATGTAAAAGTATTCTTTGTTTGGCTAGCTAGTTGATTAGGAGAATTCGTACCAACTAGAGCTGGAATATATGTTTGATCCATTTTACCGGTAGATGGGATAACTGGTTGGTTATTGCTTCCTGGGTAGAACTTTGGATTAGCAGGATCTGTTCCTTGTTTGATTTCCTCAATATCTGCCACACCATCTCCATCTGTATCTTTGCTAGCAGAAATAGAAATGGTACGAGAATTTGGATTGATGGTTGCATAGGCTGTGAGATCTGCCTTAGCAAGGTAATCTGCAAAGGCAACGTCCATGGAAGGACCTTCCTCACGAGCTCCACCTAACATGGTGTAGCCATCCCCACCTGCTGCTAAGAAGTCATTAGTAGTCAAGTAATAATCTTTAGCAAGGTTGAGCGGTTCATATTGACCAGTTTCTGGGTTTTTAATTTCGATATAGAGGACGCGTTTTTCAGCTGGTAGGGTTGTATCGTAATAAACTTTCGCTCCAGATACTTGGAGGAAGCCTCCGCTTGGTTCAAGAAGGGGTTGACCGTTTTCGTCAAGAACGGTTTTGCCATCTTTTTCTTGTAAAATAGAGCCTAGAGATTTAGCAAACATATCAGCAATATTCTGACCAGTTACTTTAATTTGAGAAATGGTATTCCCAAATGGGAGAACAGCAATGACACTTCCTTTGGTGATTGGCTTGTCTTTGGCGATGGTTTCGCGCAAGCCGCCACCGTTGGTTACAGCAAGGTCAGTCTTATGGCTAAAACCAGTTTGTCCATATTCGTAGAGGGCATCCGCTACAACATTTCCAAGGTTGGTCTCGCGGACGCGAACATTTTCCCGTTGACCGTTTAGTTCTACCGGACTATTGTCACGAACGATTTTTGCATTCTCAGCATCGTACTGTTCCTTGATTTTTTGGACCATGGCAGCTACTTTGGCATTTGGCACGACATTTTTGGTTGAAGCTGCTGAAATTTGTTGAGGGTTACCAAGCAATTGGTTGGCTTGGTAAGTAATTTTACCAATATTGTTCAGGTAGCTACCGGTTTGGTTATAGGTGACATTATCTCCGTATGTGGTTGATTGAACAGTATGGGAATGCCCATCAATAACGGTGACGCGTTTTCCTTTCAGTTTTGAGTTTTTAGAAAGTTCCTCAGCTAAGGTAGATCCTCGCCATTCGATTGGTGTAGTCGTATCTACTCCCAAGTGAGCAAGGACAACATAGTTTTTGTAAGTCTTGCCTTCTGCAGTAGCGCGTGCTTCAATTTCATCGATGACCTTGTTTACTTCTGAAATAGGATCTGTAAAGGTAACACCTTGGACATTCTTAGGGTGAGTTTTAGTGGCTGTTTCAGGCGTTGTCACCCCGATGACGACAAACTCATCCCCAACGACATTCTTATCTTTATCGACAATGGTGGAAGCCTCAAATAAACGAGCACCGTTGATGTAGGTGTTGGAGCTGAGAAGTGGGAAGTTCAAGATTTCTTTGTATTTCTTAGCCTCATCCAAACCAAAATCGAACTCATGGTTTCCGACTGCCATAGCATCGTAGCCAATTTCGTTCAAAATTTTAGCTCGTTCTTCCCCTTTTGAACTATTTGAAATCGGTAGTCCTTGGAAGGCATCTCCAGCATCTACGACTAAAGTAGATGGATTTTTCGCACGTTCTTCATCGATGACTGCGGCTAATTTAGCATCACCAATCACACCCTTTTCTTCGACGATCCGACCATGGACATCGTTGGTATGAATGATATTTGCTTCAGGCAAGTCAGCTGAGCTCTCTGTAGCGCCTTCTGAAGTAGCTGTATTAGCTTCTGTTGAATCAGGAGTAGCAGCATCTGTAGCATTTGTGGAAGCAGCAGCTACTTCAAGGTTAGTTTCTGGAGCTGTTTGCTCATCTGCAGCTACCTGAGAAGCTAGGAAGGCAGGAGCAAGCAATAAGATCGGCAAAAGAAGTTTCTTCTTTTTCATAAACGGTCCTCATTTCTATTTTATTGCATATTAAATATTATAGCTAAAAAGGAAAGAAAAGGAAAACGTTTTCTGATAGTTGGGCAAATAATCTTGTGAGAGCGTTGAGGTTCCAGCTAGTTGCTCTTATCCATAAAAAAAGAAAACTTTCGTTTTCTCATTTTCTTATTCTGTTATTGGTTGGTTCCAAGTGGTAAAGTCAGTCACACTTAATACGACTGTCGCGATTTCGATCGGCTCTTCTTTTGCACCAGTTGACAACCATTTTGTGATTACGGCTTCAATCGTAGCTGCAAAAATCTCAACAGCATACTTATAAGGAACTTGGAATTTATTAACCAAGTGGTCTTTGGCGTGTGGAGTATCGTCAAGAAGTTGCAGGGTGAAATTTTTCATTAGAAAATGAAATTCTTGGTAATCCATCTGCATCAAGGCATAGATAAAGTCATAATTATCTTGAATATATTGAAGTGAGGCAAGAAAATTTGCTCGATTGACGGTGCTTGTAGCGAAAAGTTCTCCCAACTCGCCTAAGAGTTCAGATTTAAGCTGGT
The DNA here is from genome assembly GCF_022240605.1 of Streptococcus sp. DFI.7.26. Lineage (NCBI taxonomy): Bacteria > Bacillati > Bacillota > Bacilli > Lactobacillales > Streptococcaceae > Streptococcus > Streptococcus sp. DFI.7.26. The sequence continues at coordinate 132,352 of NZ_JAKOGN010000002.1, read as the reverse complement.
TGAACATATCTTGTTTGTCTACATAATGAAGGTAAAAGGTACCTCGATTAATGCCGGCTTCCTTTGTTAGTTGGCTAATTGTAAGGCTTTCAAGTGATTGTTCAAGAAGCAGGCGTGATAGGGCGCTTCGGATAGCATTTTTAGAATTCGTTTTTCTCTTTTTTCGGGTCATAGTTCCTCCTTTATCATGTATTTGGTATAAATGATTGTTCACTAATCATCATATTATACAGAAATCAAATTTATTCATCAACAGAATAAAATTTTAGTATCATTCTATAAGTCTAAATGGCTTGAAATCAGGTCTTATTCTTATACTATAAAAGCCATTTTGGAAGGATTATAAAATTTTTTCCCAGATCTACTTTCAAAGGGGCTATTATATAAAAATGAAAGAAAAACTTGAAATATCAGTTATTTAAACGATCATTACAATTCATACTTATTTGTTATTATATCACAAACTAAGGAGAGGAGGGCAGATGATGCTTGGAGATTTCTATATCAGGAACTAGATAAGATCAAGCTTTTTCCTTGTCTATTTTTGCATAGAAAAGTATTAGTTTGTTGGATGGCTTTATTCATAAAATAGAGGAAATGCATCCCTCACAAATTTCTTGTTTTTTAGTCGTTTTAAGGGATTGATTGTACTTGGTCTTCCGGTAAAAAAGGACTATAATAAAGATAGGAACTTGTGTTTAAGTGGGAGATAAGATATGGCTTATATTGAGATGAAACATAGTTACAAGCGCTATCCGTCAGGAGAAACTGACATCATTGCCAATAAAGATGTTACTTTTGAAATTGAGAAAGGCGAATTGGTCATCATTTTGGGGGCATCAGGCGCAGGAAAATCAACAGTCCTCAATATTTTGGGAGGTATGGATAGCAATGATGAAGGGGAGGTACTAGTGGATGGGAAAGCCATCTCAAGCTTCTCCTCGCACCAACGAACGGATTATCGCAGAAATGATGTTGGCTTTGTCTTCCAGTTTTATAATCTCATCCCTAATTTGACAGCCAAGGAAAATGTTGAGCTGGCTTCTGAAATTGTTTCTGATGCCTTAGACCCTGAACAAGTCTTGAGAGAGGTTGGATTGGGTGAGCGTTTGAACAACTTCCCAGCCCAGCTATCTGGTGGGGAACAACAACGGGTAGCCATTGCGCGCGCAGTGGCGAAGAACCCTAAGATTCTCCTTTGTGATGAACCAACAGGGGCTTTAGACTACCAAACCGGTAAACAGGTTTTAAAGATTCTTCAGGACATGTCTCGTAAAAAAGGGGCAACAGTGATTATCGTCACCCATAATGCTTCTTTAGCGCCAATAGCCGATCGTGTCATTCAGATGCATGATGCCCAAGTAAAATCGGTGACCATCCATAACACTCCACTAGATATTGATAGCCTAGAGTATTAGGGAGGTTGTTCATGAAGCGAAAAGTATATTGGAAAGATCTATGTCATTCCTTTACCAGTTCCAAAGGGCGCTTTTTGTCCATTTTAACGCTGATGATGCTGGGTAGCTTAGCCCTGGTCGGTTTAAAAGTAACGACTCCAAATATGCATCGGACTGCCCAGCGCTTTATAGACAAACAAGAAATGTTGGACCTAGCTGTCATGGGAGATCTTGGTTTGGATAAGACTGACCAAGAAGAGCTACAAGGATTGACGGGGGCCAGCTTGGAGTTTTCCTACCTGACAGATGTGACGCTTGACGGAAAGGACGAAGCTGTTCGACTGTTTTCCATTCCAGAAACCATCTCACGCTTTCAGCTGGCTTCAGGACGGCTTCCGCAGAAGGAAGATGAGGTCGCTCTAGCAGCGTTTTGGAAAGATCGTTACCAGATTGGGGATCAGCTAAGGATACATGAAAAAGCTGGAAGTCCATCTGTTTTAAAGACAAAAAACTATCGAATTGTTGGCTTTGTAAAGTCTGCTGAGATGTGGTCCGAAAAAGACTTGGGACAAGCTAGGAGTGGGAGTGGTTCCTTGGATGCCTATGGCGTCCTCTCAAAAGAAGCCTTTACTAGTCCTGTTTATAGCCTTGCTCGGATTCGGTTTGATGATTTGAGGGGGTTCAATCCATTCTCAACCAGCTATCAAGATCGTCTGGCCTCCCATCAAAAGGACCTGAAAAAACTCTTAGCTGGAAATGGTCAGGAGCGCTATCGAAAGCTACAGGCTGATGGGAAACAAAAGATCCAAAAAGGGCGAGAAGAACTTGATGCTGCAAATAAACAGTTAGCAGACGCACGCGAAAAGGCAGGTCAAGCACAGACACAATTGACGGAGCAATCCAATAATCTGAATCAACTATCTACACTCTTGCCCAAGGAAGAATTAGAAGCAAGACGACTCGAGTTGGCAGAAGCTCAAAAGCAACTAGATTATCAATTGGTCAACATTCAGACAGGTGAATCGGAACTAGCAACTAAACAGAAGGACCTGGAAAAGGCCAAGGAAGATCTGAAAAATCTAGAGCAACCAAACTATCATGTCTATGATCGAAAAACCATTCCAGGTGGCCAGGGTTACCTCATGTATAGTAATGCCAGTGCCAGTATCTCCGCCGTAGGCAATCTATTTCCTGTGGTACTCTACGCAGTCGCTGCCATGGTCACGTTCACGACCATGACTCGTTTTGTTGATGAAGAACGGAGCCATGCGGGCTTGTTCAAAGCCTTGGGCTATCGAACGAAAGATATCTTAGCAAAGTTTCTCTTGTATGGCTTGGTTGCTGGAACTGTTGGGACAGGCATCGGAACTCTTCTCGGTCATTATGTTTTATCAGGAACCATTTCACAAATTATCACTCAGGGGATGGTCGTGGGTACTAGTCAACAGTATTTTTATGGGTCCTATAGCTTATTAGCCTTGGGGCTCTCCCTTCTTTCTAGCGTCTTTCCAGCTTATCTAGTCGCTAAGAGAGAGTTGAAGGAAGAAGCCAGTCACCTCCTTCTTCCAAAACCGCCAGTTTCCGGATCCAGTATTTTGCTCGAACGCCTTCCGTTTTTGTGGAAACGTTTGAGTTTCACCCAAAAGGTGACTGCTAGAAATATTTTTCGCTACAAACAGCGGATGGTGATGACCATATTTGGTGTTGCTGGTTCGGTTGCTCTTCTCTTTGCGGGTCTTGGTATTCAATCCTCAGTCGGTGGTGTGCCCCAACGTCAGTTTGGGGAAATCCTCAAGTATGATATGATTCTCTCGACCAAATCCAGTCTGACAGACGAAGAGGAAGAATCCTTGAAGAAGAGCTTGAAGCAAGCAGATATTAAAGAGACAGAAGCCATTTTTACAAAACAAGTGGAGGCTTCTTATCCATCAGGACGTGGAAAACAAAGCATGACCTTGATGGTGTCCTCTAAAGACAGCTTGGAACCCTTTATCAGTCTTCGCTCAGAAGAGGGAAGAATCGACCTATCCAATGGGGCGGTGATTACCAGTAAATTAGCGCAGCTGGCCAAGGTGGGAGTTGGGGATGATTTGTGGATAGATGGCCATAAGATTAGAGTGGCTGCGATTACCGAAAATTATGTAGGCCATTTTGTCTATATGAATCAAGCGACCTATCAGAAAACCTATGGAAAAAGCGCTAATATGAATGCCTATTTGGTCCGATTACAGTCTTCTTCTCAGCAGTTCGTCCAGAAGGTCAGTCGGGACATGATGGAAGAAGGGGCGGTGCTTGCTGTTACGCAAAATACTTCCTTGATTTCTCTCTTCAGTTCTGTGGCACAATCATTGAATAAGACCATGATGATTTTAGTTCTGGTATCTATTTTGCTAGCGATGGTTATTTTGTATAATTTGACCAATATCAATGTGGCAGAACGAATCCGTGAGTTATCCACCATTAAGGTATTAGGTTTTCATCATCAAGAAGTCACCCTTTATATTTATCGAGAAACCATCCTCTTGTCTCTTGTAGGGATAGGATTGGGTTTGCTAGGAGGTTTTTATCTCCATCGCTTCTTGATTGCCATGATCGCCCCAGATGCCATTCTCTTCTATCCGCGGGTAGCCCTTGGTGTCTATCTTTATCCTATCGCTGGCGTCATTCTGATCCTAGCTAGCTTAGGAATCTTGGTTAATCATCATCTTCGTAAGGTAGACATGCTGGAGGCTTTGAAATCTGTTGAATAAAAAAAGAAACTTCTACCCTAGGGTGGAAGTTTTTTAGAGCTTTGGTATAATGAGAGAAGGAGAAGAGACATGACAAAAATTGCTTTGCTTTCGGATATACATGGGAATACAACTGCTTTAGAGGCTGTGCTTGAAGATGCCAAGCGGGCAGGTGTAGAAGAATACTGGTTATTAGGGGATGTCCTTATGCCGGGGACTGGTAGACGACATCTTTTGAACCTACTTGAAGAATTGCCTATCACCGTACAGATTTTAGGAAATTGGGAAGATAGCTTGTGGCGAGCGATGAAGGGGATGCTGGATCCATCAAGGGCTAGTCACCGTTATTTGATGCGCCATTGTCAGTATATCTTAGAAGAAATTCGTCCAGAAGAAATAGAGGCCATGCAAAGTCTGCCCATGCAAGTGCATCGGGAAATTTCCGGCTTAAGAGTGGGCATCACCCATCATCTGCCAGACAAAAACTGGGGACGCGAATTGATCCATATAGGAGACCAGAAAGATTTTGATCGCCTCGTAACCAATCCCCCTTGTGATCTAGCAGTCTATGGTCATATCCACCAACAATTTTTCCGATATGGAAGTGGTGGAGAGCTCATCTTGAACCCGGGTTCCATCGGTCAACCCTTCTTTTTGCAAGCCAATCTTCGAAAGGATCTCCGGGCCATGTATGCTATTCTAGAGTTTGATGAATCGGGTTTGAAAGATGTTGCCTTTCGGCGGGTGTCCTATGACATTGAGAAAGAACTCCAACTCGCTAAGGATCTGAAACTCCCTTACTTCCAAGTTTACTATGAAAGTTTAGTCAATGGGATCCACCATACCCATAATCATGAGCTTCTACATGAAATAGCCCAGCGAGAGGGACACAATGTAGAAGTAGACGCATGGTTGAGAGATTTTTTCAACTAGTGTAACAGTTGACATTACAACAAATAAGGGTATAATAGACTAAAAGAAAGAACTTTAACGTCGGAAGAGTAAATGTATCTAGTTACTGATGGCCTTAGATCCAGTTTAAGACATCCCTATCTAGATGGAAGAGAGGAGTATCCATGCAAATTTCAAGTCGTTTCACCATTGGAACCCATGTATTAGTCATGATTGCTTTAAAAGGAGATTGCACCAAGGTGACCAGTGATATGATTGCTGGCAGTGTTGGGGTGAACCCGGTCATTATTCGGAAAACCTTGTCTCAATTAAAAAAGGCAGGCTTGATCCATGTAGCGCGTGGAACAGGTGGGGCCGAGATGGCCAAAGAATTGGAAGCCATTAGTTTGTTAGATATCTACCAGGCGGTTGAGTGCCTTGGGAAGACTGGTCAATTATTTGGTTTCCACGAGCACCCAAATCCAGCTTGTCCGATTGGAAATAGCATCCATGGTGTCCTAGATGGGAAGCTGGAAGAGATTCAGTTAGCTATGGAAAAGGAAATGTCTCAGACCAGCCTCAAAGAAGTGGTGGAGCAAACCAAGAAACAAATGGAACTAGCAACCGTTTCTTGATTTGAGTCTGTAAGAAACTTGATGTAAAAAAGCCTTTCAGTATATACTGAAAGGCTTTTTTTTGTTGAATGAAATGATTTAAAGTTTATCTAATTTTTATTTTTTAATAAATAAGACACTAACTAGAATAAATCCAATTACATAAATCCATGTCCAGTAACGATTAGGAATGAACATAAAGGAAGAACGATCGCGCAAAGCAATGCGTCGCCCTGTTTCCTCATCAATCATATACCGAACCTGATCGGAAACAATTTTTTTTTTGTTAGCAAATAATTGACTGCTGCAGTAAGAATTCCCAACATACATCCTAAGATGATACTATCTGTACTCTTATTTACATTAAGATGCAGGAAGGAATAAATCATATTCGCCAAAACTCCTCCAATCATAAGAGCATGGGGAACGAGCAAGCCTTTACCACGCCAAACAATAATTAAATAATTTCCTTATTTCCTATCTTAATCAAAATAAAGCAAGTCTTTGCTGGTTTCGGTAAAGAGGCCAAAGCCATCTTTTGTGACATAGCCACAGTCTTCAATCCGAACTCCGACTTTTCCAGGGATGTAGATGCCTGGTTCGACAGAGAAGCACATTCCTTCTTCGATGACCATGTCATTTCCTTCCATGATAGAAGGGAATTCATGCACATCCATTCCGATACCGTGTCCGAGGCGGTGGTTGAAGTATTCGCCGTATCCTGCTTTTTCAATGACGCTCCGGGCAGCACGGTCTACGTCATGTGCTGTTACACCTGGTTTGATCATATCTAGGGCAGCCTGTTGAGCTTCTAAAGTCAAGTGGTAGATTTCTTTTTTGAAATCATCTGGTTTTCCAACAGCGACTGTTCGCGTCATATCTGAAGCATAGCCATTCACCATACAGCCCAAGTCGAAGAGAAGAAGAGCATCTTTTTCAATTTTGTTGCTTCCAGGAATGCCGTGAGGGTTGGCTGCATTGTTACCAGTCAAGACCATAGTTTCAAAGCTCATTTCATAGCCCAAGCGTTTGATGCCAAAGTCGATTTCTGCGACGATGTCAGTTTCTGTTTTACCCAGTGAGATAGCGTCAAATCCCATATTGACAGCCTTATCCGCATATTGACCTGCAACCAACATTTTTTGAATTTCATCAGCAGATTTGATCAAGCGCATGCGGTTAATTCGAGGGCTGAGATTGGTAAATGTTGCTTGTTCAAAGACTGAACGAAGCCCATGGTACTTGGTCAAAATCAAATTATCAAATTCCAAAGCGACCTTTTTGGCTTCTGGATTAGCGCTAGCCCTTTTGATTTTTTCCCAAGGGTTTTCAGAATCCACATACCCTACCACTTGGAAATCCACAACTGCAGTCGCCCGTTCTACCTCAAGAGCAGGGACAAAAAGAAGCGGTTCATGGTCTGGATAAACGAACAAGAAGAGCTGACGTTCGTGGGGATCACTGTAAAATCCAGTTAGGTAATTGATAGTGACAGGATCGGATACAACAGCAACCTCTGTTTTTTCAGTTTCAAGAAATGCTACAATTTGATCTAATTTAGACATAAGCTACCTTCTTTCTATTGATAATATTTTGTCAGATTTTCCCTAAAAAATCAAGAGTTTGCAAAAAGATGTTAAAATGCTTGAAAGTGTTTACAATAAGTGATAGAATAGTTGTTATAGAAGACTGAAAACGAAATTTTCAATAAAGAAAGGAAGTATTATGAATACAGACGATACTGTAACCATTTACGACGTTGCCCGAGAGGCGGGTGTCTCAATGGCGACTGTTAGCCGTGTCGTGAACGGAAATAAGAACGTTAAGGAAAATACTCGTAAAAAAGTATTGGAAGTCATTGAACGTTTGGACTATCGTCCGAATGCAGTAGCTCGTGGACTTGCGAGTAAGAAAACCACAACCGTAGGTGTTGTGATTCCAAATATTACCAATAGTTATTTCTCTACTCTGGCAAAGGGGATCGATGACATTGCTGAAATGTATAAGTACAACATCGTCCTTGCCAACAGCGATGAAGACGATGATAAAGAAGTTTCTGTTGTCAATACTCTTTTCTCAAAACAGGTCGATGGGATTATCTTCATGGGTTATCACTTGACAGAAAAGATTCGTTCAGAATTCTCTCGTTCTCGGACACCGGTGGTCCTTGCTGGGACAGTTGATGTCGAACATCAATTGCCAAGTGTCAATATTGATTACAAGCAAGCGACAGTAGACGCGGTTACACTATTGGCTAAACGAAATAAAAAGATTGCTTTTGTAAGTGGACCATTAGTAGATGATATCAACGGTAAGATTCGCTTGGCTGGCTACAAAGATGCTTTGAAAGCAAAAAAATTGTCTTACAGTGAAGGCTTGGTCTTTGAGTCTAAGTACCGCTATGAAGAAGGCTATAACTTGGCTGAACGCCTCATTGCATCTAAAGCGACAGCAGCCTTTGTAACTGGGGATGAATTGGCAGCAGGTTTGCTTAATGGTCTAGCTGATCAAGGTGTGAACGTACCGGAAGATTTTGAGTTGATTACCAGTGATGATTCACAAATTACACGCTACACTCGTCCAAATCTTTCAACTGTAGGCCAACCACTTTATGATTTGGGGGCTATCAGTATGCGGATGTTGACAAAAATTATGCATAAGGAAGAATTGGAAGAAAGAGAAGTTCTTCTTGCCCATACCATCAATCATCGTGGGACTACGAAGAAGTAAAAACAAAAGGAAGCCAAGGCTTCCTTTTTTCTTGTCTCTGTATGAATCTCCAGTAAAACTTGAAGGGGTCTGCTAAATCAGGTATAATAGAGGGTATGAAAGTTTTACTGTATCTTGAAGGAAAATCCGTTTTACAAAAATCGGGGATCGGTCGTGCCCTCCAACACCAGATGCATGCCTTGGATTTGGCTGGAATCCCCTACACCACAGATATTTTAGGGGACTACGATGTCGTTCATATTAATACCTATGGTCCTCGGAGTTTGTTGCTATTGCATGCTGCCAAACGTCGGGGGAAAAAGGTCATTATGCATGGACATTCCACACGGGAAGATTTCCAAAATTCATTTATCGGGTCCAATTTATTTGCTCCCTTATTTGGCAAATACTTGGCTCATATGTATAAAAAAGCCGATTTTATTATAACCCCTTCAGAGTATTCGAAACAGCTGATTCAGTCTTACGGGGTCAAGACTCCAATTGTCGCTGTTTCCAATGGGATTGATTTGTCTAAATATAAAAAAGATCCCAAAAAAGAAGAGGTTTTTCGGAAGCACTTTAATATCCAAGAAGGAGAGAAGGTCGTTTTATGTGCGGGTCTATACTTTAGACGAAAAGGGATTGAAGACTTTGTAGAAGTGGCTCGTCGGATGCCAGATGTCCGCTTTATTTGGTTGGGATCGATTAATAAATGGTTGATTCCTCGGGCTATTCGTCGTCTGGTCGAGAAAGATCATCCGAGCAATGTTGAATTCCCTGGCTATTTTAAGGGAGCTGTATTCCAAGGGGCCATGACAGGTGCGGATGCCTTCTTCTTCCCGTCTTACGAGGAAACGGAAGGAATTGTTGTCCTAGAGGCCTTAGCGGGTCACCAGCATGTCGTTCTCCGGGATATTCCAGTTTATCATGGTTGGGTGGACCAAGAGTCAGCAGAATTGTGTCATTCAGTGGATGAGTTTGTGGACTCTCTTGAAAAAGTCTTGTCTGGTCAAGTGGACAAGCGCGATGCAGGGGATCGAGTAGCTCAAAGTCGCTCAATTGATTTGGTAGCGGATCAACTAGTGAAAGCCTATCAGCAAGTATTGGAGATGTAATATGCGTATTGGATTATTTACAGATACTTATTTTCCACAGGTATCGGGGGTTGCGACCAGTATTCGAACCCTGAAAACAGAATTGGAGAAGTTGGGACATACTGTTTTTATCTTTACGACGACGGATAAGGATGTCAACCGCTATGAAGACTGGCAAATTATCCGCATTCCAAGTATCCCTTTCTTTGCTTTTAAGGATCGGCGGATTGCTTATCGCGGCTTTACCAAGGCTTTGGCCATTGCCAAACAATACAAACTGGATATGATCCATACACAGACGGAGTTTTCTTTAGGACTACTCGGGGTTTGGATTGCTAAGGAGCTTCGGATTCCAGTAATTCATACCTATCATACCCAGTATGAAGATTATGTGCGTTATATTGCCAAGGGGATGGTTATCCGACCAAGTATGGTCAAATACATTGTTCGTGGTTATATGAATGACTTGGATGGGGTCATCTGTCCGAGTGAGATTGTCTATGATCTCTTGCTGAAATACAAGGTCAAGGCTGAAAAGCGGATTATTCCAACAGGAATCGAGCTGGCGAAGTTTGAACGACCTGAAATCACACAAGTGGAGACGCAAGCCCTTCGTGAAAAATTAGGGATTCAAAAGGGTGAAATTATGCTCTTGAGCTTGTCACGGGTTTCTTACGAGAAAAATATCCAAGCCGTTATTGCGGCTTTGCCTAAAGTGCTAGAAGAAAATACGCATATTAAATTGATTGTGGCTGGAGATGGGCCTTATCTGGATGATTTAAAAAAACAAGCGGCCAAGCTTGGTGTATCAGATACGGTCGTCTTCACAGGGATGATTCCACCAAACGAAACAGCTCTGTACTATAAAGCAGCAGATTTCTTCATTTCAGCTTCGACTAGTGAGACGCAAGGCTTGACCTATTTAGAGAGTATCGCTAGTGGGACACCCCTAATTGCTCAGAGTAATCCTTACTTAGATAATGTGATCAATGATCGGATGTTCGGAATCTTGTATGACCAGGAAGAAGATTTGGCAGCAGCTATTTTAGAAGCGACCTTAGCCACACCAGAGAAGGATGAGGCTAAGTGGGAGGAGAAGCTTTATGAAATTTCTTCGACAAATTTTGGTCGCAGGGTCTATGAGTTCTATCTAGACGCTATTATATCGAAAGATTTTTACAATGAACGTCATCCTGAGGAAAGCCGTACCAAACGGGTGACCAAGTCTATTGTGAAAATTCCGCAAAAGGTTATCGCTATGCCTGTGAATGGGTCTGTGAGAATCATGAAGGGCTCCTTTAAACAGGTGAAAAAGATACGCAACATTACCAAGCTATTGGATTAGAGTTCATCTCAAAAGCTAGGGGTCCTAAAGAAATGCTCCTGGCATAGGGGATAGGAAGCTTTTTCCTCTTGCAAAATATTTCAATCGTGCTATAATACTAGTCAGAGACATATCAAATCTAGGAAATCTTATAGAGAACGCGTGGGGCTGGAAATCGCGTAGAGGATAGGTTTGGGACTACTCGGTGAACTTTTTATGCAAACATAAAACGGTGGCCACGTTAGAGCCAATCAGAGGTGTTCCTCTTTTTTGAGGAACATAAATGAAGGTGGAACCACGTTGCGACGTCCTTTTTAGGATGTCGCAATTTTTTTATGAGGAGACTTTCTATGGAGTTGCAAGAATTAGTGGAGCGCAGTTGGGCGATCCGACAAGCTTATCACGATCTGGAAGTTAAGCATCATGATTCCAAGTGGACGGTAGAAGAAGACCTCTTGGCTTTATCGAATGATATTGGGAATTTCCAACGATTAGTGATGACCAAGCAAGGACGCTACTATGATGAAACACCTTACACACTGGAACATAAACTTTCAGAAAATATCTGGTGGCTAGTAGAACTTTCTCAACGTTTGGATATAGACATCCTGACGGAAATGGAAAACTTCCTCTCTGATAAAGAAAAGCAGTTGAACATTCAGACTAGGAAGTAGTCAGCTAATAAAAAGTCAATGCATAGAAACTATGAAACACAAAAAAGGAGAAAACCATGATTAAAATTACTTTCCCAGATGGCGCTGTTCGTGAATTCGAATCTGGCGTTACAACTTTTGACATTGCTCAATCCATCAGCAATTCCCTAGCTAAAAAAGCTCTTGCTGGTAAATTTAACGGCAAATTAATTGACACTACTCGTGCTATCACTGAAGATGGAAGCATCGAAATCGTGACACCTGATCACGAAGACGCTCTTCCAATCTTGCGTCACTCAGCAGCTCACTTGTTTGCCCAAGCAGCTCGTCGTCTCTTCCCAGACATCCACTTGGGTGTTGGTCCAGCAATTGAAGATGGTTTCTACTACGATACAGACAACCAAGCTGGTCAAATCTCTAACGAAGACCTGCCTCGTATCGAAGAAGAAATGCAAAAGATCGTTAAAGAAAACTTCCCATCAATCCGTGAGGAAGTGACTAAGGATGAAGCGCGTGAAATTTTCAAAAACGATCCATACAAGTTGGAATTGATTGAAGAACACTCTGAAGACGAAGGTGGTTTGACCATCTACCGTCAAGGTGAATATGTAGACCTTTGCCGTGGGCCACACGTCCCATCAACAGGCCGTATCCAAATCTTCCACCTTCTCAATGTAGCTGGTGCTTACTGGCGTGGAAATAGCGACAATGCTATGATGCAACGGATTTATGGTACAGCTTGGTTTGACAAGAAAGACTTGAAAAACTACCTTCAAATGCGTGAAGAAGCTAAGGAACGTGACCACCGTAAACTTGGTAAAGAGCTTGATTTGTTCATGATTTCTCAAGAAGTTGGTCAAGGTCTACCATTCTGGTTGCCAAATGGTGCGACAATCCGTCGTGAATTGGAACGCTATATTGTCGACAAGGAGTTAGCTTCTGGCTACCAACACGTTTACACTCCACCACTTGCTTCTGTAGAGCTTTACAAGACTTCTGGTCACTGGGATCACTACCAAGAAGACATGTTCCCAACTATGGATATGGGAGATGGGGAAGAATTCGTCCTTCGCCCAATGAACTGCCCACACCACATCCAAGTCTTTAAACACCATGTTCACTCATACCGTGAATTGCCAATCCGTATCGCTGAAATCGGAATGATGCATCGCTATGAGAAATCTGGTGCCCTGACAGGTCTTCAACGGGTGCGTGAAATGTCTCTCAACGACGGTCACCTCTTTGTAACTCCTGAACAAATCCAAGAAGAATTCCAACGTGCCCTTCAGTTGATTATCGATGTTTACGGAGACTTCAACCTAAACGAGTACCGTTTCCGCCTCTCTCTTCGTGACCCTCAAGATACTCACAAGTACTTTGATAACGATGAAATGTGGGAAAATGCCCAAACCATGCTTCGTGCTGCTCTTGATGAGATGGGCGTTGACTACTTTGAAGCTGAAGGGGAAGCAGCCTTCTACGGACCAAAATTGGATATCCAGGTGAAGACTGCCCTTGGAAAAGAAGAAACCCTTTCTACGATCCAGCTTGACTTCTTGCTTCCAGAACGCTTTGACCTTAAATACATTGGAGCTGATGGTGAAGAACATCGCCCAGTTATGATTCACCGTGGAGTTATTTCAACCATGGAACGCTTCACAGCGATTTTGATTGAGAACTACAAGGGTGCCTTCCCAACATGGCTTGCACCACACCAAGTGACTCTTATCCCAGTTTCTAACGAAAAACACGTGGACTACGCTTGGGAAGTAGCGAAGAAGCTTCGTGACCGTGGTGTCCGTGCTGATGTGGATGAACGCAATGAGAAAATGCAATTCAAGATCCGTGCATCACAAACTAGCAAGATTCCTTACCAATTAATCGTTGGTGACAAGGAAATGGAAGACGGAACTGTCAACGTTCGTCGCTATGGACAAAAAGAAACAAACACTGTGTCAGTAGATGAGTTTGTAGCAGCAATCCTTGCTGATATCGCCAACAAATCTCGTATTGAGAAATAAAACGATAAAACCTGGGATAAAAATTCCAGCTACCTAAAAAAGAGGTTGGGACAAAAGATCCCGACCTCACTTTTTATTAGCAATCAAACTTTGACGCGGTAGCTGATTGAACTTTTTGTTCGTCTTTTAGACTCCAAAAAGCTCCTAATCATCCTCGCTGGGCTGGGACTACGAAATCGAGACTTTGTCTATCGATTTCTGTCCCACCGCCTTTTTATATTTTGTTTAACCTGAGCTAGTAGTGATTGGTCAAACCACCACAAATAGTATCCTCATCAACAATCCTTTCTATCCATTAACTTTTGGATATAGGATATCCCCCCAAGATTTGCTTCCATGAGTTAGATAAATTGACTATCCTCAATCCTTGTTTGCCTCATTTTCTTTTACGAGATCGTTTTGTGAATCTTTTTCAGAGAGTTTTTGATCGATATACTTGTCAATGTTTTCGTAAAATTCCTTGGTCGTCTCACTATCTAATTTTGTCGAATTATGGACTTGATTGACTTTCAATTGAACAGATTGAATACCGTAAGAGGCTTGTTTTTGGCGAATGGTTTCTAATTCTTCTTCTGAAATCGGATCTCCAACAACCGTCAAGACCAATTCATTATTCCTCGACTTGTAGACTTGATTAATGACCGTATGATTAGCGAACTCTTTTCCTACAAACTGTTTGATCCCTTCTTTTCGCGCTTGATCCATCGTCAGAGTGACTGCTGAATAGCTGGCTGGAAGGACCAATAATACAATCAAGGATATCAACCCAATTTTCATTTTAATGTTTAGCTCATTAAATGAACTTAAGGGAGATTTTCTCATCAATATTCTTGTTCCAACAATGTTGATTAGCATGATAAAGACACAGTTGATCAAGAAAAGATAGAGAGCTCCAAATAAGAACCGTACATTTCCATTAGCTAAACCATAACCTGCAGTACAGATAGGTGGCATTAGAGCAGTTGCAATGGCTACTCCTGGCACGATATTGTTTGCTTCTTTTTTCCTTGAACCAATAAAGCCTGCTATCCCACCAGCAATAGCAATGAGAACATCCCAAATGGTTGGAGAGGTTCGTGCAATCAATTCGCTACTTGCATAAGATAAGGGAGAAATCCAGAAATATAGAGTCGAGACAAGCAAACTGACCAATACTTGAGTAAATAAAACCCCTAGAGATTGCTTGATTAAACGCGTATCAAAAATAGCTAAACCAAACCCCAGTCCAATAATCGGTGTCATAAGAGGGGAAATCAGCATGGCTCCAATAATGACAGCTGTTGAATTCATATTTAGACCTATAGAGGCAATAAAAATCGAACACATCAAAATCACTGTATCTCTTAATCGAACATGAAGGTCATCATATAGTTTCTCGCGGAATTCACGTGTTGAATAGTTCCTGGTCATTGGTTACTCCTTTTATTTCATATAATCTTGTTTCTGAATGGATGATGGTAGAGAAACTTCTGTCCAATTTGACATATTTTTAATTCTCATTTGTAATTCTTTTGAACATTATCTTTTAAATATCCATCAATCCATCCTTAACATTATATCAAAAATTTTACAGCCTTTTTCTGAAGAAATCTATCAGTTGAACAGATAGAGAAAGTCAGAAATTTTAGATTCCTTATTCAAAGAAGGAAGAACGGTGTCTCCTCTGAAAGAAGATACCGTATTAATGTTTAAACATGATGAGTGTGTTGTAGCAATCCTAGCTGACATCGCCAACAAATCCCGTGTTGAGAAAATAACAGATAGAAAAGTCAGGCTTCAAACCTAGCTTTTTTGTGGATTGAAAATAATTATTCAAGCACTATTTTAGTGACTTCTATGTTGTGATTATCATTTTTTTATTGCACAACCTTTTTCTTTCTCTTTCTTTACAAATCAAAGTATAACTCCCATTTTTCAAAGAAATTTGCTATAATGAAAGGACAGAGATTTGAAGAAGCAAAGAAAAAAATAGAAGTAGGTACATGTATGAAGAAAATTCTTGTTGTAGATGATGAAAAGCCGATTTCGGATATTATAAAATTCAATATGGCAAAAGAAGGCTATGAAGTCTTGACTGCCTTCGATGGGAAAGAAGCACTGGCTGTTTTCGAAGCTGAGAGCCCAGATATTTTGATCTTGGACCTCATGCTTCCTGAAATTGATGGTTTGGAAGTAGCGCGTACCATTCGAAAGACCAGTAATGTACCGATTATTGTCTTATCTGCAAAAGATACAGAATTTGATAAGGTCATCGGTCTTGAAATTGGGGCGGATGACTATGTGACCAAGCCATTCTCAAACCGTGAGCTTCAAGCTCGCGTAAAAGCTTTGTTGCGTCGGACAGAACTAACGGTAGAATCACAAACAGTGTCTACATCAGATTCAGAGATTGTGATTGGGGATTTGAAAATCATTCCGGATGCCTTCCTTGCTCAGAAAAAGGGCAAAGAGCTTGAGTTGACCCATCGGGAATTTGAGTTGCTCTATCACTTGGCAACCCATGTAGGCCAAGTCATGACTCGTGAGCATTTGCTGGAAACAGTCTGGGGCTACGATTATTTTGGTGATGTTCGGACAGTGGACGTAACGATTCGACGTTTGCGTGAAAAAATCGAAGATATCCCAGGTCGTCCGGAGTATATTTTAACGCGCCGTGGTGTCGGTTACTATATGAGAAACAATGATTAATTACATCAAAGAAGTCATAACCTCTTATAATTTTATCTTTGTCCTAATTACTCTTGGATTTATTATTGTTGTCGCCTTGCTGATCTTAGAAAATCGTCGGGATAACATGAAGCTACGCTTGTTGAATGATAAGATTAAGAGTTTGATTGCTGGAGAATATTCCGATATCATTGATTTACAAGGGGGTCCTGAATTAACAGAGATTTCCAACAGTATCAATGATTTATCTGAAGTGATTCGTTTGACGCATGAAAATCTGGAACAAGAAACCAAGCGCTTGACCAGTATTCTTTCCTATATGACAGATGGAGTCTTAGCGACCAATCGTCGGGGGCAAATTATTTTGGTCAATGAAATGGCTGCTAAACAACTCAATGTTGTGGTCGAAGAGGTCATGAACATCAGTATTCTAGATCTGCTTGGCATTAGTGAAGAGTATGAACTGCGTGACTTGATTACCAATGTTCCAGAATTGATTATCGATTCGCAGGATGAAAATGGGGAGTACATCTCTTTACGGGTTCGCTTCGCTTTGATCCGGAGAGAGTCTGGTTTTATTTCTGGTCTGGTTGCCGTCTTGCATGACACAACCGAACAGGACAAGGAAGAGCGGGAACGTCGTTTATTCGTATCCAACGTTAGTCATGAACTCCGGACACCGCTTACCAGTGTGAAATCCTACCTGGAAGCCTTGGATGATGGGGCCATTTCGGAGCCAGTTGCACCGGATTTTGTCAAAGTATCTTTGACAGAGACCAACCGGATGATGCGGATGGTGACGGATCTATTGAGTCTTTCACGGATCGATAATGAAACCAGTCAATTGGATGTTGAATTGACCAACTTTACAGCCTTTATCACCTTCATTTTGAATCGCTTTGATAAGATGAAGAACCAGGCTGGCGAGAAGAAATATGATATTGTTCGTGATTATCCTATTTCTCCTGTCTGGGTTGAAATTGATACAGACAAGATGACACAGGTCTTAGACAATATCTTAAATAATGCTATCAAATATTCCCCAGATGGTGGGGAAATTCGTGTGGGGATGAAAACAACAGATGCCCAGTTGATTATCTCGATTTCGGATGAGGGCTTAGGGATTCCTAAAAAGGACCTGCCACGAATATTTGACCGCTTTTATCGCGTGGATAAGGCACGTAGTCGCGCCCAAGGCGGGACTGGTTTAGGACTGGCCATTGCCAAGGAAATTATCAAGCAACATAAAGGATTTATCTGGGCCAAGAGTGAATATGGAAAAGGTTCTACTTTCACGATTGTCCTACCGTATGATAAAGATGCTATCCTGGATGATGGATGGGATAATGAGGATGAATAAGAAAACTAATGGATGAAAAAGGGTTTAAATATAGTATTTTAGCTTCAGGATCGAGTGGTAATTCTTTTTACTTAGAGACTCCTAAGAAGAAAATTCTAGTAGATGCAGGCTTGTCCGGGAAGAGAATTACAGGTTTGCTTGCAGAGATTGATCGCAAACCCGAAGATCTTGATGCTATTTTAATCACACATGAACATTCGGATCACATTCATGGCGTTGGTGTGCTAGCTCGTAAATACGGGATGGACCTATACGCCAATGAAGCTACCTGGAAGGCCATGGAGGGAAGCAAGTACCTTGGGAAGGTCGACGACTCCCAGAAACATCTTTTTGAAATGGGTAAGACCTTAACCTTCGGGGATTTGGATGTGGAAAGTTTTGGTGTTAGCCATGATGCTGCAGCTCCCCAGTTCTATCGTTTCATGAAGGATGGGAAGAGCTTTGTCATGCTGACGGATACAGGTTATGTCAGTGATCGAATGGCAGGGATTGTTGAAAATGCAGATGGCTATTTGATCGAGTCCAACCACGATGTGGAAATTCTACGGGCAGGCTCTTATGCTTGGCGATTAAAGCAACGGATCTTATCCGATTTGGGCCACCTCTCTAATGAAGATGGCGCAGATGCTATGATTCGGACCCTAGGCAATAAGACCAAAAAGATTTATCTAGGCCACTTATCCAAGGAAAACAATATCAAGGAATTGGCCCATATGACCATGGTTAATCAACTGGCTCGAGCAGATCTAGCAGTGGGGCATGATTTTGACGTCTTGGATACATCTCCAGATACAGCGACTCCATTAGTAGATATCTAAATGATTAAAAGAGGAGATGAGCTCATCTCCTTTTTAGGTCAGTAGTGTAGCTTGAAATGAGTGGAAGGATAGGAGCAGTTAGTTTGAAATACGTGTATATAACAGTAGGGTTTATTTCCTTAGGATTAGGGATTATTGGGATTCCATTACCTATTTTACCAACGACCCCGTTTCTTTTATTAGCTATGGCTTGTTTTGCCAAGAGTTCTCAACGCTTTGAAAAATGGTTGCATGGGACCAAGTTGTACCAAACTTATGTAGCGGATTATCGGGAAACCAAGTCGATCTCAAAAAAGCGGAAAAAAAGAATTATTCTACAAATTTATCTTTTGATGGGGATTTCCATTTACCTGGCACCACTCTGGTTTGTGAAATTGGGTCTAGTGGGATTAACTATTTTTATCAGTTATTATTTGTTCAAAGTGATTCCGGATAAAGAAGAATGATATAAGGACAGAATAGGTCCTAAATCCTATCGTGAAAACAAGGGAAAGGAGTGCGAGACGCACTCTTTTTTGGTATAATAGAGGGGTGTATCTTTTGGACGGAATAGGTCACAGGATTCAATCCAGATGCATAAATGAAGAAAGAAAGTAGTAACGTGATGCAAGCCTTATATAACCTTCTTGCTGAGAAATTTCGGCTGACTTTTGACGATACAGAATTGTTGGAAACAGCTTTTACACATACCTCATATGCGAATGAGCATCGCCTCTTAAAAATTTCACATAATGAACGTTTGGAATTTTTAGGAGACGCTGTTCTCCAGTTAGTGATTTCCGAATATTTATTTGCCCTCTACCCTAGTAAGCCAGAGGGTGATTTGTCAAAAATGCGTTCCATGATTGTTCGTGAGGAAAGCCTGGCAGGTTTTTCCCGTGATTGTGGTTTCGATCAATTTATCAAACTTGGCAAGGGAGAGGAAAAATCTGGTGGACGTAACCGAGATACCATCTTAGGAGATTTGTTTGAAGCTTTTTTAGGCGCCTTACTCTTGGATAAGGGAGTGGAGATGGTGCGGAACTTCATTCAGCAAGTCATGATTCCTAAAGTCGAAGCGGGCCAATTTGAGCAAGTGATTGACTATAAGACGCGCTTGCAAGAAATCCTTCAAATCCATGGGGATGTCTTGATTACCTATGAGGTGACGAGTGAATCAGGACCGGCTCATGCCAAGGAGTTTGAAGTGCAAGTGTCTGTCAATGGGAAAATCATCGGTCAAGGACGTGGCCGGTCTAAAAAGGCTGCAGAACAAGAAGCAGCAAAAAAAGCAGTGGAGAATAAGGTGGATCCCTCATGTATTTAAAGGAAATTGAGATTCAAGGATTTAAGTCTTTCGCAGATAAGACCCGGGTCATCTTTGACCAAGGGGTAACCGCAGTGGTTGGCCCTAATGGATCTGGAAAATCAAACATTACGGAAAGTCTGCGCTGGGCCTTAGGGGAATCGAGTGTCAAGAGCCTACGTGGTGGCAAGATGCCGGACGTGATTTTTGCTGGGACTGAAACTCGGAAACCCTTAAACTACGCCTGCGTAACGGTAGTACTGGATAACCGGGATGGCTTTATCAAACAGGCTGCTAAAGAAATCCGAGTGGAGCGTCATATTTATCGCTCGGGTGATAGTGAATACAAGATTGATGGTAAGAAAGTCCGTTTGAGAGATGTCCATGATCTCTTTATGGATACTGGACTGGGGAGAGATTCTTTCTCTATTATTTCCCAAGGAAAGGTTGAAGAAATCTTTAACTCCAAACCAGAAGAGAGACGGGCTATTTTTGAGGAAGCCGCTGGGGTTCTTAAATTTAAAACGCGTCGCAAGGAAACAGAATCTAAGTTGATTCAGACCCAGGATAATTTGGACCGTCTGGAAGACATTATTTTTGAGTTAGAGGGGCAAATCAAACCTCTTGAAAAGCAAGCCCTTGTGGCCAAACGTTTCTTAGAATTGGATCAACAACGCCAAGTTCTTTATTTGGATGTTTTGATTGCTCAAATTGAAGTCAATAAAAAAGACTATGATCAAGCCGTCCAAGAAGAAACCTCCATCCAAGAGCAATTAAAGGCTTATTACCAGAAAAGAGAAGAGTATGAGGCGGAAAGTCTCCGATTGAAACAGAGTCGCCAGACCCTTCAACACCAATTGTCAGATGATCAAGCTAGCCTCTTGGAATTGACTCGTCTCTTAAGCGATTTGGAGAAACAAATCGAATTGGCACGCTTGGAGTCGCAACAGGTCGCTCGAAGTCGTCAGGAAAATCAAGAGCGGGTCAATAGTCTGGAAGAGCGTCTACAAGTTCTTCGGACCCAGTTGGAAGAAAAACAAGCTAATACAAAGAGTCTTCAAGAAGAACTACAAAAGAGCCAAGTAGCTCTGGAAGGTTTGGAGAAAGAGTTGGCCAGCTTCTCAGAAGATCCAGATCAGGTGATCGATTATTTACGTGAAAAATACGTGGCCTTGATGCAGGATGAAGCGGAGCGATCAAACGAATTAACAACCATTGAAAATCAATTGGAAGCCTCAGCTCAATTGTCACAAAGTAAAAAGGAAGATTACCAAAATCAAATCCAAATGGTGACAGAATTGCAGGAAAAAGAGCAGGTTGCTCAAGAAGCTTATCAAGGAGCTCAAGAGCATCTGAAACACTTGCTTGAGACCTATCAGTCAGAGGCAAAACGGTTTGAGGAAGCTCGCCAGGCTTATCAAGAAGCGCAAGCCAAGATGTTTGATTTACTGGATCAAAGTAAGGAAAAACAGGCTCGCATTAACAGTTTAGAGGCGATTCAAAAAAATCATAGTAATTTTTATGCGGGCGTGAAGAGTGTCTTGCAAGAAGCGCCTCGCTTAGGTGGAATCGTGGGAGCTGTCAGTGAAAAACTTTCCTTCTCACCAGAGTATCAGACTGCCTTAGAAATTGCTCTAGGAGCCAGCAGTCAGCATATCATCGTAGAAGACGAAGGAGCAGCAACACGGGCAATCGAGCATCTGAAGAAGAATCGCTCGGGTCGTGCAACCTTCCTTCCTTTGACAACTATTAAACCACGCTACCTTACAGGAAAGAATCAAGAACTGATTGAAGCCTGTCCAGGATTCCTAGGGATAGCTAGCAGTTTGGTGGACTATGATCCTTCCCTCGAGTCGATTTTCCAAAACCTTTTGGGTGTCACAGCTATTTTTGATACGATTGAGCACGCCAAGACGGCTGCTTGCAAGGTTGCCTACCAAGTTCGTATCGTGACGCTGGATGGAACTGAACTGCGCACAGGTGGTTCCTATGCAGGTGGTGCAAATCGAAGCAATAATTCGATTTTCATCAAGCCAGAACTGGATCGCTTGCACCAAGAATTGGCCTCTCTTCAGAAGAACTTGCGAGAAGTAGAAGGGCAGGTTCAAGAGCAACAGGACCAAGTGACCCAATCACAAGAAACACTAGAATCTTTGAAAGGCCAAGGAGAAGGGGCGCGACTAGAAGAGCAACGACTTCAACTGGCTTTTGAGCAAGCTCACCAGCAACTCTTGGATGCCCAAGAACTGTTAGAACTTATCCGTACAGAGCTGGATGAAGGTAGCGACCAGGAGCTCCTCCAAAAACGGGATCACTTGCAAGCGCGACTGAAAGAAATTGAGGCGGAAAAAGAGCAAGTCACTGCTGAGATTGAAGAAGTCAAGCTCAATAAAGATGTCGTTGTCGAGAAAATTGAAAATTTACGAGCAGCCATTGCCAAGCTCCAATTACAGAAAACAGAGTTGAAGAGTCGATTGACCTATGACCAGACAGATGCCGAACGCTTGCAGCAAGAGTTGGCTTCTACTGAACGGGAAATCCAAGCTCTCCAATATGCGATTGAGCAGGGAGAAGATCGACATGAGCAAATCGATGTTTCTGTCCTTGAAAAACAACTGCAAGCAACCCTTCAAGAGAAAACCGCTCTGGAGCAAGCTGTGATTCGTAAGCAATTTGAATTAGAGGATTTGGAAGGCCAGTCTGATGATGTAGCGGGTCATATGGAACAAGCCCGTCGTCAAAATGAGGAATGGATTCGCCTACAGGCCAAAGCAGAATCCAATCGCGATCGCTTGGCAGATAAGCTAAATAAACTGATGTTAGCTCTGACCGATGAATTCAAGATGAGTTTTGAAGAGGCATCTAATCAGGCCAACGAACTAGAAAATCTAGCCCAGTCTGAGCAAGTCTTAAAAGACTTGGAGAAAGCGATTAAAGCCTTAGGCCCTGTCAATATTGATGCTATCGAACAATACGATGAGGTCAAGACTCGGTTTGATTTCCTTTCCGGTCAACGAGAAGATGTCTTGGCAGCGAAGAATCTTCTTCTTGAAACCATTAATGATATGAATGATGAGGTGAAAGAACGCTTTAAGTCTACGTTTGAAGCGATTCGTGAATCCTTCCGAATAACCTTTAAACAGATGTTTGGGGGAGGATCCGCTGATCTCATCTTGACGGATGGGGATCTCTTGTCAGCTGGAGTCGAGATTTCTGTTCAACCGCCTGGTAAGAAAATTCAATCCTTGAATTTGATGAGTGGTGGGGAGAAAGCTTTGTCAGCATTGGCGCTGCTCTTCTCAATCATTCGTGTCAAGACTATTCCATTTGTCATCTTGGATGAGGTAGAAGCGGCTCTAGACGAGGCTAATGTTAAACGTTTTGGGGATTACCTCAATCGTTTTGATAAGGAAAGTCAGTTTATTGTGGTCACCCACCGTAAGGGAACCATGGCGGCAGCAGATTCCATCTATGGAGTGACCATGCAAGAATCTGGAGTCTCTAAGATTGTATCTGTGAAGCTGAAAGATATAGAAGGAATGGATAATGGAAATTAAATTAGTCGCAACAGACATGGATGGGACCTTTTTGGATGAAAATCATCAATTTGATCAAGCTTTATTCCTAAAGGTATTAAAGAAGTTTCAAGAAAAAGGGATCTACTTTGCGGCAGCAAGTGGTCGGTCTCTCCTCTCTTTGAAGACAATCTTTAAAGAGGTTCAGGATCAGATTATTTTTATAGCTGAAAACGGCAGTGTTGTTGAGTTTCATGGTGAAGATGTCTATGAAGCGACCATGAGCCCTGAATTTTACCAAGCCATGTTTGACAAGTTACAAGAAAGTCCTTATTTCGATAAAAATAAGTGCTTGTTAACGGGAAAACTCGGGAGCTATGTTTTAAAGACCGTTGATCCAGACTATCTAGCTGCTTCGCAAAACTACAATGAAAATATTCAAATGGTGTCTGATTTTTCAGAAATTGATGATCTTGTCTTTAAGATGACCACCAATTTTGACCAAGAAGTATTAGCGGAAGGGGAAGCCTGGGTTACCCAAAATGTTGAGGGTGTTAAGGCTATGACCACTGGTTATGAGTGCATTGATATTGTCTTGGATTATGTGGACAAGGGGGTCGCCATCCAAGCCCTAATGGATCAATTAGGCATAAGCTCAGATCAAGTCCTAGCATTTGGTGATAATCTCAATGATCTTCATATGATGCAGGTTGTTGGCCATCCAATTGCACCAGAAAATGCCCGTCCAGAGATTTTGGAATTGGCTGAAACCGTATTGCCCCACCATTCGACAGGATCGGTCCTTCGCTATATGGAGGAAGAATTATGAGTCAGATTAAGGTTATCGCACTAGACTTGGACGGTACTCTCTTAAACTCAGAGAAGAAAATCTCCCCTCGGAATTTAGCTGCCATTCGTGCAGCTCAAGAAAAAGGGGTCAAGGTAGTTTTGACGACGGGTCGTCCCCTCAAGGCTATGGATTTTCTGCTTCAAGAGATTGGGACTGTCGGCTTGTCAGATGAATACACCATTACTTTTAATGGTGGCTTGGTACAAAAGAATACAGGGGAGATCATTGCGAAGACAGTTTTCTCTCGAGATGATGTCGTCCGCATTTATGAGGAGACAGAGGCCCTTGGTTTGCCCCTAGATGCCATCAGCGAAGGGGATGTTTATACACTGGTATCTGATCAAGAATCTCTTTACCCTCTCTATAACCCTTACTTGAATTTTATTCCCGTTTCTATTGAAGATTTGTCCAGTCAGATTTCCTACAATAAGTGTGTGACGGCCTTTCAACAGGACTATTTGGATGGCGCTATTCCAAAGATTTCTCCTGAATTAAGGGAGCGTTTTGAGATTTTTAAATCCAGAGACATGCTCTTGGAATGGTGCCCCAAAGGCGTTCAAAAGGATCGAGGCTTGGAAGCTTTGGTGGAGTATTTAGGAATCGATGCTAGCCAAGTCATGGCGTGTGGAGATGAAGCCAACGATGCCAGCATGTTAAAATGGGCAGGACTAGGAATCGCTATGGCCAATGCGGTGGATGAGGTGAAAGAGATTGCCACACTAGTCTCGGACTACACCAATGATGAAGATGCAGTCGGAAGAGCGATTGAAGAATATGTATTGAAGGAGGGTCAATAATGGGATTATTTGACCGACTATTTGGAAGAAAAGAAGAAACAAAACCAAAAGCCCAAGAACTTACAGAAGAGATTGGGGGAAGCGAGAAAGAAGCAAGTTCGCCAGCTGAGCCGATATCACAAAAGGCTTCACAAAGTGATGAAGCTAAGATCTCGGCAATGGAAGCCTACTATGCGGAATTGAAAGAGCGGATGGCTACCGAATCAGCGCAGGAGTCGACAGCATCCATTGAAGAAGAAGTTCCTTCAGAAGAGCCTGTAAATCAGGAAACAGCTATCGAGGAAGAGGGCTCTTCTCAACTAGAGCAAGCTACCTCTCCTGAGGAAGTAACCGAACCTGCTCCTGTTCCTGAAGAACAGACTATAGAAGTAGAAACGTTACAAGAAGAGAGTCTTGATGAAGAGCCTCTGAATTCTTCATCAGATCTTGTCCAAGAAGTCCTTGAAGAAGAAGTTCTTGTAAAAAATGAAACAGAAGATGAGACTTCAATTCTTTCCAAAGAACCCGAGGAAGTAATTGAAGAAGCAACTACTGAAAGTTCAGAAGAAGATACAGGAGAGTTTGAAGAAGACACTCCAGTAGAAGAAACAACTAGCGAATCTGAAGATACAGAAGAGCTTGAAGAAGAATTCCCAGTAGAGGAAGCTGCTAGCGAACTTGAAATTTCAGAAGAGGTTGAAGAAGAGACTGAAGTAGAAGAAACGACAAGTGAGCCAGAGCTTGCTCAACCAACAGAAACGGTTCAAGAAAAATACAATCGAAGCTTGAAGAAAACTCGGACCGGCTTTGGTGCTGCGCTTAATGCATTTTTTGCTAACTTCCGTTCTGTAGATGAAGAATTCTTTGAAGACTTAGAAGAACTCTTGATCATGAGTGACGTCGGAGTTCAAGTCGCTTCGAATCTGACGGAAGAGCTCCGCTATGAAGCACGCTTGGAAAATGCCAAGAAGCCGGATGCCTTGCGTCGCGTGATTATTGAAAAATTGGTGGATCTCTATGAAAAAGATGGCCAATACAATGAGCAAATCAACTTTAAGGACGGCTTGACCGTCATGCTCTTCGTCGGAGTGAATGGCGTTGGGAAAACCACTTCTATCGGAAAACTGGCTCATAAGTACAAGAAGGAAGGGAAAAAAGTGATGCTAGTCGCAGCAGATACCTTCCGGGCAGGAGCTGTTGCTCAATTGGCTGAATGGGGACGCCGTGTGGATGTGCCCGTTGTCACAGGTCCTGAAAAATCAGATCCTGCAAGTGTGGTCTTTGATGGGATGGAACGAGCAGTGGCAGAGCAAGTCGATGTTTTGATGATTGATACGGCTGGTCGCCTTCAGAATAAAGACAATCTGATGGCTGAATTAGAAAAAATCGGTCGCATTATCAAGCGCGTGGATCCTACAGCCCCTCATGAAACCTTCTTGGCCTTGGATGCGTCTACAGGACAAAATGCCCTGGTCCAAGCCAAGGAATTCTCTAAGATCACGCCGATTACTGGAATCGTCCTTACTAAGATTGATGGAACAGCTCGAGGAGGAGTGGTTCTTGCCATTCGAGAAGAATTGGATATCCCAGTGAAATTAATCGGTTTTGGTGAAAAAATCGATGATATCGGTGAGTTTAACTCTGAAAACTTTATGCGTGGTTTGTTAGAAGGTCTAATATAATAAACATCCTGCAAGAATGCTTGCAGGATGTTTTTTCTATTCTAATCGACCATCTTTACGATAGGCGATATCTGGTTAGCGGCTTCTTCGTAGGCATATCTGCGGTTGACGGCCTAAGCTGATGCTACTGAGTTCTTACCTATCTCGGTCTGCGTCAGGTCGTTAAGTGCGGCGATTTGTTTTATGAAGCTAACTGTGTGCTTTAGGAGAATCTCTCTATACGAGCTATGACTTGTTTATTAGATCTTAATCTAATTCGCTCGCTTTGGCTTAGTAAAATGGTTGATCTTCTTTCGTAACAGTAAGCTTTAACTTATGTTTTCAAGTAAATAATCAAATAACTGGTTCGCAATAAGTTCTGCATGGGTATTTATAACGGGGAATTCAAAGTAATAATATTGAGATTCATATCTTTCTAATATGTAGCTGGGAATTAAAAAAAATTTATTATAGCAAGAAGATATTTCTTTTATAGAATTAGAAATATCTTCTAATTTATTACTTATATTAGTTATGTCAAAAAATAGCTCACTAAAACCATTATCAATATTATTAATTGTAATAAATGGATATTTATTTTGATTGCAAAACTCCCAGTGGTCAGTATAATTTTGATCTTTTTTATAAATAAATTTATTCATATAATCCTCTTATTTGAATTTGAAGTCAGTTACATTCTTCCTTTTTCCAGCTTTATCAAATATTGCCATGTAGTGAATAGTAAGCCCATCTATTTTTTGCTAACCCCAATGGGTCAACCGATCCTTGAACATTAGGTGCAAACCAATAAAAATTAGCCCCGCTCCACAACCCAATCGGATTCTGATTCACAAACCAACCCGTATCAGGCTCGGAATACCTGAAGAAGTTGTAATGCAAACTGGTCTCTTCATCAAAGTACTGGTTTTGAAGTCTGAACGGCTGATGCGCATTCTTATAAATCCGCTCTTCCTTTTTCAGACGACCCCAGGCGGTGTATTCGCCGTACCATAAGAGATTGCCGTCCTTATCGGTCATCTCACGCGGTATGCCAATTTTGTCGCAGTGGAAGTAGTGGGATTGTTGGACGTCTTCTCCGTCTTAGGTTGTCCAATCGCGAACCTGTGCCAGCGGTTCGTAGCTACTTGGATCGGTGTAGATATAGGTATATCTGCCGTACGGGTGGATTTTCTGCAAGAGATGACTGCCGTCCCAGACGAAGTGGGGTTGGTTTTCGGGGGCGTTCCCGCCTAAATCATGCGGGAATGACGTTTCTGAAAAACAGAAACCGAGTGTGTACCGCACACACCCTACATCGGGACTGGAGGTTTTGTGCAGGCTACGGTTTACTTAATAAATTTATTGAATATTCCAATTAAAAATATTTAAATGGATAAACATTAAATAAATTATTACTTATACTATTTACTGAATTTATAAACTCAGTTTTTATGTTATCCGTTAGTGTCTCTCCTTCATCTAATAGGTGTTCTAAATCTCGGTATAAGAAAGCCAACTGGATAAATTGTGAGAAATCTATCCCTAAATTTGTAAATCCAGATCTGGTATACTCTCCAGCATCATGATTATAATGAAAAATGGTATTATCTATTTTATTTAAAAACCATCCATCTCCCTGTCCTGCTTGTCCAATACTCCAAAAACACCTTGATATTTCGGGATAATTACACTCTAGGTATCTATTTTCATTTAAAGCCTCTTCATAATTAAAAAGAGAAATATCAGGTATTATTTCTACTTCCTGATACTTAGCAATAAATAACAAATAGTTATTATCCAGCTTAGGAAGTTTATCTAACTTTTTAATTTCTACTTTACGCTTAATACATATATTAAAAAAATCCTCGGGAAATAATTTTGATTTGAACATAAAAGTATACTCCATAATTTTTTTGATAGAAAGATATTTCCTTCAATATTTTCCTAATCCTTTTATTGTTGTTTTTAGATATTATAGCCTTACCGTCATTATTTTTTAGATTTAGCAAATTACAACTTCACAATCAGATTCTCCAAAAATATACTCAATATATTCATTTAATTTTTTATCAGGTTGATATGTAATAATTAGATTTTTAATACTATTTTGATAAATTTTTTGGTTTTCTTGAAAATAAATAACTAATTTATCGGAATAAATTTCTACCTTTTTGAAACCACCTACCCCTGAATATTGTTGACTATTAATTTCATAATAATAGTATTCTAAGTCATCAACTTCTCTTTGCAAAATTAAGTAATTGTCAGGATTAGGTTTTTCACTATCTGCAAATGCAATGGTAAGAATATCATCTTCTATTTTGTAATATGTATTTCTTGAAATAATTTCCATAAAAAATTCCTTATCATATTGTTTCTTAACATTTTCCAGGTGGAGGTGTTTGTCGTTTTTTTCCAGCTGGGCGAGGTGCTTTACGAGTTCTTTTTTACTTTTTCCTGCTTCCCATGGCTCAGTCCCTGGAACTTCATAAATTATCCTGGCCCCTGTTTTTTCATGTGCTCTATTCATAGCCCCTTTACAACTAGGACATGCTGGGTAATCTCCTTTAATTCTCACTGTATCTCCAGGCTTCAAGTCCGGTGTTAAATCTCGCATCGCTCTATTTTCTGTATGAGTGGCCAAAGTTGATCTAGGAAAACCTAATGCCTTTTCCTCTGGAGTCATACCTCCACTTTGATAGGAACGTGGCTGCCCCACAAAATTACCCTTACTATCAAAATGACTAACAATTGCATTATGTGTACCTTTCCCAGAACCAAATTTTGCTAACCCCCAAGGGTCAAGCCACATAGCCACATTAGGCGCAAACTGATATAGATTATCTCCACCAATTAATCTAATCGGATCCTGATTCACAAACCGCCCGGCCTCAGGATCGTAATAGCGCATCAGATTGTAATGCAGCCCCGTTTCACGGTCGCAATACTGGTTTTGCAGGCGGAAGGGCTGGTATGCGCTATCCGTTACCTTGGTTGCGTTCTTTAGTTTGCCCCAACCGTAATAATCGCCGAACCAAACCAGTTTGCCTTCACTATCGGTCATCTCTCTCGGTATGCCGATTTGGTCGCAGTGGAAGTAGTGGGCTTGTTGGACGCCATCTCCGTCTTCGGTTGTCCAATCGCGAACCTGTGCTAAGGGTTCATAGCTGTCTTGGTCGGAATAATAGCTGCGGCTCCAGACCAGCGGCAAAATGCCTTCAAAAGCAAAGTTGGTTTCACCCTCCAAAAATTTCAAACCATGTATCGGATTGACCGGCCGGTCGCCACCCACCGCACCCTTAAAGGCCGGGAAGTTATAAATAGAGTTGGATAGTACTTGTTATTTTCTTTTGTGTTTCAACACTAATTTCCTGGTTAAAATTTTGGATTAATTTTAAAAAATCAATAATTAATTTGATTTGAGAAGTGTTAAATATCGTACTTTGGTTTCTTAGGGCAATATATATAAATTCAACAACGTAACCATATAAATAAAATTTAGATAAATTAGAAAAAATATATTTTAAACAGCAGGGAGTAAAATATAATATAGCCTTATTAGTATAAGCTTGCCACTCTAGTGATTCGAGTATTGAGAGAAAATCATCGTATGTTATCTCAATCCAAGTTTTAGTAGATAGTTGCATTATAGAAAATATATAAAAGTTATCACTATCATCAAAACTTATGATATTGTTTTTATCAACTTTGAAAACTGGAAAAGTAGTCCTAATTTTTTCCTCTAGATAATTTCGTTCTTGTATATATTTTACCTCCGTAAGAAATTTTTCAAATTCACAATATACTCCTAAGTCTTTGACAAACTTTGAAATATATTCTAAAAAATCATAAATTATATTGATTTCATCTTTGGTTAAAGATTGTAGTAAATCAAATAGTTCACTTACTTCTCCTTGGGATATGTTAGAATAATAGCTAAATAATTCTATGAAACTATCATTATCCATACTAGGGTTTTCTATTGAACTTAGTAAAAGTGTATTTAAATGTAAGGCATTTTCATTTTTTTGTTTATCTGACATTTGATTTTTAATTAATAGAATTAGATTGTTTTTTTTCATGTCTTACTTTCTCCATTTTAAGGTATGGCACCATTTGATTGATTCATAATCTATTTTTTATTTACGATTTTTAAAATTATTTAATAGTTTTACTATCTTCTCTTTATTTTCGCTGGATGAGTTAATTGCAATTTTAACGGCATTTTCTCCAAATTCATTTTGTATATTTTTATCAGATCCATTATCAAGGAGTATTTTCACCATTTCTATATTTCCAAACATGCATGCATAATGTAGGGGAGTATACCCTAAGTCCCCTTTAAGATCGATCAATGCTCCATTTTGAAGAAATACAAGAGCATCATTTAAAGAATTATTTCTGGCAGCAATATGTAAAACTGTATCATCCATACCTCCTACTTGATTTATATCTTCAATAGTGTCACCCAAGAAATCAGGATGCGTTTCATATTTTTTTAAAATACATAACAATTCTTTTTCCATTAATAATACCTATAGTTGTAAGTTGATAAATTTAATATCTTGATCTTATTTATTACACGTGACGCAATTTTCTTTATGTTCTTTTTTATTGTTTAATCTGTTTTTACGTTCTTGTATTTTTTGAGCATGACCGTCCTGGCCGTATTCATAGGCTGTTTTGGCTTAGATTGTTACGGAATAAATATTTCAGACGACCCTAGCAGGTGTAGTTGCCGAACCAAACCAGATTGCCATCCTTATCGGTCATCTCGTGCGGTATACCGATTTGGTCGCAGTGGAAGTAGTGGGTTTGTTGGCGGTTTTCTTGAAGATTTCGGCTTTAACCAGTTGGTCATGCAGGTCGTAGAAATAGTTCTGCACTTCGTCGTCGGTCAGTTCGCGGTGGATCAGGTTGCCGAAGTGGTCGTAGTAATAGGTCGTGCCGTTGTAGGTTTTCAGGCGGTTGTCTGGGATGGTAGGGCTATTGTTGTCGGACAGGATATTGTGCGCGGGGTCGAAGTAGCCTGTACTTTTTCAGGTAATCCGAAGAGACTGAGGTCATTTGAACAGAAACCGCGTGCGTACCGCACGCACCCTACGTCGGGATTGGAGCTTTCATGCGGACTACGGCTTGCTATTCTGATAGTAGAAAACTTGTTATTAAAACGTCTATATTATCAATTAATTTAATAGGAACTATCACTGTATACAGTAAATTTTCATCAAATGAACTATTAAAATCATATATAGCATCATAATTATCATCTACAATGATTTTTATAATTTTTTTTCATTGGGAGCATGTGCTGAAAAAATGGGATTCCCATCCATAAATGACGTGCCATCAGAATACGTAGTTTTGAAGTATGGAAAAATCCATTTTTCTCTATTGATTGAATTTATATTAAGTAATTTTACAAATATATTTTCAATATACTGTTCTAATTTACTATATTCATCAATATTCTCATACCAATTTTCATATTTATTCATCATGTTTAAACTTTCTAAATATTTAAGAATTTGGGCCAATTCTTCCTGAAATAATTTCAATATCAACACGTTCATGTTTAGTTCCTTTTACCATGAAAGTTTTTGATATAGGGGCATCTAATCCATTGCAACTGTTTCAATTTTCTATAAAATTTTTGGTTTTCTTAAAAGCTTCTTCTCTATCTTTTAGATCTCTCTTTGGGAGTTTTCTTTTTAGTTCTTCGAGTTTATCTTGAACATCTTTTACAGTAACAGGCTTATCTGTATCCCAAGAAACAGATTCTTCTAAATGCGTTCCTTGTACCTGAACGCGTCCTCTATTTTTTGCTAACCCCAATGGGTCAACCCATCCTTGAATATTAAGTGCAAACTGGTAAAAATTCTCCCCACCCGACAACCCAAGCGGATCCTGACTCACAAACCAATCCGCATCAGGTTGTAATGCAGCCCGTTTCACGGTCGGCATATTGGTTTTGCCGTCTGAACGGATGATTCGCATCTTTGTAAATCCGATCGTCCTTTTTCAGAAGACCTCAGCCGGTATAGTTGAAGCAAGTGAGGAGAGCATAGGGAAGAGGTCGTCTGAAAATTGATTTCAGATACTCTTGATATTTGGTGGAACTCGACCTAACCTACGACTACTGTTTGTTAAGTTTAAGCCATGATCTATGTTTGTTAAGAGGAGTTTATTGTCCTTGACCAAGAATTTCTTCTCCAATTATTGAATCTAACTCTATCCATGCATCTTCAAGTTGACTAACAATAGAAGATTCATTTTTATTTGGGTCATCTTTTAAATTGAGATACCAAATATGTGTTAATTTCGGTATTTCATATAAAATAGATGCTAGTCTTTTTTCAATTAGATTATGATTATGAGTATAATGCTTTATTTCATTTAAAATTTTTAATAATTCTTGATAGTCCTTTACATCGAATTCAAGATCCATTCTGACCTTATAAATAAAACTATTATTTTCAAGTTTTTCTAATAATTCTTTCATGGTAAACTCCTTTAAGTTATACAAAGCAAAGGATTGCTTCTGCTAGAATAGTTTATTTATTTTTAAAATAGTTAAGCGTTCACTCCAATAGAAATAGATAATACATCTTCCTCATTGTCGAGTAGAGATATATCGATAACTTTATCTATTTTATGACTAAATAATTTTAAACAATAAAAATTAGGTTTGTTTATTAATTCTAGCCAATTGCTAATATTTTTTATTTTGATAATAAACAAGGGGAATAATTCTATTGGTATTTCGGCCGAATCATTTATTCCTCCATAAAAGTATACATAAGCAATATCATTTTCCTCTGGTGCAAAAAAATTTAATAGTTCATTTTTTATCGATAAACTAAAATTTTCTTTTGATAATTCTATATTTCTATAGGGGGTAAAAGTACGATTTATTATTTCACATGAGAGGGGAAATGGAATGATTTTTTCAGAATCTGAAATTAAATTATTTAAAAAATGAATTTCTTTCATTTTTTTCATTATATTATTCTGTTTTAAAGTAAAGATCTTATCTTCTAAAGTTGTCATGATATTATTTCCTATGTTGTTCGGGTACATTATTTCTTTTTTGACTAAGATTTCCATCCGTTTTGGCAGTAGCTACATGCCAATGTGGACAAGGGTGTTTTGCAATCGGAAGGGATTGTGAGCAGTTCCGGATATGTTGGTTTCACTCTTTAGGGTACCCCAATCGTAATGATTCCCAAACTAGGCGGGATAGGTGTAGCAGCCTTTGTAGGTATACTCCTGAAGTAATCGTGTTCCGTCCCAATCGAACTGCTTGCGTACGTTCCGCACATATCCTGCGTTGGGATAGGAGGTTTTGTGCGGGCTACGGCTTACTTGTGATTACCAGCTAGTAATAGGTCTATGCAAATTTGCCCAAAACTTTAATAATGATTGTTCAAAAAAACGAAATTCAGACAGATCCTTGTCCACAACTAGACCTAATTCTTTGAAAAGATATTTAGATTTCGTTCTCTCAATAACATCATATTGACTTAATAGCTCAGCAAACCCTTTTTTTGATGATATCTCAATTTCATTATAGTAAATTGCAAGCCTTACTGCTTTATCATGAAAAATTGTTACCTCAGTTAACTTTTCATTATCAAATCTCAGTACAAAATTATTTACCTCTATGATATTTTTTGCTTTTGAAATAACATTTTCTGATATATCATATTTTTTTATAGTATCTTTTAGAGAACAATTAAATTCAAAATTACCTATAGCCTTATAAGGGATAAATATTAATGTATCATAAAATGGGGTTGAATCTTTAAGTTTACTTTTTTGAAAGTCTGAGTACTTTTTACATGTATTTTCATATAAGTCTCTTATGCTTTCATCGTAAATTAATACCTGTAAAAATACTTTATCCTTAGAGTCAATGCACAAAAGTAAATTATATTGTGGAAAAATATAAAAATAATTTTCTTCATCAGAAATTTCTATTAAAGGATCCTCTTCTTCTAAAAAATTTTCTAAATTGAAGAAGTTAATAATTTTACCATCTAAGCTGAATTCATTACAACTCCCTGAGGATGATACAGTAATTAATTGAGAATCAGATTGTATCTTATGCTTCCTATCAAACTCTAATGAATAACTAGGGTCATTTAAAGTAACTTCATCAAAATCAGCCTTTTTTTGACCCAATACAATTCCATCCAAAGAATTATTTAATATTTTCAACATAATACATATCCTTTCCTGTATTTGTCTATGTTAATTAGCTTCTCAGCCATCAAGAAAAATGACCTCTAGATAGAATGCCATTGCTAATGGTAATGAGATTGTTAAAGAACAACTATTTCAGACGACCTCGAAAAAGAATTGAGGTCGTCTGAAAGGCAGAAACAGCATGATTACCGCTCCCATGCTACGGCGGAATTGAAGGTTTCATGTAGGCTACGGCTTGCTTATAAGATTCATAAGAATAATATTATGTATCAAGAAATGGCATTAATTGTTCTGGCTTTAAAGTTAGTAGTGCGATTGTTTTTCCTTTAGTATCGCAGAATTCAACCTCATATGCTTCATAAGGATTTGAATAAACTTCTACAATAGCACCGATGTCTCCCTTTTGTAAATTAAAACCAGGAAGATCTTGTTGCAATTTGACTACTTCTAAAAGTGAATATTTCATTATAAACTCCTTAATAATTAACTATAAAACATATGTAGTTGCCAATCGTGGAATTGATTGTCCGCTATCGATTATCCAACAAGTTCTAACTGTGGCGGTCTGTCCAATTGGACCAGTCATTGGAATATCAACAGTATAGCATTGCCCATGTTCATCACATTTACCTGGAGTTGCTGGGTTTTCACAAACACCTTGTT
The DNA here is from genome assembly GCF_022240605.1 of Streptococcus sp. DFI.7.26. Classification (NCBI taxonomy): domain Bacteria; kingdom Bacillati; phylum Bacillota; class Bacilli; order Lactobacillales; family Streptococcaceae; genus Streptococcus; species Streptococcus sp. DFI.7.26. The sequence goes on along the minus strand of NZ_JAKOGN010000002.1, from coordinate 97,117 downwards.
GATTTTTTTAACCAACTCATCTACATTTGATTGATTAAATCCTAATGCAGATTGAAAAACCCTTTGCTTTTTCCACCTACAGGGTGTTCTGTATTTAAGGCATATCCCGTGATTTTTCTGGGGTCAATGATAGCCTTATCTGCATTAGGTAATTTCGAATTAGAGCAAAGACCTAATAGATCAAGCCAATCTTGAGTATTTGGTGCAAACGCATCCCCCTACCAGCCGAATCGGGTCCTGATTAACAAACCGCCCCGCATCCGGCTCATAATACCTGAAGAAGTTTCATGGGGGCTACTGCTTGTTGTTTAATTCTTAATATATTTTTCTATATATCTGTATTGCTCTTGTGTACATTTAACTGAAAAAAGTATTTTCCCACTTATAATACTTTGAGCAGAAAAAATATCTTTCTCATGTTTGAATTTTATTTTACTTAACGGAATTCTTCCTTTTCTATTTTCTTTCCCACAAAAAAGCTTATATTGTAACTCATTATTACTTATACCTATGTCTCCACAAGTATTTTGACTATTATATGCTGATACAACTATATTTAACCAGCCATGTTGAAAATCATACGAGTAATGTGAAACATAAGGTAATTTAGAAGAGGAGGATACGATTAGAGATAAAATTGAACTTAAAATTGATTTCATAATTTATTTACCATTTAATTTATTAATTTTCTTAACTAACGAAGCAGGAATAACCCAACCAGACATTTTCATTTCTTTGATATCAGCAGCTTGACTTGCCCCATATGCAAAACTTGCAGACTGCCGATTTCGTAAATTATATCCAGAAGTTTCAGTGTTTTTATTATTAGTGAGATTGTCAAAAAACAAATCTTTCAAACGATCTTGATGAAGGTTTGAAGTCGTCTGAAAAGAAGAACCCGTGTGCGTGCGTAACGCACACACTTTACGTTGGGATTGGAGGGTTCATGCGAGCTATGTCTTGTTATTCACTCTAGTCAATTGATTATATTTACGTAATTCAGTTATGTCTTTCCCTGCTTTAATCATTTCAATACAATTAAATTGTATTTTGTAATCTTCTTCATAATGTATATCAAGCCGTTCATAATCTGTTTCGTAATACATAACATCAATGGTTTCAATTACCTTATCACTACAATTCGTAATAAAAATTAGTTCATTTTTATTTATAAACTCGTATAGATATGATAACCCTATCATAGAATTTTGTGTAAAGATAACTACGTTATCTGAGAACTCCTCTGTATCAGGAATAATTTCATTTAATATATTCAAAGTTTTTTCAATTTCATCAGGAGAAATATCTTTATTTATATTAACATATAAAAAGATACTATCTAGCCAATCAGTACATAAAGAAAGATATGGCTCCTTAGTTATTCTTTTAATATGATTCTCTTCTAAAAAATAATCAAAACCTGCTATGAGATGTAAAATTCTATCGATGCAACATGCTCCAAAAAGTAATCTTTGTGTATTTGTTAAATTTTCAAATTCCTTTTTTACCTTTTCTTCATATTTTTCCATATTAGCACCTTCCTATGTTACGTTTTTTCTACTTTTCTTACTAGAACGAGGAGTTTTACTTTTAACACCTTTTTCATTCATCAAATCTTTAAAATCAAGATATACAGGATCTGAGGCCTCAATCTCTGTAATTCCTTTTCCTGACTTGATTAAAGATTCTTCTGCATGAGCATCTTTCATATTTATAACAGTAATACCTTTAGACTCGGCCCAAGTTCTTTGAACCTTAGGTACTATATTATTTTACAAAGATATACTCTATAGTGTTTAAATCTTTATTAAATCACGTTTCTAAAGGGGATATAGCTGTAAAATATTATATATATATCGTATTGTTAAACCAAGACGGTATCAAAACTTAAGGTTTCGGCACTTATAAACTTAAGAAAGTTGTCTCAAGTATTTGGCCTTTTTTTATTGTCTTTTTGTAACAAAGTGACGTAGTCACTTTTAGTGTGGAATAGGTGAGATAAAAAAACAGTGTTTCGTTTTTGGTCAATGAAGTAAAGCAAAACATATTGGTCTATAATTTTTCCTCGTGAGGGATACTTGCTGTTAATTTTTACTCCGATTTTCTCATCAGCGTCAAATCCTGCTTCAGGAAAAATCTCTAAACTTTTTAAGCTGTCTAAGATTTTAGCCACAGTATTTTTGGCGGATTGAGGGGATAGAAGTACCGTAGCTATATAGTCGTGTATATTGTCGATAGCTTCCTCGACCTCTTTTGAAGCAATCACTTTATAAGCCATAACGTACCCTCATATCGTCTAGGGAAGTTCCTTCGCCTGCCTCGTATTCTCTCAAGGCACGCTCAGATTGGGCTTGTAATTCTTCAATTAACTGTTCTCTATGTAGATCTTCGGCCGTCTTAATAGGCAAATCTTGCTCCAGGACTATTTGCTCCACAAATAAGGAAATAGCATCTGTCATTGTCATTCCCTTTTCCTTGATAATTTTTCGAGCTTGTTCCATAGTGGCTTCATTCAGTTTAAAATTGTATTGTTTCGATAAAGTTATAGCCATGATATATCTCCGATCTATACGTTATAGATTGATTATATACTAGATATATATTCTAATCAAGAAAAAAAGTTCTGTTTGATGACAGAACTAAGTTATTTCAATAGACGTCGTAGTACTTTAGTTGACTGACGTACTGAGCGGTCAAGAAAGCGTAATACAGAAAATGCAAGCATCCAACCAAAAAGTGTTTTTCTCATAGCGTTGCCTCATCACTAAATATATACCACAGCTTATTTTTTAGATGCGATTTCCTCGACTGTCCTCTTTTTGAAAAATTCGATTTTTTCAATCGGAGTCATATTGCGATATGTTTTGATAAAATCACGATAAATCAGGTACTTTTTATCAGGATCAAGTAAGTCATTAAAGAGGTTAATAACTCCAGTTTTAAAGGTATCAATATCCTCAATAACAAGAAGAATATAAGGCGATTTTTGTATTAGATGGATGTTATAGTTATCCTTGAGATGAATTTTTTATAAGGACCTCTTGGGATGTGCGTTCTTATAAACCCACTCATCTTTTTTCAGACGCCCCCAGGCGGTGCATTCGCCGAACCATACCTGTGTTTTTGAAAATTCATGCAGCTACGGCTTGCTATTTTATCTAGGGTTGCTCAAAAATTTTATGAAATCATTTATTTCATCTTCATTAAAGCTATTTTCAAGATATTCTTTCTCATAAAAAATAAAATCTAATAAATATTTTCTTGAATAATCATCTAAATTATTTTTAATTTTCTCAATTAGCATAAAAAATTTATTGGGTTCTATTAATTTTGTTATTAGTACATTTAACTCAAAATCACAATTTTTGCTTAAAATATTTAGATTTTGAAAAATCAAATCAGCAATTTCCTGTTTTTGTAGGTCATTAAAGTTAAGTATAGATATTTCTCTCAGAAAATCAGAGATGCTTTGAACTACTATAAATTTATTATTGGATAATATATATTTAATAAATTTAAATTCATTCTCAGTAATTTCTATTTTATTTGGGAATATTTCTGATAATAAATACAATGCTCTACGTATTTTTTTAGATGGTAGCGAATCTAGTAGTGTAATTATTTGACTGAAATCTTCTTGTTCTAAAGAAGATTCAATCATATTTTGTATATAAAAATCACTATTGCGCATAATTATCATGCTCCTATATCAATATTAAACTTCACATTGCTCCTACAAGACTTCCTCCTACCACAAAAGCACCACATACTCCCGCCGTTGAATATATACAAACACTAACTAGCACAACAGTTCCAACAAGGGCGATTGCTGTTAAAGCATCATTATTAGTAGATGTTTTGTCTTCAGTGGAGCAATTAGTGTATTTTGTTACGGGAGAAGAAGGAGGAGGTGGTTTGTCGCAACCATTATCTACCCACTCTTTTTCGGCTTTAGCTAGTTTACTATACGCAGCATTCAGTAGCTTTACATGACCTCGGACAGTATCTCTAAGAGCTTCTCCTGGACCAATTCGCCACGGTAAATAATTTGGATTACTCTCAAGTGCGGGAATACGTTTTAAGTATATTTCGTATTTAAGATTTTCTATTCTAGCTGCAATTGATGCACATTTCTGAGCATTATATAAACCAAAAATATCAACCCATCCCTGCACGTTCGGCGCAAATTGATAAAGATTATTCCCACCCTTTAATTTGATCGGATCCTGATTCACAAACCGACCCGCATCAGGATCGTAATACCTGAAGAAGTTGTAATGCAGCCCCGTCTCACGGACGGCATACTGGTTTTGCAAGCGGAAGGGTTGGTAAGCACTATCCGTTACCTTGGTTTCCTCTTTCAGACGCCCCCAGGCGGTGTATTCGCCGTACCACAACAGATTGTCGTCCTTATCGGTCATCTCACGCGGGATGCCGATTTTGTCGCAGTGGAAGTAGTGGGCTTGTTGGACGCCTTCTCCGTCTTCGGTTGTCTAATCGCGAACCTGTGCTAAAGGATCGTAGGAATCCAGATTGGTGTAGATATAGATATATCTGCCGTCCGGTTGGATTTCTTGCAGTAAATGGCTGCCGTCCCAAACGAATCCGGCTTCCTCTTCGAGGCTGTCTGAGAAGCAGAAGCGCGTGCGTACCCCGAAGACTTTACGTCGGGATTGGAGGTTTCATACGGGCTACGGCTTGCTTTGAAATCTATTTTTGAACGTAAGAAATTTATCATATGAATTTAGTTGTTCAGCAGAATAAATTTCCATAATTTCAGCATTATCACTATCTAAAATAGAAACAAAAAATATGACATTCTTTGTTTTTTTCTTATCTATATTTTCTATCGCTTTTTTAAATCCTTCTATAATTGAATCATATACTTCCGCCTGATATTGCTCAAAATTACCTTCTGTTATTAATGTATTTCCATCGTTAAGAATATTTTGAATCTCATTATTGAATACACTATCTATTTTCTCAGGAACCTCTCAAAGCCCTATTGCAAATTGAGGGTAATACCATTTAATAAAAGGATGTTCTTCTTTTGGGTAGTTTACTTTTTCTATTTCGTAGTGAGAAATAGTGTTAGCAGCCCAACCCAGATATGAACAATAGTCATCAATATATAATGTATAGGCAAAAACTTCATTAGAATTATATCTTTCTAATACAAATTTAAATGTCTCTGTAACTCCTTTAGATACATTCTGGATTAAATCTTGAATTATATAATTACTTAAAACACTCATTTTAATTTTCCTTTTATAAATTTTTGTTATCAATCAGTTTCTATGCACATTTACTACGTGATCCGTATTTTCCAAAAACCTTACCAGCACTTCTAGTTAATTACTTACTCATGTATCTATCTGTTTGAGCTTTGTTATACTTGATATCCTATTTTTTTTAAAATAACTAATATTTTTACCCAAAAGGGTGTTGTTAATCCCCAAATTCCTCCGAATATCAATCCTTCAAGGAGCATAAAATTCTCTCTTTTGATTTGAATAGCTAATCCCAGCAACATCCCAATTAACATTTGAAATATGGATAGATATTTAATATTTTTTCTTTCTAATTCTAAATGAAATAAAATAACTAGAAAGAAAGAGATAATCGGAAACACGACCAACTTAACTATCGTGTTATCCCCATAATAAGCCATCCATAACCAAATGAAAAACCAAGAAATTAAAATACTTATCCAATACTTTTGAATAAATTCTTTAAATTTAATTAATATGGAAGTCCTTTGGCTACGATGTTTACAGCATAGCCTTGAGTTATATTTGTTCATATAAAGTTAAATTCTTTTCTGTGCTTTTATATATATCTGTATAGAAATAAATTCTATTATCTTTTATCTCTTTCAGATAAACCAAGTCTTCGATACCTCCAATATACTCAATTGATAAATCATCTAAATTTAATATTGCAAGCCTAAATCCAACAACGCAAAATCGTCTAATGAAAACTGGAATATATATTTTTCTATTGAAATACAACAAAGGCCCTCCAAACCCCTGTTCTTTAATAATAACTTGACCGTTAATGGATAGACTTCCAACTAAGGGAGAACCTTGATTTACTTCCATCAAATCAAGGTAGCTGACTTCCCATTCGTCAAAAAAATTTTTTTCTTGAAATTCTAAAGGAGTTTCATTCAAAATTTTTAACTTAGGAATTTTTATAAATTGCTCCGAATTCATTGTCTTATTAACCTTTCTAAGTCATTAATATATTTGTGTTTGTCCACCAGGCAACCCCAAACCATGAGGTGCAGCTTTGCCTTCAATAATAGTTGTTCCTAATAGCCGTCGCAGCAGTAGCCGTGGAAATTGGGTTATTAACGAATACAATTACTTTTAACGAGCTATAATTACTTAAAAACAAATCATTTATGTTTATTTGTAATTAAGTTGCCTGCGACTAATAAATCATGATGAATTTTGCATACACATTCATCAATCCAGCCATAGTGAACATCATCATTAATAGAATAATAAACATCATCTGTTAAAACTTCCTTACCAACAGTTAGTCTATTTGCTAGTGATGCAAAAATACTTCCCTCCTGAGGCCAGTTCGTACAACATGGCGATTCAAGTAAAGTATTTCCTGCTTTTAATTCTTTATCTAGAATCAGTTGTAACTCTTCACATAATTTAAATTGACCGGATTTTTTCATAAGATTTCCTTCTACATGCGATGGTGTCATAATTTTATCTGTCATATATGTTTTTCTTTTTTTATTTGGCCTTATGGATTTAGATTGCATAGTTGCATCGAATCCCGCGGGATTGGAAGTTTCATGCGGGCTACGCATACTAACTCAATCTAGTGGTCATTTTTACTATTGTTATCATTGTGTATCTCAATATTTTTTTTATGTGCGAATAATAAATCTAAAATTTTAGATATATTCTTTGAGTCAGGGAATTTTCTAGGATTTTTTATGTTTACGAAATTATTAATTTCCAAGTTGTGTAAATGACTTATTAGTAAAATTGTAGATAGTGGGTATTTATATGAGGAAGGATTTTTTAAAATATCCTCTATTGCTAAATTACTTCCGAAATAATAATTTTTCATTGGTAATACATAATTATCGAATATAGCAATAATTATCTCATTTATTTCATTTTCGGATGTTTCTGGATATAAAGAAATAATGCCAAGATCTTTAAAAATAGAATCAAATTTTCCAAGTTCTGAGCCATGTACTTTAAAATTACTTGGTGTGTCATTCTCATCAAAAATATCGTTTATTTCAGGATAAAATTTTGGGATAGTTGTACTTAATTCTATAAATTTTTGGTCTAGAATATTTTTCTCATTTATATAAGAAACGATAGAAAATGAGCATAATGCCCCAATTTTTACATGCTTACCTTTTTTAAATTGGAAATTAATTTTTCCAAAAAGAATGTCATTAAAAAAAAGTGAAATAATACAATCGTGTTTTTTAAATGAAATATGGTTAGCTTCTAAATATGAGCAGAAGCTATTTAATATTTTTTTCTTCATTTTTTATACCTCAATAAAAAAAATGTTATATCTCTTTCATTTACATTAACAACTTTGCCTTTAGAAGTTAAAATAGTTCCTCCTCCTTTTGGCGTGTTGGGTCGGCAAACTGCCTCGGCCGTATTTGTAGGCGGTCTCGGCTTAGATTGTTATTGAAGAAATATTTCAGACGACCTCGAAAAAGGATTGGGGTCGTCTGAAAAGCAGAAACCGCGTGCGTAACGCACATATCCTACGTCAGGATTGGAGGTATCATGCGGGCTACGGCTTGCTACAATAAATTGAGTGCAGGCAACTCAAGAATATCTTTTGTAGTTAACTTACTAACATCCTTTTCAATAAGAGACAATTTACTATTTTTCAATAGTTTACTATCTTGAAAAGAATATTCATACATTACTGTATTTTTTTTATCATAGACATATCCATAATAATTATCCTCTTTGTTTTCATCTTCAACAAAATTCATAAAAAATATTTCATCGCTTTTAGGCAGAGATTTTTTTACCGATTTGTATAGATTAGGAACTTCATTTGATACAAAATCAGTGCAATCCAAAATACTTTCTAATAAAATTTCATTAGTTAATTCTTGAGGTTCCATAGTTAATTCCTATCTTTTTAAAGCTGTAATTACTCTTCGCAAAATTCCCATACTTCTTGCGCCTTTTTGACATCTACCGCACATTGGTCTAGTAGCTCCTATTGATTCAATTTTTGCTCCTCTTTTTCTTGCTTCCCTCATTAGTTTACGTTCTGCATCATTTAAATGATTTTTATTACTTCGGTGTACATTATTAATTACTTCATCAGAACCAGCTATTCTTTGAAGTGCCCTTGATACCCATCCTTTTTTCCCCGCTGATACTATCCAAATTTCGCTACGACCAGAACCTGTTGTCACTCTCGCCAAAGCATAAGTTGTACGAGACCTATCTCCTTCTGACATTGCAGCAGCAACTTTATTAATTCTATTCAATAAATCTGGATCAGAATGTAATCCAAGCCAATCCACCCACCCCTGCGCATTCGTCGCAAACTGATACAAATTCTCTCCGCCCAGCAACCTAATCGGGTCCTGATTCACCAATCGACCTACATCAGGCTCGTAATACCTGAAGAAGTTGTAGTGCAGCCCCGTTTCAAGGTCGCAATACTGGTTTTGCAGGCGGAAGGATTGGTGAGCGCTATCCGTTACCTTGGTTTCCTCTTTTAGACGACCTTGCAAGATTGTTAGACCTTTAACCAATCTACGGCTATTTTTCTAGAAACCTTTAGCTTATGTATTCGATTAACAAAATAATAAGTAGGCTTAGGAATTATTTATTAACTTTTCGAGATATTCAATACTTCTGAATAAATAATGTTCACCTATTTGCTGTATCAAATTTGATGGGCCCCCAAATAATATTTTTTCTAAATACTTTTTAAGAATTATAAGCTCATCTTTTTTTAAGAGATTTAAAGCATGAGTGATGTTTTCTGCGGTAGGTATATTTATAATAAATTCTTCTATATTTACTGGAATATCATCATTTCTAATGCCATTGCTGATGCTATCAAAAATCTTAGGCATTAAATAATTTATTCCTTCTGGTGAAAAAAAGATGAAAGGTACTAAATTATGTTCATCAATAATAATTTTCTCTATTGGGGTATATTCGTAATACTTAAATTCCTCTTTAAATTCCTCTATTTTATAGATGTTTTCTCGATAGAGTTTTTTGAACAATCCTTCTTTAGGATAATCTCTATAGGGAATTTTAAGGAAGGGCATATTTGTCTCCATTATGTTAGATAACTTTTACATTAATAGTGGTTTTTCCATGCGGTGTATTCGCCGAACTACAAGAGTATGCCGTCTTTATCGGTTAAATCTTGAGATGCCGATTTGGTCGCAGTGGAAGTAGTGGGTTTGTTGGCGGCTTTCTCCTTCTTCGTTGATGTGGTTTTGATAGGCGAAACCGCGTGCGTACCGCACGTACCCTACGTCAAGACTGAAGATTTTGTGCAGGCTACGGCTTACTTGTGATTACCAGCTAGTAATAGGTCTATGCAAATTTACCCAAAATTTTAATAATGATTGTTCAAAAAAACGAAATTCGGACAGATCTTTTTCTACAACTAGACCTAATTCTTTGAAAAGATATTTAGATTTCGTTCTCTCAATAACTTCATATTGACTTAATAACTCAGTAAGCCCTTTTTTTGATGATATATCCATTTCATTATAGTAAATTGCAAGCTCTACTTTCTTATCATTGAAAATTGTAACCTCAGTTAACTTTTCATTATCAAACCTTAGTACAAAATTATTTACCTCTATGATATTTTTTGCTTTTGAAATAACATTTTCTGATATATCATATTTTTTTATAGTATCTTTTAGAGAACAATTTAATTCAAAATCGCCTATGCTCTTATAAGGAATAAATAATAATTTATCATGATTTAAAGTTGGGTTTTTAAGTTTACTTTTTTGAAAGTCTGAGTACTTTTTACCTTTATTATCATATAAATCTCTTATACTCTCATCGTAAATTAATATCTGCAGAAACAAATTATCCTTATAGTCAACATATAAAACTAAATTATATTTTGGAATAATATAAAAATAATTTTCTTCATCCGAAACTTCTATTAGAGGATCCTCCTCTTCTAAAAATTTTTCAAGATCTGAAAAGTTAATAACTTTTCCATTTAAGCAAAATTCATCACAATTCCTCAAGGAAGATACAGTAATCAATTCTGAATCAGATTGTATCTTGTGTTTTCTATCAAACTCTAATGAATAATTGGGATTGTTTAAAATAACATCATCAAAGTCAGCTTTTTTTTGACGCAATACAATTCCATCCAATGAATTATTTAATATTTTCAACATAATATATATCCTTTCCTGTATTTGTCTATGTCAATTAGCTTCTCAGCCATCAGGAAAAACGACCTCTAGATAGAATGCCATTGCTAATGGTAATGAGATTGTTAAATAACAAATGTTTCAGACGACCTCGAAAAAGAATTGAGGTTGTCTGAAAGGCAGAAACAGCATGATTACCGCTCCCATGCTACGGCGGAATTGAAGGTTTCATGTGGTCTACGGCTTGCTTGGGCTACTTTACAGTTGATAATTAAATTTAGAAAATTATGTCTAATACTCTATTTTTTAAAATAAATTCTTTTTTTAAATGTTCTAAAATATTATCTAACTCTTCCTTGCTTAAAATTTGGTTGGTCTTAGTAAATTTTGCTGTTTTCGCATATAGGGAAAAGTGAAACTCATTATTTGGAAAGAACATTTCTCCCTCAAATGAAATTTCATTTCCATTTAAAGAAACAATTAACATACCTCTTGAAATTTTTTCAATTACGAAATCATCCATAGTAATTACCTTTTTCCCATATATTTCCTGGTCGCAGATCTTTGCCAATAATGCCTGTTACAGTACCAGAAGCGCATGTTGCATACTCTGATGAAATATCTTCCCATGCTTTAATGCTTGCTTGGTTATTTTGATTCCACGTAGGCATGATAATTTTTCTAGCTTCAATTAACATTTCTAATGTTGTTCCTCCATTATATTTGGCAATATCGGCAGTAATATGTTGCCCACCAATACCATCTGTTCTACCTGACCAAAAAAAATGCTGTGTTTGGTTCTGTTTTAACTTTGCTATTTTCACAGCATTTATTCAAACCTAGAGGATCAACCCACACCTGAGCATTAGGCGCAAAAGCATAAAAATTCTCCCCGCCCACTAATCCTATGGGATCTTGATTGTTAAACCGTCCGATTCTACTGTCGTAGTACCTGAAGAAGTTGTAGTGCAGCCCCGTTTCAAGGTCGCAATGCTGGTTTTGCAGGCGGAAGGGTTGGTAGGCGTTATCCGTTACCTTGGTTTCCTCTTTCAGACGACCCAAGCCGGTGTATCTGCCGAACCACAGGAGGTTGCCGTCCTTATCGGTCATCTCCCTAGTGATGCCGATTTGGTCGCAGTGGAAGTAGTGGGTTTGTTGTCGGCTTTCGCCGTCTTCGCTGATGTGGTTTAGACAGGAGAAACCGTGTGCGTGCGTACCGCACACACCCTACGTCAGGACTGAAGGTTTTGTGCGGGCTACGGCTTGTTTCAATTATTAAACTGGAATCATTCTGCTAAAGCAATCATATAGATTTTTACCAATTAAATAGATATTTTGGAATTTTGCTTCTTCAGGCATTTGTACACCAAATTCATCAAAATAATCTTCTTCATCCCATTCATTTTCATGATCCCAATAGAAAATTTGCCCAATTCTTTCTCCTTGAGTACATAGACAAATCAAATCACCAAATTCATTACTTGATATTGGTAGAAAATTATCTGGTATTCTATTTTTGTATTTTTCAAGCCTTTCACTAATTTGGGAGTTTTTTTGGTAGTTTATATTTTCACCATAAAAAAAACCTAAATCACCACCACTCCATTCGATATTACCACCTACAGGAATATCGTCATCAGGATAACAATATTCAGGCAAATCACTATATGGGGTTAACTTAAATTCTTTTATAAATCCTGTCTCTCCACCAAATAATTCAAGATAATCCAAATAATCTGAAAATTCTTCTTTAGTAATATCTAAAAATTTAGACATTGATTTTCTAGATGTAGGAATCAGTGGTTCAAATGTAAACCTTTGAACTCCACCCATTTTCTCAACTAAACTCTTAATTTTCATTTTCATTACTCCTTTCAGTTATAATTTATCAAATAATCAACATTTCTTATTAGGTCGTTTATCGCGTATCACACTTGCAGGACCAGTATGCCTAATGCCACTATGTAAATCTCTCGGTATTATTTGCGCCGTATCCCTACTATAATGATGCAAAATCAGATTATTTCATGGAGCGCAATATATAAGGTTGTCTGAAATACAAAACAGTATTTGTGGGTACCGCACACATCCTACGTCAGGACTGAAGGTTTTGTGCATGCTACGACTTACTTTACATCGGAATTGGAAGTTTCATTGGCTACAGTTCGATTACACCTCGATAAAACATTCAAAAAAATCAAAGTGATTTTTATCGAATGCAATTAATAACTTGCCTTCAGGAATTTTTTTCCCTGTCATACCTCCTATGCAAATTCCGAGGTTCTTAAAAAGAATATATTTTTTTCCTTCAATAAATTCTGAATCGATGGCTTTAAGGTCTTCGATTGAATTTTTAAATATATCAATATCTCCTAATATGGGATTAGAATCTTTTAAGCAATATCCATAAACCAGTTTATCGTTTTCATAAACCAACTCACAAGCATTTCTATATTCCACCTTATTATTCATAATATTATCTTCAACCATTTTTGCTGGTTTTCCATATTTTTCTTGTACTTCCTCAAGAGAAGTACCAAATACAAAATCACCAATTGATTCATATGGCTTAATCAAGTAGTTCATATTAACCCTTTCCAATATATTTACATTAATAAAATTAGGAACATTTACCAATAATTCTACGAAATCTTGTTGCCTGTTTCCTAGAAATAAATTTCTGCCGTTTAGTTTCTTAAATCATTCTCCCACATGGTTTTATATACGCCTTATATTCTATTTCAAAGGTAGCAGTATGATATAAAAACCCTTTCGTGCGCACATTTTTGACGAAATAAGATGAAGGTCACCTGAAAAGCAAAAACCGCGTGCGTGCGTTCCGTTCGCACTCTACATCGGAATTGGAGATTTCATTGGCTACAGCTTGTTACAAGGACTAATTATTGCATAATTTGTTGTTTTAATTTTTGGTCAAAAGAATTTTCCAGGAAGATCAAATCATGCTTGCTAAACAAGCCATTATCATTTTCTAATACTTTTTTATCAAATAATAAAATATTCTGTATTAAAGGATCATTTAGTGGTAATTCATTCTTATTTATAATATAAATAGCAGTTAACGCTTTAAAACGAAAAGCCACTGGATAGAGTGCTAAATATTTTAAAACTTCTTTACTACCGGAATGGAAGGCCATAATGATTGGAATATGATTTTGCTGCAAATGCTTTAATACATCTAGATAGATGTCTTTTGCATCATTCTCAGATTCAGGTAATTTAATGGTATCTCCATAAGGAAATGAGGTAATAGGGGGAGCTTTAAAAAAATGCGCCTGCGAGATAGATGGTTGTACAAATACTAAATCATGTGGATTTGACGATTTATCATAAGGAGGAACATTTTGGGAGAAAAAATTTCCCATTTCAGAATTGTATGCATATAGGTGAAGTATGACCCCCTCGAAAGTACGAGAATTGCTAAAGGATATTTCACCATAAACATATTTTCCTTTTTTAAATTTAATCCTATCTTTTAGAAAATTAGCATCAGGAATATTTAAATTATTTTTTAAATATTCAATAAGGCCTTGAATAAATTCTTTACTTTTCATAATTATCCTTCTTAAAATCAATCTTTGAATACTAAAGTCATAAAGCGAGCAACACCTTTGGAGGAACCCACATCCGTTTGCTTATCCTTATTGTTTGTTGAAACCATATATGCAGCCTTCGGACATTTTCCCCCAGCATTGTGCGGTTTTTTCAAATTGAATAGCCCTGATCTCTTTTGACCTTTCGTTAATCGTCTATATTATTTTTTACCTCAATAAAATAGATTTCCCCATCTTTCATTGCGACTATATTAGGCCGTATTCGTAGGTAAGATATAGAGTAAGAGTGAACGATAATGAGATTATTCAGACTACCTCGAAAAAGGATTGAGGTAGTCTGAAAAGTAGAAATTGTGTGCACGCCGAACACAACCTGCATACTCAGGATGGCTTGCTACGCTTAGTTTATAACGTTTAATATTCAGAATATATATTCATAGTGGATTTTACTAAGTTTCTAGAATTTTCGTCTGGGCTAATTATTTTTGTAAGTAGAAATTTTTTCTTATTAAATTTGTTGTAGTAGAGATTTAATCCATTTTGAAGAAAAACGACAAGCTCATCATCATCTTGATAGATAGAATGTATATCCCCATTCAATTTGCTTAATTTCAATTTTTCAAATGTTAATATAGAAGATATTGTTTTACTCTTAATTATTTTATAGTTAGAGATTTCTATTTGCTCCCCATTAAGTACACCTTTACTTTCATCGTATATAAAAGATATATCATATCCCTTAAAATAAAAGTAATACATTACAATATCCTTTCCAAAAGACTCAATGCTGTTATCTTTTAGGAAGCATGATATATTTTCGGTTGAGAGATCCTTTAAAAAAGTACCGTTTTTAAAAAAATCTCTTATTTTAAAAATTTTAGCTGCCATTTTATCCTCCTAATGCTTTTAAAGTAGTAGCGAAATCTCTCGTATTATTTGGGAAATTCAATCATTATATCCAACTTTTGGTTCAAACATGTTCAACACGATATTTCTTTAAAATAGGATGATTCAATAGAAACTCTAGATATTTTTTACAAAGTTCCTCTCCGCATAATTTATACACATTAAAGAAAGTGGGAAGTAGTGTATCGGATACTGTAGCGTAGTTCTCAAGTGCATTAGTGAATTGTTCCTCATCTGATAACCCTCCTAGTATAAGTTGAGTAAAGTTTCTTTCATGTGATGATGTTTGTGAATCATAAATTTTCCAAACTCTTATGCGCTCCTTCTTCAATTCATCATTTGATAAGGCATTGGATAAATTCAATAGAATTTTACGACATGTATTTTCTGCTAATTTTATTAAAGTATCAGGTATTTGATTATGAATACAAGGACTAGATAAAAGTACGTTTTTGATAAAATCATGCGTAATTATCTGAATGTCATGATAATTCATGGCATCAATATCAAATGTATCGGTTAATTTTCGTCCTGCTATAACATCAGGTCTATTTACTTCAGTCATTTAAACCTCCATTACTGTCACGAATTCCAAGATTTTTTAATACGTGGCTACAGGAAGGTATATCTGCCGTCTGAATTTTTCTCCTGTAACAGATGGCTGCCTTCGCATAGTCTTAAAAATTCTACTACGTAAACAATGATAGAATTTTCTACATATTACGATATTACGCAAGTTATAGCTTGTACAAATTATTGTGCCAAATACCCTGTGTCATAATCTAAATCGCCAGTTTCCACAAACTCATCTAAGAAAATATATATTTCTTCTATATCTACTTGAATTGGTATGTTTATTGCATGGAAATTTGCATTAAATGCTTCAGACTCACATCCAAGATCTATTAGTTTAGTTAATATTTTATCTTTAAATTTCTGATTTTCATTAAAGAAAATAATCCGCAATGTACTATTTTTACTATGAATTATAGTTTTATCATATAATAAGTAATTTTCTTCATGTTGTATTACGCTAACAATATCACCAAAAGAGACTTCTTTGCTATAAAAAGGAATATTATTTATTATAAGATAGCCTTCTTCAGTCACTTCTGCCCAAATGCTTTCCATAGATACTGGAGGATAACCATCAATTACTTCTAGATTTAAAAAAAGCTTTTTCATTTTAATTACCTTATATAACCTTGCTACCTACTGTAGGATCTTGATTTAACAATTCGCACTTTCTTAAGTTAAACTTTAGTCATATTCTTTATAGAATCAACCATTAATTCTTCCAAATAACTACCATTTTCATGGCAAATATTTATTTCTTTGTCTTTGAAAAAAGAATATCCTCTTGAGTCAGATATGTCAACCATTCCTTTTGACCTCTCTGAGGCTTGTGAGAGGGACAAGTCATGGCAGTACGGTTGCCGTTGAAGTCGTAGTGGTGGCAGATGTTTTCGGTAATAGGCAGATACAGCATATCGTACTGCGCATAGTGCCAGTCGGTTTCGGGCAAACCGTTTCGGGCGTTCTCTTCCTTAATCGGTACTTTCCATTGGTGCTGGCCGATGATTTGGCCGTTGTCGTTGTAGTCGAATTAATAATAAATAATGCATATGGAAAAGGCCGTCTGAGAATTGATTTTAGACGACCTTGATGTTTTGTTGGGGCTCGACCCAACCTATGGTCTAAAAAAGGTCTTAAAGAGGCTTGTTACCTTTAAATATATTAAATCTTGATAGATTAGCTCCTTTTGATTGAATATGTTTTATAGCTAATTCAAGTTCATTAAATTCATTAAATTCTTCTATCTCATAATCTTCAGCCTGATCCAATTTATTTTTTGGTACCGTATAGTAATATGTACAATAAGTTCCATTATTTTTCTTAATAGCAAATACTTGATAAACAACCTCTCCATCAATTTCAATAAGTTCATCATATCCTTTTGTTTGTAAATTAGTTAAATTTAACATATCTATTTTCCTATAATATCAATACGCACTTGTTTCCCATCCGGACGTCTAAGATTTATATGCGGATATTTTCCATGTCCTGTTCCTTGTGGATCATCATGTCCTTTACACCGTCCTGTTGCTTTATCCATAGCATAATTTTTCCCTGATTCACATACCGACCCGCATTAGGCTCAGGCTCATAATACCTGAAGAAGTCGTAATGAAGCCCCGTTTCACGGTCGGCATACTGGTTCTGAAGGCGGAAGGGTTG
Source organism: Streptococcus sp. DFI.7.26 (assembly GCF_022240605.1). Classification (NCBI taxonomy): domain Bacteria; kingdom Bacillati; phylum Bacillota; class Bacilli; order Lactobacillales; family Streptococcaceae; genus Streptococcus; species Streptococcus sp. DFI.7.26. The sequence goes on along the minus strand of NZ_JAKOGN010000002.1, from coordinate 80,008 downwards.
GTAAGCACTGTCCGTTACTCGGGTTTCCTCTTTCAGACGGCCCCAACCAGTGTAGTTGCCGAACCACAGCAAATTACCGTCCTTATCGGTCAACTCCCTAGGGATACCGATTTGGTCGCAGTGGAAGTAGTGGGTTTGTTGTCGGCTTTCGCGTCCGAACGGGTCGCGTTCTACGGTAATGCGGCCGTAGCCGTCGTAGTCGTAGCGCACCAGTTCTTTTAGGTAGAGGTCGTCTGAAAAACAGAAACCGCGTGCATACTGTACATACTCTATGCAATGATTGAAGGTAAGATTTCAGCTAGCCACAGTTTACTAATATAATTTCTCAAGCAATTCTAAAAAATTATTTGCAATCACACCGACTTCTTCATCAATAGAAAAAATATTATGATTAAAAAAACGAACTTTCCCATCTGAGGACAAAATAATACTATCTCCAGAAGGAGTGTTTGCAATTGGTAATCCATATTGCTGAAAATCGGAATATATATCAATAATCGAATTAAGTTTATAATCAGACTTAAAAGACAAAAAATGATCAATAACTATCTTATTACCTTTTATTCTAACCTTTGATGGAACCCCTCCATTATTTCTAAGTAAAAAATCAACATAATCTGTATCAACTTTAAAACCTAATTTATCTTGAAATTCAATAATATCTTCGATGCTAGGGTTGATTGAATTATATGCTTTACTTAGACTTTGTAAAGTCCTCTTATCTGGCAAAATTCCATAATTTTTCATCTGCTGTATGTCATCTGGGCTCAAACCAAATTTTTTAAATTTAATATTCACTTTTAAATCACTCCTATTGCTTATTACTAACTTGGTTAAGTTATTTAACACTTCCCTTTTCTTTTTCTCTTCCGTGTTTGATGTTGGGCCGCACTGCCTGTATGTTTCACAGAGTTATGTATGTCTTCAGGAAGCAGTCTCATCACCCCTCCTGTATCATGATGCCAAACAAAACCTGGAGGAGCTTCTGCACCAAAAGGATTATTTTTTCCAAAAGCCAATATATTTGCTTTCTTAAAATCTTTATAATCACTAACGGGTTTACCAATATTAAAGTTTTTCACATAGTAACGACTAAAATCAGGTAATCCAAACATATTAAATGGCACACCATGAGGATATTTTCCTCCTAGTTTCCCACTTAAATGATACGTAGTACCAGCATAACTGGAATTAATAGGTTAATTTTAATGATGTGAGGTTTGGCAAATCGCAAGCCTAACCAATCCACCCAAGCCTGCATATTCGGAGCAAACGAATAAAGATTTTCCCCACCCAACAACCCAATCGGGTCCTGATCCACAAACCGACCCGCATCAGGCTCATAGTACCTGAAGAAGTTGTAATGCAGTCCGGTCTCTTCATCAAAGTATTAGTTTTGCAATCTGAACGTCTGATGGTCGTTCTTGTAAACGCGCTCGTTCTTTTTCAGACGGCCTTTATCCTGACTAATGTTTCACAATCACTAGCGATATTTTTTTCTAGGATCTTTAAACGTTCCTATAAATTTTAAGTCATTATAAAGTTTTTCTGGATCATCGGGTTTAAAAGTAGCGTTTGCATAATAATACAAAGAATTCCCTTCATTCACACCTTTTTCTTTAGATGCTCTTATAATTTCTTCTGTGGCTTTTTTCGAATGCGTACCAATTTCTTCAGCTAAAATTTCAATTGGAACAATCTCTCCGTTTTTGGTACGAAAAGCTACAAAAAAGTCTGAATCAATAAATGAAACCCCAAAATCTGCAAATGCTGGACATTGAGAATCTGAATCTTCCATTCCTTCAGTGTATTTATTAAATTCATCTAACGTCTTATTTGATGTTCCTATCCATACAGAAATCATATTTTTTGTATCTGAATCAAGCATTTTAATCGTCCTTTCTCAGTTATTGAAAATTTAATTTAAAATTTATTTCATTACAGAGGCCGTCTAATAAACCAAAAAAAGCCGCGTGCGTGCGTACCGCTCACACCCCACGTCGGGATTTGAGGTTTTGCAGGCTACGGCTTGCTAAGTTGAAACTGAAGGTTTCATATTAATTATTAAGTATTTTGAATAAAGAAAATACCTGCTTGACTTCCAGATAGAAGTTTTTTCTTAATATTTTGGTCATAATAAAAATAACCAATACCATTCTGAAAAATATGTAACTTTTTATTTATATCTTCTTCTAATAATTGCAAGCAAAAACTAAACTTAGGAGAAGGATATATTATATCTTGTTCAAAATAAGGATTACCAAAAATTTTGGATACATCCAAGCCCATCCCTTTATCTTCAAAGAATAAATGTTCATCTTCATTGTATTTTGCATCAGCTTCTTTATCAACTTCATCAAGCCTTTCAAAAAATTTTCTTTCCAAAGAAATATTTCCCAAATCTTGATTGTTGATAGCTTGTTCCCTTTCATAAAGGATAGCGCAACTAAAACCATCATTTAGTAAAATCAAATCATCCTGACAATTAACAGTATATTTAGATGAAATAGAGTCTTTTACTCCTCCCAGTACATGCTCCTCTATAGAAATAAAAACAGAGATATAATAATTTCTACGAGGGAATACATTTTCAGGTAAAAAGTCAGAATAAAGAGTAAATAGATGCGTTTGATAGGCATCAGAATTTGGAACTTTAGGCCATAATTCTAACGGAATATGTTCGGCTCCTCCTCCAATATAACCAATACTATGTGGTGTTTTAGAAGAAGTAAAAAGTAATTTTGACATTTAAATTTCCTTTTTGCTATAATTCATCAAATCCAATAAATTCATAATAATTTTGCTCCTTCCATTCCTTCAAAGTATAAAGAAAAGGTAAGGAGAACATTTCCAATATTTTTTCTTTTAAATTTTCTGAGACCAAAAGCGTTCCTGAATAATTATAATTGGTAGACAGCAAAATATCCTTATCTGAATTAGTATATGCCTCCAGCGAAAAACCTTTTTCATCTCTTCCTAAATCTGGATAAACAATTTCATCCTCAATTTCCCAGCTAACTATTCTTACCAAATAATAGACTTCATTCGTCAATAGCTCACCTTTTGTATTGACAATAATTGCCTTGCTCATACCAAAATCATGATCAAACCCATATTTTTTTATAAATTCCAAAAAGCGCGCTGACATGATAAAGAAATCATTATATGGAAGAAAATCAAAAGTAACACCTCTTGCTTTCTTTAAGCAGACATAAACCTTTTCAGGCATCGGAGGAATTTCTTGCCCCTTTACGAACCAACTCCATGGAAAGTCAAAATCAGGATGCGTTTTTTTAGGGTTGAATTCCTCTGATATCCCTAGGACTCCACTACTTACTCGTGGCAACCCCATTTTTCCTGCTTTATCCATACTTTGCAGAGCATATCCCCATACTAATAACTTTTTCATAATACCCTCTTAAGATAATCGTTTTGGTGAATTGGCAGATGAACATCCTCCAACAGATATGGGCTTACTCAAACGTTTTTTCAATCTGTCCGATTTTGTCGTAGACGTAATGGAGTACGTCGCTTCTTTGGTTAGAGCTTTGTATCTGGTTGCCAGGTCCACTCAGCTCCGTATATTTTAAGTAAATCAAAGCTAGCTTGAGGTCCCATGCTACCAGCCTTGTAGTCATGGAGTGGAGCACCATTTTCTGCCCAAAGTTTCTCAATACGGTCAATCAATTTCCATGATGCGCTTACTTCATCCCAGTGGCTAAAGTTGGTTGAGTTATTGTTCAAAACATCATAGATGAGTTTTTCATATGGGTCTGGTGAAGCACCTGTAGCAGTCGCATCTGTTCGATAGTCAAGAGAATTTGGCGCAAGGCTAAACTCTTCACCCACCTTCTTACCGTTAAGGCTAAGAGAGAATCCTTCAGTCGGTTGGATATAGATGGTAAGAACATTTGGCGCTAGAGGTTCACCGAAAATGGAATCCATTTGTTTGAAGACAATGTTCACGTGTGTTCCTTTTTCAGTTAGGCGTTTACCTGTACGGAAGAAGAAAGGTACACCACGGAAGCGATCAGTGTCAACAAAGAAAGCACCAGAAGCAAAGGTTTCTGTCATAGATTCAGGGTTGACATTTGGTTCACTGCGGTAAGAAATGTATTTCATGCCATCGACTTTACCAGAACGATATTGGCCACGGATAAATTGTTCTTTGAGTTCCACGTCTGTAGGTTGGTAAAGGTTCTTGAAGACCTTGATTTTCTCTGCGCGAATGTCATCCTTTGTAAAGCTTGCAGGTTTGTCCATGGCAAGTAGAGAAAGAAGTTGAAGTGTGTGGTTTTGTACCATATCACGAAGGGCACCAGATTCATCATAGTAGCCACCACGTTCTTCAACACCGAGACGCTCTGCAAAGGTAATCTGAACATTATCGATGTGCTCACGATTCCAAACATTTTCAAAAATCATATTGGCAAAACGAATGGCAAAAATGCTTTGAATCATTTCCTTACCAAGATAATGGTCGATACGATAGATTTGCTCTTCGTTAAAAGTAGCAAGGAGTTCTTCGTTTAGTTTGCTTGCAGTCTCATAGTCTGTACCGAAAGGTTTCTCAACAATCAAACGTTCAAAGCCCTTACCATCAACGATTTGCTCTGACTTGAGGTGCTTGGCGATGGTACCAAAGAATTGAGGTGCCATTGAGAGGAAGAAGAGTTTGTTGTGTTCAGTTTGATACTTTTCATTTAACTCAGCCTGAAGCTTACGTAATTCAATATAGTGCTCAGTGTCATTAACATCGTGACTTTGGTAGTAAAAATGACTAGCAAATGCTTGAGCCTCTTCTGCGCTATCTGCCAAGTCTAAGATAGATTCGACAACAACAGATTCGAAGTACTCTTTACTCCATGGTCTACGAGCAGTTCCGATAACAGCAAAATGATCAGAAAGATTACCTGATTTATAAAGTCTAAAGAGTGAAGGGTAGAGTTTGCGTTTAGCCAAATCTCCACTAGCACCGAAAATTGTTACAATAACTTTAGATGACATGTTCATACCTATTTTCTAACTTGATAAACCATATTTTACCATAAAATTCAGATAATTTCCCTTTGAAAGTAAAAGTATTCGGACTTTCATCATGCAGGTTAAATGTATGATGCTATAAAAAAAGGTTGGACCGAAAGGTCACAACCGAGAGTTGTTTAACGTCCTTTAGAAGACCCGATAGACATAAGGATTCGTAGGTTTTTCTACTGAGTGGGCTTCCTTTATTTCTAGGATAGGAAGGGTTTGGCCAAGTTGTTTATGGTATTGGATCTTGAGAGTTCCAGTAGCTTGGACCCAGGTATTATCGTCATAGGTTTGGGAGGATCCTTTGGTTAACAAACCATAGACTCCTGAGTCGGCGATACAGTGGATAATTCCAAAACGGAAAAGGAACTGACTGCCCGGATCCTGGGGATCCTTATAAATGAAGCCGGTTAGGGTAAAGGTTTTTCCAGCAAATTCATCGGGATAGTCGTAGATCACTTCCATGACTTCCATATAGTTTTCTGTCGTGATCTGGATATGATCTTGCTTGAGGTACTTCTTGGCTGCAGTCCTCATCTCGGATTCATAAGCAGACTTGGTAAAATAACTGCTAGTATCTGGCTTGAGGTATTGGTTGGTTGTCCCCTCATCATTTTGAATATCTTTGGAAGAGCCAGCCGCGATGGGAAAATGATAGCCCTTGGCTGAAACCGTTTGGGAATCCAAGGTCACTGTCGGGAAGCCAATCCCTACAATCAAGGGAATCAGGAGCAGAAGAATACTCATGACTTTGGCTTTTTTACTGGTGAGGTGACTATGAATGGGCAGATTCTTCATCCAAATATAGAGCTGGACGACAGCTAAAAGGAAGGAAAGAATCATAGAGATATAGGCTAAATAGGAATAATGCATATTGATGTATTGGTTGAGCTTACCAGAAAGCTGCAAATACATCGTAATTTCGAAATAGCCTGCTAAAATGAGAAATCGAATCATAGGACCACCCCCACAAACCAAGCATAAACCAAGACAACGAGGCTGACGATGCTAATGAATTGGACAATAAAGCGATTGGTCAGATAATTCTTCATCATCAAGAGGTTCTTGACGTCTAACATAGGTCCGATAACCAGAAAGGCTAAAACGGGAGCTAAGCCAAAACTCGAGAGAAGGGAGGAGCCGATAAAAGCGTCCGCCTCACTACACAAGGAGAGGAGGAAGGAGAGAAGCATAAGGAGGAGTATGGCTAGGAGTGGCGTCGCTGAAATAGAAGTCAGCACGCGAGTTGGCACATAAACCTGAACCACACTGGCAAATAAACAACCGAAGACCAGATAGCGTCCAGTGTCGAAAAACTCATCAATGGCCTGCACGAACACTTGGAAGAAGCGTTGACCGGCAGATAGTTTTGAAAAGTCATGAATATGGACTTCCTTGCGGTTGGCCCGTTGAATAGAAGCTGTTTGGAAAAATCCTAGAAAAATCCCCAGAACAGTCGCTACCAGGATAGAGCCGATCGCTCGTAAGAGAGCCATTTGAATAGAATTGCCAAAGGCAGAATAAGTGGCAAAGAGGACAATGGGGTTAATAACCGGGGCTGTCACTAGAAAGGGCACAGCTGTATAGCTAGGCACCTTCTTCTCTAAAAAGCGATTGATAATGGGGACGATACCACACTCACAGGAAGGGAAAATAAAGCCAATCAAGGTCCCAAACAGAATTCTCCCCCATTTATTTTTGGGAAGGGCTCGGTAGACTTTTTCAGGGGTGATGTAGACATCAATCGCCCCTGAAATGATACTTCCAATCAAAACAAAGGGAAGGGCTTCAATCATAATCGAAAGAAAAATCGCTCCAGCTTGAAGGACACTGGTTGGCAACTGTTGGAAGAAACTCATTTGTTAGAATCCTTCTGCACTTTTTCCCCTGCTGTTCCATTCTTCTTGTCATCTGGTGAAGTGACTTGAGGGGGATCTGGGAAGACAGCAAATTCCTCAAAGAGTTTGTCTAAATCGTCTGTTTTTGAAAATTTAATCGCCATGATAGGTCTCCTTTTCTTTTTTCCTCATTATATCAAATTCTCAAAAAAGAGGGGAAAATCAAGTCCAAAAGTAAGATGAAAAAGCAGTATAGAAGGCCTTCTATGGTATAATAGAAGCTATGGAAAAATATGAAAAAATAGCCCAAGAATTGGGTGTCAGTCTCAAACAAATTGATACTGTTTTGACCTTAACAGCAGAGGGATCCACCATCCCCTTTATCGCTCGGTATCGAAAAGATGCTACGGGTAATTTAGATGAAGTAGCCATCAAGGCTATTATCGACATGGACAAGTCCTTGACAGCCTTAGCCGATCGGAAAGAAACTGTTCTCGCTAAGATTGAAGAGCTTGGGAAACTGACCCCAGCCTTAAAAGAAGCGATTGAGCAAGCTGAAAAATTGGCGGATGTGGAAGAATTGTATCTTCCCTATAAGGAAAAACGCCGGACCAAGGCAACCATTGCGCGTGAGGCAGGACTTTTCCCACTTGCTCGGATGATTCTGCAAGATCAAAAGGACTTGGAAACAGCAGCAGAGGAATTCTTATCAGAAACTTTTCCAACTGTAAAAGATGCTATAACTGGAGCGATTGATATCTTGGTCGAAGCCATTGCAGAAGATCCACAATTGCGCAACCTTACCTACCAGGAGATTCGCAAACACTCTTTGATCACCTCTAGTCTCAAGGATGAAAGTAAAGACGAAAAGCAGGTCTTCCAAATCTATTATGATTTTTCTGAGAAGATTGCAAACATGCAGGGCTACCGAACCCTTGCCTTAAACCGTGGAGAGAAATTGGGGGTATTAAAAGTTGGATTTGAGCATCCTGTAGACCGTTTGATTCGTCACTTTGAAGCCCGATTTAAATCGAAGAATAGCTACATCGAAGAAGTCATTAACCAGGCTCTGAAAAAGAAAATGCTTCCAGCTATGGAGCGTCGAATTCGGACAGAACTGACAGAAGTGGCAGAAGATGGAGCCATTCAGCTTTTCTCTGAAAATCTTCGACACCTCTTGCTGATTGCTCCCCTCAAGGGTCGCGTGGTCTTGGGATTTGACCCAGCTTTTCGGACAGGAGCTAAATTAGCTGTTGTCGATCAGACAGGAAAGATGTTGACCACCCAGGTGATTTACCCTGTTGCGCCGGCTAAACCAGCACAAATTGAAGCGGCCAAAGAAGAACTGAAACGGCTGATTCGTCAATACGGCGTGGAAATCATTGCGATCGGGAACGGGACGGCTAGTCGAGAGAGCGAAGCCTTTGTTGCGGAAGTTCTCAAGGAAGTTCCAGATGTCAGCTATGTCATTGTGAACGAGAGCGGGGCATCCGTCTATTCAGCTAGTGAATTGGCTCGCCATGAGTTCCCAGAATTGACGGTTGAAAAGCGCTCAGCCATCTCCATTGCCCGTCGTTTGCAGGATCCACTGGCTGAGTTGGTTAAGATTGATCCAAAATCAATCGGAGTCGGCCAGTACCAGCATGATGTCAGCCAGAAGAAATTATCTGAAAGCCTTGATTTCGTAGTCGATACCGTGGTAAACCAAGTCGGAGTTAATATTAACACTGCTAGTCCAGCCCTCTTGTCTCACGTGGCTGGTCTCAATAAAACCATTTCTGAGAACATCGTGAAGTACCGGGAAGAAGAAGGGTTGATCACTTCTCGGGCACAGATCAAAAAGGTTCCTCGTCTGGGAGCCAAGGCTTTTGAACAAGCAGCTGGTTTCTTACGGATTCCAGAAAGTGAGAATTTCCTCGATCGGACAGGGGTCCATCCAGAAAGTTACCCTGCAGTGAAGAAGCTCTTTACCTTACTAGGGATTCGGGAAATGGATGAAGAGGCCCAAGCCAAATTGAAACAAATTGACACGGTTTCTATGGCTCAGGAACTTGAAATTGGTCCTGAAACCTTGAAAGATATTGTCGCAGATCTTCTCAAACCAGGTCGCGATTTACGTGATTCTTTTGATGCTCCCGTCCTTCGCCAGGATGTTCTTGACTTGAAAGACTTGAAGATTGGTCAAAAACTAGAAGGAGTTGTCCGCAATGTTGTTGACTTTGGAGCCTTTGTCGATATTGGGATTCATGAAGATGGTTTGATCCACATTTCACAGATGAGTCCGCAATTTATCAAGCATCCAAGTCAAGTTGTTTCAGTTGGCGACCTAGTGACCGTTTGGGTCTACAAGATTGATTTAGAACGGGAAAAAGTAAATCTTTCCCTCTTGGCACCACATGAATCTGACTAAATACGTTCAAGAAGTATCGCTGGAAGATTTTGGTCGCCCATTTCTTCACCAAGCCATCTGGAATCCTCGCTTGCGTTCGACCGGCGGTCGCTTTTTTCCAAAAGATGGCCATCTGGATTTCAATCCCAGAATCCTAGAAAGATTTGGCTGGGAGATTTTTCGAAAGATTGTCCGCCATGAGTTGTGTCACTACCATCTCTACTATATGAAAAAGGGGTATCGCCATCAGGATCAAGATTTCAAGGCCTTACTCAAAAAGGTAGACGGCTTGCGGTATGCCCCTTCAGTTGATAAGGGAAACTATAAGATTTATGTTTGTACGAGCTGTGGGCAAGAATTCAGGAGAAAGCGGCAGATTGATCTGCAAAAGTACCGCTGTGGGCGGTGTCGAGGACTACTTAAGTATCAAGGGACAATTGATCCAGGAAATCGGCCTTGAGTCGGATGACAGTGACTTGATTTCGGGATATACTGTTCTAAAATAATAGGAGGTAGGCCCTTGAATCCAACTTTTTATAAATTACGTCGAGGCAGAATCGTTTTCGGAGTATTTGCTGGACTAGCGGATCGATTTGGGCTCGATGCAAACCTATTGCGTTTTCTCTTTGTGCTCTTTAGTATCTTTCATGCTTATGGGCTTGTAGGCTTGGCTATTTATTGCCTGTGTGCCTTCTCCTTGCCATATAAAGAAGACCTTGATAGAGAAAAGTATGGCCTCGGACCTCGCAAACGGAAGGATGCACAAGTAATCAAAGACGATGATCCATTCTTTTAAAGAGTTTTCATGAATCAAATAAGAATGTGGAGAAGGACCAGGCCTTTCTCCATCTTTGTTTTTTTAACTAAAAAAGAGGACGATGGAAAAATGGGATAACAAGGATAAAGAGAAACATCAAAGAGTACTGGAATAAGTGTGAGAATAATAGCATCAGTTTCGATACCAAAAAAAGATGCTTGAGCAAGTCTTACCTGGGATAATTTGCTATAATAGTAAGAGAAAACAAAAAGGGAGAAGCCTATGGCAATAACAGTCCGAGATTTAATTGATAAGCTTCGTTTAAAGGTTGTGTACGGCAATGAAAGCCTATTTGAAAAAGAAATCACAACGGCAGATATTTCACGTCCTGGACTTGAAATGACAGGATATTTTGATTACTATACTCCAGAACGAATTCAATTGGTTGGGATGAAAGAGTGGTCTTACCTCATCAAGATGACCTCTCACAATCGTCACCAAGTTTTGAGAAAGATGTTCCAGCCGGAAACACCAGTTATCATTATTGCACGTGATTTGGAGATTCCAGAAGAAATGCTCCGTGCTGCAGAGGAAAAGCAAATCGCGATTTTAAGCAGTCGCGTTCCAACTAGTCGCTTGTCTGGTGAACTATCAAGCTACCTAGATTCTCTCCTTGCGGAAAGAACTAGTGTCCATGGTGTCTTGATGGATATCTATGGCATGGGGGTTCTGATCCAAGGAGATAGTGGAATCGGGAAGAGTGAGACTGGGTTAGAGCTCGTCAAACGAGGCCATCGTTTGGTAGCAGATGACCGGGTAGATGTCTTCGCCCGTGATGAGATGACCTTGTGGGGTGAGCCTGCTGAAATTCTACGCCATCTGCTAGAGATTCGGGGAGTCGGGATCATTGATGTCATGAGTCTCTATGGTGCCAGTGCAGTTAAAGATTCTTCTCAAGTTCAAATCGCGGTTTACTTGGAAAACTACACCAAGGAACAAACCTACGATCGTCTTGGCAACAATGCGGAAGAAATTGAGTTCTGTGGAGTAACCATTCCAAGAATTCGCATCCCTGTTAAGACAGGTCGCAATATTTCCGTTGTCATTGAAGCAGCTGCGATGAACTACCGCGCCAAAGAAATGGGATATGATGCTACTAAAACCTTTGAAGATCGATTGACCCAGTTGATTGATCAGAATGAGGTGAAAGTATGAATCCAGTAGCCATTCAACTTGGTCCCTTTAGCATTCGCTGGTATGCGATTTGTATCGTCTTCGGTCTCCTTTTGGCGGTTATCCTGTCTATGAAAGAAGCTCCTCGTAAAGGGATAGAGTCAGACGATATTATTGATTTCATTCTGATTGCTTTTCCAGTAGCGATTATAGGGGCCCGTCTCTACTATGTTATTTTTCGATGGTCATATTACAGGGAAAACCCAGGAGAGATTTTTGCCGTATGGAACGGTGGGATTGCTATCTATGGTGGACTCCTGGCAGGGGCTCTAGTCCTCTACCTATTTTCACGCAGTCGTTTGATTGATCCAGTTAATTTTTTAGATATCGCTGCACCGAGTGTCATGATTGCTCAAAGTATTGGCCGTTGGGGCAATTTTGTTAACCAAGAAGCCTACGGAGCCATTGTTAAGAATTTAGATTATTTACCTTCTTTCATTCGGAATCAGATGTTCATTGATGGACATTACCGTCAACCGACCTTCTTATATGAATCTTGTTGGAACTTGCTTGGTTTTGTGCTGATTCTTTACTTGCGTCGTCGTCCGAAACTTTTGAGAAAGGGCGAAATTACTGCTTTCTATCTGATTTGGTATGGCTTTGGTCGAATGATTATTGAAGGAATGCGGACAGATAGCTTGATGTTTTTGGGAATTCGAGTTTCACAATGGCTTTCCCTGATCCTCATCCTACTTGGAATCAGCATCATGATCTATCAACGAAAAAAGAATGCACCATTTTATAGAACGGAAATAGATTAAGGAGAAAAGAAATGTTTATTGAAATTGCCTATGGGCTTTTAGGGTTAGCTTTAGTAGTTTTGGTCATCTACTTGATTATCTTGTTTTCAAAGATTGGAAAAGTTGTAGATGAGACTCAGGTAACGATTAAGACCTTGACATCAGATGTGAATGTAACCTTACACCAAACCAATGAGTTGTTAGCAAAAGTGAATGTTTTGACAGAAGATTTGAATCAAAAAGTTGCAACCATTGATCCACTCTTCACTGCAGTGGCAGATTTGTCTGTATCTGTATCAGATCTGAATGATCAAGCGCGTCAGATTAGCAAAAAAGCTGTCGTAGTTGGTGGGAAAACCGTTAAAACATCTGTCGGATTAAAAGCAGCTCGCATGGCTATGAAATTATTTAAATAAGAAAAGAGGTACCTTATGGGACGTTTATCATCATTGTTAATTGGAACGATCACTGGCGCATCTGTTGCCTACTTCCTGACAACAGAAAAAGGGAAAGAGTTGACTGGGAAAGTCAAAGGTTTTGTAAAAGAATACCAAGAAAATCCACAAGAAGTTCATGATTCTGTGAAACAATCTGCAATGGAGTTATCCAAGCAAGCATCAGACGCTATTCAGCAAACCAAGGAAAAAGTTGAAAGTGGCGAGATCAACAAAGACACTGTTATAGAGACAGTGAAAGATAAGACGCAGGATGTGGTAGAATTTTCACAAGATGCTATCCAAACGATTAAGGAAAAAATCCAGCAAAAGACCGGCAATCAAGCAAGTCCTTTCCAGCCTAAACAGGAAAAAGAAAGTGAAGAGATTGTCCTTGAATTGGAAGAAGAAACAGCTCTTCCAGAAGTGGAAGAAGAGATCAAAGAAACAGCTGTAGAAGAAGAATAAAATAATCCCTCACCAATGGTGAGGGATTTCTTTTATGAAATGACAAACGAGGATGGGAAATGCCAAAAAGCCTCCCGAAGGAGGCTAAAAATGTAATCTTAGTCCTGTTTCCGTTTTAACTGGAAAATACGGAAAGCTTGGATACTTCCCAAACTACAAGCAATTGCTGAGGCAAAAGCAAAGAAGGTATTCATCTTCATTGATAAAAAGACGAAACTAAATAAAACAGTTAAGACACAAAACACAGCAATATTAAGGAAAAATAGTAGCTCACTTAATTGCGGAGCTGGTTCAGTATCAAGGTTAAAATCATAATTAGTTGTTGTATTCTCTTGTTGAAGAGGGACTTCGACATAGTCGTATTCTTCAACAACTCTAAGTTTTCTTGCGGGCATATTTCTCTCTCCTAACAGTACTCTATTATTTTAACACGTTTTCAAGCATAGAAATGTTACAAAACTGTTACAATTTTTACAAAATTAAGAAATTTAGAGAGCAAAATGACTTTTTTGGTATAATAGTTTTCATGAAAAAGATAATTATTACAGCTACAGCTGAAAGTATTGAACAGGTTCAAGCCCTTCTAGAAGTAGGTGTGGACCGTATTTATGTCGGAGAAAAGGAATTTGGATTACGACTTCCTCACACTTTCTCGTATGACGAATTAAGTCGAATTTCTGAACTGGTCCATGCCGCAGGTAAGGAAATGACAGTGGCTGTCAATGCCTTGATGCACCAAGACATGATGGATCGTATCAAACCATTTTTAGATTTCCTTGCTTCGATTAACGTTGATTATATCACGGTGGGAGATGCAGGCGTCTTTTATGTATTGAAGCGGGATGGCTATAACTTTAAAACCATTTATGATGCTTCTACCATGGTGACAAGTAGCCGTCAGATCAATTTTTGGGGACAGAAGGCTGGTGTTTCTGAAGCTGTTCTTGCTCGAGAAATCCCATCTGCAGAGCTTTTCAAGATGCCAGAAATTTTAGAGATTCCTGCTGAAGTATTGGTTTATGGGGCTAGTGTGATTCACCATTCTAAACGTCCTCTTCTACAAAATTATTATAATTTTACTCATATCGATGATGAAAAGACGAGAGAGCGTGATCTCTTTTTGGCAGAACCAGGAGATCCAGAAAGCCACTATTCTATCTTTGAGGACAAGCATGGAACTCATATTTTTGCCAATAATGACCTGGATTTGATGACCAAACTCTCTGAGTTAGTCGAGCATGGTTTTACTCACTGGAAGTTAGAGGGGATTTATACACCTGGTCAAAACTTTGTGGAAATTGCCAAGTGTTTTGTGAAAGCACGTGAGCTTCTAGAAGCTGGGACTTTCACATCTGATCAAGCCTTCTTATTGGATGAGCAGATTCACCAATTGCATCCTAAGAATCGTTTCCTTGACACTGGATTTTATGATTACGATCCAGACATGGTTAAATAAAGGAGAAAAGCCTGCCAAGAGTGCGGGCCTTCCTTTTTGGTGATGGTAAAGAATGAGAATTGTCAAAACAATTCCCAAACCATTGCCTTTCGACTGGATTTGCTATAAAATAGACAAGATTGATAATCTAACTAATATACTTGTAATATACTAGGAGATATGATGACAAAACAATTGAAACGTCCTGAGGTTCTATCACCTGCGGGAACACTTGAGAAACTAAAGGTTGCTGTGCGCTATGGTGCGGATGCAGTCTTCATCGGTGGTCAGGCCTATGGTCTTCGTAGCCGTGCAGGAAACTTCACCTTTGAGCAAATGGAAGAAGGTGTCCAATTTGCGGCCAAGTATGGAGCCAAGGTCTATGTTGCAGCCAATATGGTCATGCATGAAGGAAATGAAGTTGGAGCTGGTGAATGGTTCCGTCGCTTACGGGATATCGGAATCGCAGCGGTCATTGTATCAGACCCTGCCCTGATTACCATCGCAGCGACAGAAGCACCTGGTTTGGAAATTCACCTCTCTACCCAAGCTAGTGCCACCAACTATGAAACTCTAGAGTTTTGGAAAGACTTGGGCTTGACACGGGTCGTTTTGGCTCGGGAAGTTTCAATGGAAGAACTAGCGGAAATTCGTAAGCGGACGGATGTTGAAATTGAAGCCTTTGTTCACGGAGCAATGTGTATCTCCTACTCTGGCCGTTGTACCTTGTCCAATCATATGAGTATGCGTGATGCCAACCGTGGAGGATGTTCCCAATCTTGTCGTTGGAAGTACGATCTCTACGATATGCCATTTGGCCAAGAACGTAAGAGTCTCAAAGGGGAAATCCCTGAAGAATTCTCGATGTCAGCTGTGGACATGTCGATGATTGACCATATCCCTGATATGATTGAAAATGGAGTGGACAGCCTCAAGATTGAAGGTCGGATGAAGTCCATTCACTATGTCTCTACCGTAACGAACTGCTACAAGGCAGCTGTTGATGCTTATTTGGAAAGTCCTGAGAAGTTTGAAGCGATTAAGCAAGATCTAGTAGATGAAATGTGGAAGGTAGCCCAACGTGAGTTGGCTACAGGATTCTATTACGGAACACCATCTGAAAACGAGCAACTGTTTGGGGCTCGTCGGAAGATTCCAGAGTACAAGTTTGTCGGAGAAGTGGTAGCCTATGATGCGGACAAGCAAATTGCGACCATTCGACAACGGAATGTCATCAATGAAGGAGACCAAGTAGAATTTTACGGACCTGGGTTCCGTCATTTTGAAACAGTCATTGAAGATTTGCATGATGCCAAGGGTAATAAAATTGATCGGGCTCCAAATCCAATGGAGTTATTGACTATTCATATGCCAACACCAGTTGAACCAGGTGATATGATCCGTGCACTCAAAGAAGGCTTGATCAACCTCTATAAAGAAGATGGAACTAGTCAAACAGTTCGTGCATAAAACGTAAAAAAAAAACACCGCATGCTTCCCAAGCTTGGAAGTTTACGGTGTTTTTTGTTGTGCGATTCGAATCGTATGTGGAACGAGACTAATCTTTTGAATGTCTGAAATTCGAATGATAGTTGACATACTCTTTTTAAAATTCTTGACAATGAGTTGTTTTCGTTCCTGATCATATTTCACGATATCGCCTGTAAAACTCTTATTTTGGAAGATGACATGGACTCCTTGTTTTTTTCGAAGGGCCAGTTCAATAATTTGAATCGTTTTACCATCCTCTAAAGGAGCTGGTTGAGAGGTTTTATCGTTGAAAAATACATTGGCTCGGTCCTTGAGAAGCTCAAGAAATCTTTTCATAGCATAATTCTCCATAAGTTGATACAATATATTATAGAAAATTTCATTCATTTTGTAAAATTTTTTACGAATTATTAAGGTGAAAGACATTGAAAGGAGTATGAAATGGCAGATTTTAGTTTTGAAATTGAAGAACAACTCTTGGTCTTATCTGAAAATGAAAAAGGATGGACCAAGGAGTTAAACCGGGTTAGCTTTAATGGAGCACCTGCCAAGTATGATATCCGAACTTGGAGCCCAGACCATACGAAGATGGGCAAGGGGATCACGCTCACCAATGAAGAATTCCAAGTTCTGCTAGATGCATTTAAACAGTAATAGGCTGAGTAAGAAAGAGAGTGGGACAGAAATCAGTAATTCATTAGAATTCGATTTCGTCGTCCCAACTCCGCATAGTTGAGTAGGGTTGTAAAAGCTGATGAAATCAGCGTGGTAGAGCCCCCTCAACCACTGCGTCTTGCTCGATAATCCATAGACAATTGAGAGACTAGGACTTTTGTCCCAGCCTCTTTTTTGCTGCTTTCTATAATTATAGTTTGAAACTATATCCCATTCAAGAAAACAAGATTAACGCAAATCATTGTGGATGATGGGATAGACTGTTATAATAACCTTATTCGTTTATCTCATGTAGCACTTATAGGAAAGGAATCCATATGTCAGATTTATTAAGTATTTATAAAGAATTGCAAGCTAAAAAATGGGTGGACTTGAGTCACCAAATTAATGCAGAAAGTCCACACTTCCCAGCTCTTCCTGCCTTGCAACAAGAAGACCTCTTCACATTAAAAGATGGCTTCCATGTTCAAAAATTTACAGTGGTTGGTCAATACGGAACGCATATTGATGCACCAATTCACTTTGTTGAAGGTGGTCGTTGGTTGGATGAGATTGACCTCAAAGATCTCCTCTTGCCACTCTATGTTATCGACAAGTCTAAAGAAGTTGCAGCCAATCCAAACTTTATCTTGAGCAAACAAGATATTTTGGATTTTGAAGCTGAACATGGACAAATTGCTGAGGGTGCTTTTGTTGCCTTCCGTAGTGATTGGTCAAAACGTTGGCCAGATCAAGATGCTATGCGTAATCTGGATGAAAATGGGGTTCAACAAAGTCCAGGATGGAGCCGTGAAGCCTTGGAATTCTTGATTCATGAACGCCATGTCAAGGCTGTGGGCCATGAAACCTTCGACACAGATGCTGGTATTCCAGCAGCAGAGCATGGCTTGGTCAATGAATACTACCTTTTGGAGCAAAATATCTACCAAGTAGAAGTCTTGAACCACTTGGATCAAGTGCCAGCCGTAGGTGCCTTGATTTCAATTGCCTTCCCTCACTGGGACAAGGCAACTGGTTCACCTGTCCGTGCCATTGCTATCTTGCCTTAAAAAAACAGAGCCTGAAGCGAATCTTCAGGCTCTTTTATATGGATGTTGAAATCTATTTTTGAATCTGATGGTTATCTTATCAAACCTTGTTATCTTACAAAAATGTAAGGAAAGAGAGTTAAAATGAAAGATTAGACTATGGTAGCTCCAATGATGATCCATTAAAATTTAAACAGAAGAAAAAGGCTTGTCAGACAAACCTTTTCTAATGTTAGCGCATGGTAACGAATTCTTCGGATCCAGTTGGATGAATAGCGACGGTCGCATCGAAATCAGCTTTTGTCGCTCCCATCTTGATAGCAACGGCAAATCCTTGGATCATTTCATCTACCCCATACCCAAGACCATGGAGACCGACAACGGTTTCTTCCGGTCCTGCAGTGATGAGTTTAAATTTAGCCAACTGACGATGCTGGGTCACAGCTGAATACATAGAGGCGAAACTTGAAGTATAGACCTTGATAGCTTCTTTTCCATATTGTTTTTCGGCTTCTTCTTGAGTGAGACCGACTGTACCAATAGCGGGATGGGAAAAGATAACGGTCGGAATGGTTGCGTAGTCCATTTTAGCATCGGTTTTTCCATTAAAGAGACGTTCGGATAGGGTACGCCCTGCCTTGATAGCGACAG
Organism: Streptococcus sp. DFI.7.26; assembly: GCF_022240605.1. Taxonomy (NCBI): domain Bacteria; kingdom Bacillati; phylum Bacillota; class Bacilli; order Lactobacillales; family Streptococcaceae; genus Streptococcus; species Streptococcus sp. DFI.7.26. The sequence continues at coordinate 61,838 of NZ_JAKOGN010000002.1, read as the reverse complement.
GAGTTAATTCTTTTTCGCCCGTGACATCTCCAAGAGCATAGATGCCAGGAACAACCGTATTCTGGTATTCATCCACTGCAATGAATCCTTTTTCATTTAAGGTGACGCCTGCAGCTTCTAGATCGAGGTCTTGGACGTTTGGTTTTCGGCCGGTTGCCCAGATGACATGATCAGCGACAAAAGATGATTGATCTTCGAAATAGACTCGGACTTGACCATTTTCTTCCTTCGTGAGTCGGACAGGAACCTTGTGAGGATGGAGAGGCAATCCTTGTTTATCCATCTCCTCCATTAAGCCATCGACAATGTATGAATCAAACTTTCTTAAAGGACGATCACCTCGAACGAAGAGGTCTGTCTTAACACCAAGGGCATGTAGCACACCGGCTAGTTCTACCGCAATGTAGCCAGCGCCAATAATGGCAACTGATTTTGGTAGTTCTTCCCAAGCAAAGACATCATCAGAGGTTTCTCCTAGGTCTGCTCCAGGTAGATCTGGGATGTAAGCATGAGCCCCTGTAGCGATCACAATGTGTTTAGCCTTGATGGTTTCCCCGTTGACTTCGACTGTATGGGCGTCGACAATGCGAGCGCGACCTTGGATATACTCCACACCATTTCGTTTAAAACTGCCATCATAAGAAGAACGAGCCCGATCAATATAAGCTTCGCGATTTTTTCTTAAGGTCGCAAAATCAAAATTGGTCTGTTCAGAAGTAAACCCATAATCTGGACCGTAATCACGAATGGCTTCAGCAATTTGGGCGCCATACCACATAATTTTTTTAGGGACACATCCTTTGTTGACACAGGTCCCACCTAGTTGCTTTTCTTCAATAACAGCAGCTCGGGCTCCATGTTCTCCAGCTCGGTTCATGGTAGCAATCCCTCCGCTACCTCCACCAATGGAGATAATATCAAATTCTTTCATGGTTAGTACTCCTTTGTTGATTTACACTTTCATTGTAACAACAAAGGTTACAAAAATCAAGAAATTGCCATCGTTGAATAGGAGGAGAAAACAAGATAGCAAAAAAAACGTGCAAAACAGATGATTCTGAATTGAAAAATGAGGAAATATGATATACTAAACTTATACTTTGAAACGCTTTCGAATATTGGAGGAAAGAAATGAAGAAATTTAAAAAATGGCAAATTATTACAGCGACTGGTGCTGCTATAGCAGTTGTAGGAATGGGGAGCTGGCTTGCTTTTGGAAAATCAGGTAGTGGCCCTGAAGAAATGGTCAATATGACACCTATGGTACAAACCGTGAAAGAAGGTTCGATTGCTTCCTCTGTTTTATTGACAGGTAAGGTCACAGCCAATCAAGAACAATATATTTATTTTGACGGAACCAAAGGAGATTTGCAATCCATCCTAGTGAATGTCGGGGATCAAGTAACCGCCGGCCAAGCTATTGTTCAATATAGTAGTACAGAAGCGCAATCTGCCTATGACGCGGCGGTACGTGCGGTCAATAAGGCAGATCGTCAATTGAACGATCTCATGACCAATGGAGTGACCATTGATACAACAGGGGATGAGGAAGCAGATGGCAAATCAGCCTCTCAAGCCCAACGCTCTTTGGACACACAAGTGGGTGATTTGCGCGATGCCCGTGCGGATGCTGTAGCCAATATGGAAAAAGCTAAAGCTTTGTTGGATGCTACAACTGTAAAAAGTAGTACAGATGGAACGGTTGTAGAAGTCAATAAAGATGTCTCCAAATCAACAACCGGAACCAACCAAACCCTTGTTCATATTGTCAGCAACGGTAACCTTCAAGTAAAAGGTGAGTTGTCTGAGTACAATCTAGCCAACATTTCAGTTGGTCAGGAAGTGACCTTAACCTCTAAGGTCTATCCTGGGAAAAAATGGACTGGAAAGATTAGCTACGTTGCCAATTATCCGACAGAAGCTGGTCAGGCTGGTGCAAATGCCGCAGGTTCTGGACAAGGAACAGGGGGAGCTAAGTATCCGTTTACGGTAGATATTACCAGTGAGATTGGTGATTTGAAACAAGGTTTCTCTGTCAATATTGAAGTAAAAAGTTCAACCATCCATCCTTTGGTTCCTGTGACAAGTGTCTTATCAGACGGCGATCAAAGCTATGTTTGGACGATTGAAGCTGGCAAGGCTAAAAAAGTCAATGTTACCTTAGGAAATGCAGATGCAGAAAATCAAGAAATCTTATCTGGTTTGAACAAGGATGCTCAAGTCATCACCAACCCTTCTGGCGATTTGGAAGATGGGAAAGAGGTCGGAAAATATGACAAAATTGATTGAGCTGAAAAACATCAATAAAAGTTATCAAAATGGCGATCAAACCCTACAGGTATTAAAGGATATCCATTTAGATGTGGAAGAAGGGGAATTTCTAGCTATCATGGGACCTTCCGGGTCTGGGAAATCTACCCTAATGAACATCATTGGTCTTCTGGATCGTCCGACCAGCGGTGAGTATAGGCTAGAGGGGGAAGAAGTAGGAAATCTTAGTGAGAAGAAATTAGCCCAGGTTCGCAATGAGCAAATAGGCTTTGTCTTCCAACAATTCTTTCTTCTATCGAAACTCAATGCTTTTCAAAATGTCGAGCTTCCTTTGATTTATGCAGGAGTAAATCCTTCTAAACGAAAGGAATTAGCTGAACAATTTTTAAAGAAAGTTGAGCTAGATACGCGGATGCACCACCTTCCTTCGGAACTGTCCGGAGGGCAAAAACAACGGGTGGCCATCGCGCGTGCTTTGGTCAATCATCCTTCTATTATCTTAGCGGATGAACCAACAGGAGCTCTTGACTCCAAGACCGGCGATCAGATTATGGAGCTTTTGACAGCCCTCAATCAAGAAGGGAAAACTATCATCATGGTGACCCACGAAACGGAGATTGCTGCCTATGCCAAACGTCAGATTGTCATTCGAGATGGAGTGATATCTTCGGATAGCCGTAATGAAAGGAGGGCCTGATGCAGAACTGGAAATTCGCTATTAGTTCCATTATGGGACATAAAATGAGATCGTTCTTAACCATGGTAGGGATTATCATCGGGGTTGCCTCAGTCGTTGTCATCATGGCTCTCGGAGATGGGATGAAAGCGGGAGTGACTAAGACCTTTACCAAGGATCAACAATATGTTCAGATTTCCTATTCCGCCCGAAAGAGTGGCTACATGACTGGTTTTAATCTTGGGCCAGAACCTGTCTCAGAAGAAGGTGGTGGTGAAGGCGGTGTTGCTAGTGAAGGAGACCAAGGAATGTCACCGCCAGCTGGCTATGGAGAGGAAACTAGCGAGGACGTTGACAACCCAATCCTTGAAACACCACCCGTCGTTCAAGAAGAATGGGTCAAGGAATTGACCAATATTCCTGGCATTGATGGCTACTATGTTGGAAATACGGCCAATGCCACTATCTCCTATCAGAAGAAAAAATCTGAAGGGGTCAATATCATGGGGGTCAATGATACTTATTTCTCAGTAAGAAAATTTGAATTGGTTTCAGGAAGAAAACTAAATCCTTCAGATTATCAGAGTTTCTCACGGGTCATCATGTTGGATGAAGGTTTAGCTTCGACCTTATTTGGGACGGAAAGTGCCCTCAACCAAGTGGTTGCTGTCGGAGACAACAACTATCGGGTGGTAGGGATCTTCAAGGATCCAAATGCTGGATCTGCATTATACGGGGTTTCTTCTGGAGGAAGTGCCTTGATGGCCAATACCCAAGTAGCTTCAGAATTTGGAACAGAAGAAATTTCTACTATTGTGGTGCATATCCCAGATGTCAAACAGATTAAACCAACTGGGATAGAAGCGGCGAAAAAATTAACCGAGTTGTCGGGAGTTCGCCAAGGAGAGTTCCAAATCTTTAACATGGATAGTATCTTGGAGCAGACCAATCAAATGCTCAGTATTATGACAACAGTCATTGGTGCGATTGCAGGAATTTCCCTTCTCGTTGGTGGGATTGGGGTCATGAATATCATGTTGGTTTCTGTGACCGAGCGGACACGTGAAATCGGTCTGAGAAAAGCTCTTGGAGCTACTCGTGGAAAAATCTTGATTCAATTCCTCATCGAATCCATGGTCTTGACCATGATGGGAGGAATTCTCGGTCTGGGATTGGCTTATGGTGTCAATGCCCTCATCGCCACAGCTGCCGCAGGTGCTCTAGAAGGACCACCAGTCGTCTCCATGTCAGTGGCTATCGGAAGTATCATCTTTTCAGCTTGCGTTGGAATTGTCTTCGGTATCCTACCAGCAAGCAAGGCATCAAAACTCGATCCGATTGAAGCTCTTCGCTATGAATAAGGATGGATGCCCTACATGCTTGACTCGGATGAAGTAAAATTTGATTATGAATGAATGGAATGTGATGGAAAAGGGGGAAGGAACCCTTTCCTTCCATTCCTTTTTTCATTTTTCCTGCTCAAGAATAGTGTATTTCCCCGTCAAATATGATAAAATAGGGGAGAATAACTTAGGAGGTTCCAAATGACTACTGAACATATGGAAGAATTAAATGACCAGCAGATTGTCCGTCGCGAAAAGATGGCGGCCCTTCGTGAACAAGGAATCGACCCATTTGGAAAGCGATTCGAACGAACTGCAGATTCTGGTCAATTGAAAGAAAAATATTCAGAATTAGATAAAGAACAACTTCATGACTTGAACGAAACGGCCATTATTGCAGGCCGTCTCGTGACCAAACGTGGGAAAGGGAAGGTTGGCTTTGCCCACCTTCAAGACCGTGAAGGTCAAATCCAAATTTACGTTCGTAAAGATGCGGTCGGTGAAGAAAATTATGAAATTTTCAAAAAGGCTGACCTTGGAGATTTCCTTGGGGTAGAAGGAGAAGTGATGCGGACCGATATGGGTGAGCTTTCCATCAAAGCTACTCACATCACACACTTGTCTAAAGCCCTTCGTCCCTTGCCTGAAAAATTCCATGGCTTGTCTGATGTGGAAACCATCTACCGCAAACGCTACTTGGATTTGATTTCGAACCGTGAAAGCTTTAACCGCTTTGTAACCCGTTCGAAAATCATTTCAGAAATCCGTCGTTACTTGGATGGTCAAGGCTTCCTTGAAGTAGAAACCCCTGTTCTTCACAATGAAGCTGGTGGAGCATCTGCGCGTCCGTTTATCACTCACCATAATGCTCAAAACATTGACATGGTACTTCGGATTGCGACCGAGCTTCACTTGAAACGCTTGATCGTTGGTGGGATGGAACGCGTCTATGAAATCGGACGTATCTTCCGTAATGAAGGAATGGATGCTACCCACAACCCAGAATTTACTTCCATCGAAGTCTACCAAGCTTACGCTGACTACCAAGATATTATGGACTTGACGGAAGGGATTATCCAACATGCTGCGAAAGCCATTCATGGGGATGGTCCAGTTGACTATCAGGGAACTGAAATCAAGATCAATGAACCATTCAAACGTGTCCACATGGTGGATGCGATCAAGGAAATTGCTGGTGTTGACTTCTGGCAGGAAATGAGCTTTGAAGAAGCAGTAGCCCTTGCTAAAGAAAAACATGTGCCAGTTGAAAAACACTACACTGAAGTGGGGCATATTATCAATGCCTTCTTCGAAGAATATGTGGAAGAAACCTTGACACAACCAACCTTTGTCTATGGACACCCTGTAGCTGTATCACCATTGGCTAAGAAGAATGACGAAGATCCTCGTTTCACAGATCGTTTCGAGCTCTTCATCATGACAAAGGAATATGCTAATGCCTTTACAGAATTGAACGATCCAATCGACCAATTGGAACGTTTCGAAGCGCAGGCACGCGCCAAAGAATTGGGAGACGACGAAGCAACTGGAATTGACTACGATTATGTAGAAGCTCTTGAATATGGTATGCCACCAACAGGAGGATTGGGAATCGGTATCGACCGTCTCTGCATGCTCCTTACTGATACGACTACTATCCGTGACGTATTGCTCTTCCCAACTATGAAATAAAATAAAAGAAAACACTGATCGCAAGATCAGTGTTTTTTAGTCTTTTAAATAAGAAGTATCATTCCAAGTATCTAAGTGATAGTGCTCAAAATCATCTGTTGTTAGAATCGTCACACTAGCATTATTGAGTCCGCCATTTTTACGGAGTTCCTCTGGTTTATAGCCTAGAAGAGTCCGAATAGAAGCGGTTAAATTAGCGCCATGGCCAACGATTAGAATGGCCTCGCCAGACTTGTCTTTTAAACTTTTGATAAAATTTTCGGTCCGTTGGGTGGTTTCTTCAACGGATTCTGCTCCGAAAATATCGTGGTGAAACTCAGCTAAATTATGACGAAAGGCCTTCATTTCCTCCGGATAGAGAGCCTTCAACTCCACAATTTTTCTACCTTCTAACCTACCAAGCCACCATTCCCGTAGAGCAGGAGTCTCTTGGAGGGAGATAGGATGTTGATTTTGCTCGAGAATGATTTGAGCAGTATGGACAGCTCTAGGCAAGTCACTTGAATAAGCTGCATCAAAGTATGTTTGAGATAAATGCTGGCCCAAGGCTTTTAACTGTTGGATGGAAGATTCTAAAATCGGAGAGTCACCATTTGCCCCTTGGATACGTCCCTCTTCATTCCACTCAGTACGTCCGTGACGGACAAAATATAATTTCATATTGGTTTTATCCTTTACTCGACTAAGTCTTCGAAGCTAGCCTTGACAAAATCAGCTAAATCTTGCGCCTTGATTTGAATGCTATGACCAACTTCACCTGCAGAGACAATCATCTGATCGAGTTCCAGGGCAGACTGGTCAATAAAAATAGGGTAGTTGTGTTTTTGTCGGATACCAACAGGATTATTGGCCCCATGAACATAGCCCGTCGTCTTTTCTAAGTCTTTTTGCGGAATCATACTAACTTTTTTATTGCCAGATAGTTTAGCCAATTTTTTTTCGGATAAGTGGGCAGAGATGGGAACAATCCCAATGACGGGACCAGTTTTATCACCTGTTAGAGCCAGTGTCTTATAGATTTGATCAGTCGTAATTCCTTCTGGGATGATTCCCTCAAGAGCATTGATTTGCAATCCTGTATGGTCGATTTTCGCTTTCTGCAGTATTTGTTCAACCAATGTTTTTTTTACTTTTTGTTTTTTTGCCATCTCACTCTTCTCTTTCTCTTAATTTCCTAACATTATATCATACTATTTGAGTTTCCGTTCAAGAGAAAAAGAGGCAGTTGCCTCTTTTAATTCTTTTCTACAGTAAATAGTTTTCGGTAGATTTTTTCTCGATTTTGTGTAGGAGCAATCTGGTTCAAGTCCAAGTAGTGGGTGAAACCATTCAATTGTCCCTGAGAGGTGTACTGATGAAGATCATACTCGTCATCAGTAGATGGTGCTGCATTGTAGTAGCCGTCATCATGACCATAAGTTGGAATCCAGAGGGCGGTAAATTTATCAGTGGAGATACTATGTTCTTCCATGAAATAGGTCCCGATATAGATTCCGATATTTTTGGCTCCCAATGATTCTAGCTTGGCACGGAAGGCCTCCACGCCAGCGTTCATATCACCCATCGTTTTTTCTTCTACATCCAGCCAATAATAGGTTGGTTTGTATTTTTTGGATGCCTGATAGAACTCTTCTGCTTCCTTTTCCATTTCTTTTTTGTCCTTGGCAGCTACGTAAGCATATACCGCAACTGGAATATTTCGTTTTTGAAACTCTTTAATATGAGTTTCGTATGATTTGTCTATTCCATTTAAATAAGTCGCGGCATTTTCTTTTTTAGCTTGAGCTCCACTATGAACTCGAACAATGACTCCGGAAACATTTTGTGCTAAAAGATCATAATCAATCTCGCTTGGCAATTGCCAACCAGAGATATCGATAATTGGTCGATTCAAAAATTCTTGATCTAATTCTTCAACTGAGTCAGAAGAAGAGGAAGATGGGATTTTTGTTTGATTGGTGTTCTTTGCCTCTTGTAGGGTCTTGTTTTTAGCAAGTTGATTTCTTTGGATATCTGCTACTGTTTTAGAAATTACCAAAAAGGAAAAGATACTTGCGAAAAAGACAAAGAGGACAATTGGTTTAATCCTTTTTCTCATACAGAATCATTTTACCGTAAAAGACGGAAAAAGGCAAAACAAAGGGCCTGAAAACAGGAAAAACAAGATGATATGATAGTGAATCAGAGGATCGATTTTCTTTGCTTCCTCACAATAGTTGGAGTAGAAATAAGAGTCAGACTGGTTTGTTTGATCATCTTTTGAAAGTGAAAACCGAATCTTATTTGGTCTTTCCTTTTTTTTACTATTGAAAGGTGATATAATGAAATTTGAAAATTAGAAGTATGGGTGTTACATGAAATTAGAAAAACGTCATTTTTTAAACTATTCGATCCTGATCCCTTACCTCCTTTTGTCAGTATTGGGATTGATAGTAGTCTACTCGACAACGAGTGCCTTAGCCATCCAAAAAGGGCTTAGTCCTTTCGGGATGATCAGAAGCCAGGGGATCTTTTTTGTTCTAAGTTTGATCACTATTCTGATTACCTATAAGGTGAAATTAAATGTCCTTAAGAAAAAGGGCTTCATCGGAATTTTCATTATAGCTGAGACGATCCTTCTTTTGCTATCGCGTTTCATCACAGATACGGTGAATGGTGCGCATGGATGGTTGAGTTTTGGAGGTTTCTCTATTCAGCCAGCTGAGTATTTGAAGATTATCATCGTCTGGTACTTGGCCTTGGTCTTCTCTAAAAAGCAAGAAGAAATTCAACGATATGATTACCAAGCGTTAACCCACAATCAATGGCTTCCTCGAGATTTGTCGGATTGGCGTTGGATGGTGCTCTTCCTGATTGCTATTGTGGTCATCATGCCAGACTTAGGAAATGCGACCATTCTTGCACTGACAACCTTAATTATGATTAGTGCAAGTGGGATAGCTTACCGCTGGTTTTCAAGCCTATTAGCTATCCTAGTAGGAGGTTCAACCGTTCTTCTTTATTCTATTCAGCTTATCGGGGTAGAGCGTTTCTCTAAAATCCCTGTCTTTGGATATGTAGCGAAACGATTCAGTGCTTTTTACAACCCCTTTAATGATTTATCAGATTCGGGACATCAACTAGCCAATTCTTATTACGCCATGAGTAATGGGGGCTGGTTTGGCCTTGGACTTGGAAATTCGATTGAAAAGCAAGGGTACTTGCCAGAAGCTCATACAGACTTTGTCTTTTCAATCGTTATTGAAGAACTTGGTTTTGTGGGAGCTAGTCTCATCTTAGCCTTGTTGTTCTTCTTAATTTTGCGCATTATTCTTGTCGGGATTCGGGCAAGAGATCCTTTTAATTCGATGATGGCGATTGGTATAGGAGGGATGCTCCTGACCCAAACTTTCATCAACATTGGTGGGATTTCTGGGCTGATTCCTTCGACAGGGGTGACCTTCCCCTTCCTTTCACAAGGAGGAAATAGTTTGTGGGTCTTATCCATTGCGATTGCCCTTGTCTTGAATATTGATGCGAGTGAAAAGCGCGCCCTAGCTACTCAAGAGGCCCCTTCTTACGAGAAGCCTCAGAAAATTCAAAGCTATTACTAAACCGGTGTGAGTAAAGAAAGGAGTTATCATGACTTTACAAAAACTAGAGAGCTATACCAACAAAGAAATTATCAAAGAAGAAGCAGAGATTTTAACCACTATTTTAGAAGATATTGCTAAAAATTTGGTGAGTCCAGAAACCTTTGATAAGATTCTTGAATTGAAAAAACTATCTGTTTCAAAAGACTATTTAAAATTGGATCAAATTGTCAAAGAGCTATCAAATGAAGAGATGACCGTGATTTCTCGCTACTTTGCCATTCTCCCCTTGTTGATTAATATCTCTGAAGATGTCGATTTGGCTTTTGAAATCAATCATCAAAATAATGTGGGTCAAGACTATCTTGGAAAACTGTCGTCCACCATTCGCCAGGTGGCTGAGACTGAAAATGCTCAGGAAATCTTGGAACACCTCAATGTGGTACCGGTATTGACCGCTCATCCGACTCAAGTACAACGGAAAACCATGTTGGACTTAACCACTCACATTCACAGTCTTTTGCGCCAACACCGGGATGTAAAAGCTGGCTTGATGAACGAGACCAAATGGTACAATAATTTGCGTCGTAATATTGAAATTATGATGCAAACCGATATGATCCGTGAAAAGAAACTCAAGGTAACCAATGAGATTACCAACGTCATGGAATACTATAATAGCTCCTTCCTTCAGGCTGTTCCCAACTTAATGTTGGAATACAAACGTCTTGCCAAAGAGCAAGGGATTGAGTTGCAACACCCCAAACCGATTACGATGGGAATGTGGATCGGTGGAGACCGGGATGGGAATCCTTTTGTAACTGCAGAGACCTTGAAGCGATCAGCTACGATTCAAAGTGAAGTCATTCTGAACTATTATATTCAGAAAATCTCTAGTCTTTATCGGAACTTCTCCCTCTCTACCAATCTTTCAAAAACCAGTCAAGCGGTTGAAGAGATGGCAGCCCGTTCCAGTGATACATCTGTCTTTAGAGAGAAGGAGCCTTACCGTCGGGCCTTCCATTATATTCAATCCAAGTTGGTCCAAACCTTATTGAATATTAAGGAATGGTCTGTCGTTGGCTCAACAGTAGATGACCGTCATCCGGTTGAACGTCTTCTCGGTGCTCACACCCATCAACAAGGAGTGGTTTCTGATTATATTGGTAATCGCATCAGTGGAGCTATCCAAGAGTTGGCAGAAGATCGTCCTCCTTATTACGAAACAGTTGAAGAATTTAAACAGGATTTGAACCTTATTCAAGAATCATTGATTGAAAATAAGGCAGAGGCTTTAATCTCAGGTGAGTTTGCTGAGTTATTAGAAGCAGTAGAAGTCTTTGGATTCTTCTTGGCTTCGATCGATATGCGTCAAGATTCGAGTGTCCATGAAGCCTGTGTTGCGGAACTTCTCAAAGAAGCTGGAATCAATGACCATTATAGTGATTTGTCAGAAGACGAAAAGTGCGAGTTGCTTTTACAAGAGTTGTTAGAAGATCCTCGGATTTTATCTGCTACCCATGCAGAAAAATCAGAATTGCTTGAAAAAGAATTAGCTATTTTCCAAACAGCGCGTGAATTAAAAGACCGCTTAGGAGAAGATGTCATTCGCCAAACCATTATTTCTCACGCAACCAGTGTATCGGATATGCTTGAGTTGGCTATCATGTTGAAAGAAGTGGGACTAATTGACAAGGAAAGCGCACGTGTGCAAATTGTTCCCCTCTTTGAGACCATCGAAGACTTGGATCAATCTGAAGATACAATGAGAAAGTATCTATCACTTCCAATTGCTAAACGCTGGATTGCTTCTAAGAATAACTACCAAGAAATTATGCTTGGTTATTCAGATAGTAACAAAGATGGTGGTTATCTATCTTCTTGTTGGACTCTTTATAAGGCCCAGCAACAATTAACAGCGATTGGTGACGAGTTTGGTGTGAAGATTACCTTCTTCCATGGCCGTGGTGGAACAGTTGGTCGTGGGGGCGGTCCAACTTATGAAGCCATCACCTCCCAACCATTGAGATCCATTAATGACCGCATTCGTTTGACGGAGCAAGGTGAGGTTATTGGCAATAAATATGGGAACAAGGATGCAGCTTATTACAACTTGGAAATGTTGGTATCTGCAACGATTAACCGGATGATTGCTAAGCAGAAGAGTGAAAAGAGCATGTCCGATCAGTACAATGAGATAATGGATCAGATTGTCAATCGTAGCTACGATATTTATCGTGAACTGGTGTTTGGCAATGACCATTTCTATGATTACTTCTTCGAATCCAGTCCGATTAAGGCTATTTCTAGTTTCAATATTGGTTCCCGTCCAGCAGCCCGAAAGACTATCAAAGAAATCGGTGGCTTGCGTGCCATTCCTTGGGTCTTCTCATGGTCACAGAGCCGGGTGATGTTCCCTGGTTGGTACGGTGTAGGGTCTAGCTTTAAAGAATTTATTGATGCAGATCCTGAAAACATTGAAACCTTGCGTTATATGTACCAAAAATGGCCATTCTTCAAGTCTCTTCTTTCAAACGTAGACATGGTGCTCTCAAAAGCCAATATGAACATTGCTTTTGAATACGCCAAGCTGTGTGAGGAAGAGAAGGTTCGTGACATCTTCAATATTATCCTGGACGAGTGGCAATTGACTAAGGATGTTATTTTACAGATTGAAGGTCATGATGAACTCTTAGCTGAGAACCCTTATCTAAAAGATAGTTTAGATTATCGTATGCCATACTTTAATGTTCTGAACTATATTCAATTAGAATTAATTAAACGCCAGAGACGTGGCGAATTGCCTACTGATCAGGACAAATTGATTCATATCACGATCAATGGTGTCGCGACAGGATTGCGTAATTCTGGTTAATCGTGAACCCTTAAAACCAATCTCGATTAAAGGGATTGGTTTTTTACTGGAATAAAGTGAAAATGATTGTGAAAAAACACGTAAAATAGGTCACAAATAATGAAATATCTAGCTGTTTATTTCAAAAAAGAAGTGGAAAGGAGATTTCACAAACTTTCATTTGGATAAATTCCTTTAAGAAAAAAGAAATAAGAAAAAAAGCTAGTAAAACACTTGCAATTTAGACGAAATTTGATAAAATAGTAAGGAAAGTTAGACTGTATTGCCTACTGTCTATCTATAAAATATATTTTATTGGAGGCTTTTACTCAAATGGCAAAAGAAAAATACGATCGTAGTAAACCACACGTTAACATTGGTACTATCGGACACGTTGACCACGGTAAAACTACCCTAACTGCAGCTATCACAACTGTTTTGGCACGTCGCTTGCCTTCATCAGTTAACCAACCTAAAGACTATGCGTCTATCGATGCTGCTCCAGAAGAACGCGAACGCGGTATCACTATCAACACTGCGCACGTTGAGTACGAAACTGAAAAACGTCACTACGCTCACATCGACGCTCCAGGACACGCGGACTACGTTAAAAACATGATCACTGGTGCCGCTCAAATGGACGGAGCTATCCTTGTAGTAGCTTCAACTGACGGACCAATGCCACAAACTCGTGAGCACATCCTTCTTTCACGTCAGGTTGGTGTTAAACACTTGATCGTCTTCATGAACAAAGTTGACTTGGTTGACGATGAAGAATTGCTTGAGTTGGTTGAAATGGAAATCCGTGACCTTCTTTCAGAATACGATTTCCCAGGTGATGACCTTCCAGTTATCCAAGGTTCAGCTCTTAAAGCTCTTGAAGGTGATGCTAAATACGAAGACATCATCATGGACTTGATGAACACTGTTGATGAGTACATCCCAGAACCAGAACGCGATACTGACAAGCCATTGCTTCTTCCAGTCGAAGACGTATTCTCAATCACTGGACGTGGTACTGTAGCATCAGGACGTATCGACCGTGGTATCGTTAAAGTCAACGACGAAATCGAAATCGTTGGTATTAAAGAAGAAATCCAAAAAGCGGTTGTTACTGGTGTTGAAATGTTCCGTAAACAACTTGACGAAGGTCTTGCAGGGGACAACGTTGGTGTGCTTCTTCGTGGTATCCAACGTGATGAAATCGAACGTGGACAAGTTATCGCTAAACCAGGTTCAATCAACCCACACACTAAATTTAAAGGTGAAGTTTACATCCTTTCTAAAGAAGAAGGTGGACGTCATACTCCATTCTTCAACAACTACCGTCCACAGTTCTACTTCCGTACAACTGACGTAACTGGATCTATCGAACTTCCAGCAGGTACTGAAATGGTAATGCCTGGTGATAACGTGACTATCGACGTTGAGTTGATCCACCCAATCGCCGTTGAACAAGGTACTACATTCTCTATCCGTGAAGGTGGACGTACTGTTGGTTCAGGTATGGTTACTGAAATCGAAGCTTAATTCGATCTAGTTCCCAGATTAACAATTATATAGACAGACAGAAAACCCCGTGAAGACGGGGTTTTTATTGTTTTAAAAAGTAAAAGAGTTTGTGCAACCTTTCATTATCACGAAAATTATGGTAAAATAGTTAGTATAAAATTAGAAAAACGAGGTATGTGAAATGTCACGTAAACCATTTATTGCTGGTAACTGGAAAATGAACAAAAACCCAGAAGAAGCAAAAGCATTTGTTGAAGCAGTAGCATCAAAACTTCCTTCATCTGATCTTGTTGAAGCTGGGATTGCAGCTCCTGCACTTGACTTGACAACTGTTCTTGCTGCTGCTAAAGGTTCAAACCTTAAAGTTGCTGCTCAAAACTGTTACTTTGAAAACGCTGGTGCCTTCACTGGTGAAACTAGCCCACAAGTTTTGAAAGAAATCGGTACGGACTACGTGGTAATCGGTCACTCAGAACGTCGTGATTACTTCCACGAAACAGACGAAGACATCAACAAAAAAGCAAAAGCTATCTTTGCTAATGGTTTGCTTCCAATCATCTGTTGTGGTGAAAGTCTTGAAACTTACGAAGCTGGTAAAGCGGCTGAATTCGTAGGTGCTCAAGTATCTGCTGCTTTGGCTGGTTTGACTCCTGAGCAAGTAGCTGCATCTGTTATCGCTTATGAGCCAATCTGGGCGATTGGTACTGGTAAATCTGCATCACAAGACGATGCACAAAAAATGTGTAAAGTGGTTCGTGACGTTGTAGCTGCTGACTTCGGTCAAGAAGTAGCTGACAAAGTACGTGTCCAATACGGTGGTTCAGTGAAACCTGAAAACGTTGCTGAATACATGGCTTGTCCAGACGTTGATGGAGCTCTTGTTGGTGGTGCATCACTTGATCCAGAAAGCTTCTTGGCATTGTTGAACTTCGTAAACTAATCGAACAAGAATAAGACGAGAGATTTCTCGTCTTTTTCTTGTATTAAAAGAGAGTGGGACAGAAATCGGTAATTCGTTAGAATTCGATTTCGTTGTCCCACCTCCGCACAGTTGAGTAGGGCTGTAAAAGCTGATGAAATCAGCGTATATAGCCCACTCAACCACTGCGTCTTGCTCGACAATCCAAAGACGATTGAGAGGCTAGGACTTCTTTTGTCCCAGCCTCTTTGTTTTTTATGAGCGTCCTAAGATTCGTTTGATCAGGGACAAGGCTTTGAATTTCAGAGGATTTGGGTAATAACGGAAGGTTCCCATCTTACGGACTACGTAGCCATTAAAGTTCTGTTTGAAACGAAGAACGCCGTCTGAGCCGTCGAAGACCCCTTGAATACCTAGGAAATTGTATAAGGTGATTCCTTTTTCTAGGGCACGCTTCATGGCATGGTATTGAATCAAGAAGGCTGCAGAGAATTTCTGGTATTTGGTATACGAACCGCCAAACAAATAGGTCACTTCTGATGGATTATAAATGATCAGGGCACAGGCCAAGGGCACTGTTTCAACTGTTTCGTTAGCCAAGGTTTCCCGGACAATTGTCTTTTGTTTCTCTAATTTTTGCAATTGTTGCTCATATTGTTTGGATGAAGGATTGAGCAAGGAAATCTTCTGGTCTAAATAAGCGAGTGCATCAGCTGTATTGATTTCAGCAATGAGAAATTCTGCCTTATCTCCAAAGGTATCATAGAGATCGTAGTAGTAGTTCAGACTCTTGTCTTCAAAGCCTTGACGTTTTCCAGTTTCCTCAATAATTTGTTTAAACTGAGGGATTTCCTCTCTCCTAATATTTCGAATGGAAATATCATAGTTGAGGGCAGTCGTGATATTCCGGCTACAGTTCTTATTGAAGGATTTTAGGAGAGATTTGGCATCGAAATTAGTGAGGTCCTTCAGATAATGCCAAACAGGCTCTCCTCCAGGATAGCCAACTTGTAAGCCATCAAATTGATAGCCAAGATCCAGTAATGATTGGAGAAGCTGTTTTTGCTCTTCTTCAGTCGGATTGCCATTGCTATCGAAAACTTGATAGTGGTCATAGGGTTTTAAAATGAATTCGATGCCACCATTTTCTTTTACATAAGCCTGTACTGCTTTGTAAAAATCTGGTAGGTAACGAGTATCTGTAACGATTGGCCCGCTATTGATTTCGAAATGCAGGCCTCCCGTCATAGGTAGGCTGTATAAAATGGCAGAGATAGCTAATGTTCCTTGCTCTTCCCATCCAATATAGTGAATGGTTGCGCCTCTTTTATGAAGCAAATCAGCCATTTCAATACTCTGTAAAAAAGAGTGATTGGAAGTAGTAAGAGAGTGTTGGTAAAAATCTTCCCTACTAATAATCTTGAATGTCATAGGTCACCTTACTGTTTATTTCTTAGTTTTTTTCGTAATTGATAGGCCTTGTTAACAAGGGGATATAGCATGCTAGTTGGGAGGTTGAATTCGCCAACAAATTCTTCGATCATTGGATTAAATTTTGACTTGAAGTGGTAGAGTCCTCCATCTAACTGGTTCTCAACTCCTCCCATATTTTGCCAAGTAGCTCCACGGTCAAAGGCATGCTGGGCTGTTTCATACCAAGTCAAAATAGCTGGTTGATAGCGGCGGAAGTTCTCATCCATTCCTGCGTAGACATTCTCTGAAGTGCCTCCAAATTCAAGAGTTAAAGTTCCAGAAAGAGAAACAATCTCTTGGCCTGCTTTTAGCTCTTGATGGAGAAATTGGATTTCTTCTTCTAAGCGTTCTTTTTCTTGACGGTTATTATCGATCTTGCCTGGTTTTGTTTTTTCGTTAAAACGACTAGCTTCGGCTTGGTTTTTTTCCAGCTGTTCTTTGAGTGAAGCAAGACGTTGAGCCAAGTTAATTCTTGATAGAGTGATATAAGATTGTCCTGCATAGGTTGTTAGCAGTTTCTCATAATAGTCTCTTCCACGAAGATGGATGCCTTTTCGTGCTTCTGTCTTTTTCATCAGAGCTGCAAATTCGTCTAAGAGTTCAGTGCCTCCAAAGATGACTTCGACACCTTTATTTCGAGCAGTCCGAATGGCTTGCTTGGTGGATTTGGACAGTTGGTCCTCAGTGAAGTATTCCTTGTAGATATTGGCCTGGAAACGTGGTTGAATAGTTTCTCCCATGTCTTCTGTCCGTCCAACCCATTCCGCTCCACATTCTTTTAAGGATTGGATAATCGCTAAAGTGGCCTCTTGATCACTTGTTTCTTGGCCGATTAATCCTTTTCTTAGGAAAAGAGAGGGATCAAACTTGGCAAAGACAGCATGCTTGCTTTTAGCATAAGTTTTGATGGATTGGAGCATGAAGGCTACTAATTCGCTATTTTGGTAATCCATAATAGGTCCACGTGGGATATAGAGCATGGTAAAACCAAGTGGAAGTGGCTGGATTAAAATACTTGCGACAGCGACTAGTTTGTGATCTTGGTAAACGCCAAGGCGCTCATTGCCCCAGTTGTCCTTGATTTTTGCCCAATCGGCGCTCTGAAGCAAATTGGTTTGGGGGCTAGTTTTAACGAATTCATCATGTTCTTCGGCAGTAATGCCGATTTTGTAAGTATACATTAATGGAGTACCCACTTTCTAAGGGCGTAAGCAACACCCGACTCATCGTTGGATCGCGTAACAACTTTCGCAATCTTTTTTAATTCAGGACTAGCGTTGTCCATCGCGACTGGGAAGCCAGCAACTTCTAGCATGGCCTGGTCGTTTTCTTGATCGCCGACCGCCATCACTTGGTCTGGACTTAAGTGTAACTTAGACGCTAAGTGTAAGAGCGCCCGGCCTTTATCAACTGTTTTAGGCAAGATTTCAAGGTAAAAAGGTGCGGAACGCACAATCGTAAAACGGTCGTAAAAACTATCTGGAATAGAGGAGATGATTCCTTCTAAGACTTCCGGTTCGTCGACATACATACACTTGAGAACCGTATGCTGCTTCATTTCTTCTGGAGTCCGGTAGAAAAGATCAGAGTGGACCAATTTGGCTTCATGGACGGTATAGGTACCAATGTTACGATTAGCTGTATAAATGCCAGACTTGGTACTAGCGTGCATAGGAACAGCCAACTTACGAGCTAGCGCTTCAATATCCAAATAATCGTTGTAGGAGAGGTGTTCTTCATAGAGAGTTTCACCAGTGTGGGCGTCTTGAATCAGTCCCCCATTGAAGGTGATGACGAGGTCACCTGCTTGATCCAAATGAAGTTCCTCCAACAATCGAAGGACACCAGAACGAGGACGACCAGTTGCTAAGACAACATGAACCCCTTGAGCTTTGGCATCTTGGATAGCCTGGAAAACTTCGGGGGTTACTTGGCTGTCAGACGTTAAAAGGGTTCCATCGATATCCAAGGCAACAAGTTTAATGTTCATGTTTCTCTCCTGTGAAGGTATCGTTAATAATATAGGACTGGAATAATTGTAGTTGAGGTGTAAACAAGCTATTTTCAAGCAACATTTCTTTCGGGAAATAGAAGCGGTTATCCCCTTGTCTACTACCAGCTAAGGAAGCAACGATAGGAGAGAGTAAGGATAGCTCAGCTAATTTACCATCCTTTTGGATGATCTCAATTTGAGTACGAGGTTTTTCTGAATCTGGTCGGTAAACGTCGTAAGGAAGGTCAAAGTTTCGATGGATAGCTGTATAATAGATCGGATCAAAACCAACCTCTTGAATCAGTTGTTTGAGAGCAGCTAATTGTTTTTCATCCTTATCTTGAAAGAGAATGGATTTGAAAACCTTGCGATTGATAAAACGCTGGGCCAAATCAGAGAGAACAGAATCAGGACTCTCCATCCAAGATTGAAAATAGGTATTCATGACGCCGTCGTCCAAAGCCAAGTAATCGGCAAGGTTCACTTGGTGTTCAAAGAATGGAATCAAGCGAGGTGAAGTCGCGTGAAAGAACTCCTTGTGCGTAGCATAGAGATGACGTGCTCGCTTGAGTAGGTTTTGCAATAGGACTTCCATTGCTCTAGTGGCTGGGTGAAAGTAGACCTGCATATACATTTGGTAACGAGAAACAACATAATCTTCAACCGCATGCATCCCATTGACCTGAAAGGCAATCCCATTTTCTACTGGACGAATAACACGCAATATACGAGTTAAATCAAAGTTTCCGTAGGAAGCTCCAGTAAAGTAGGCGTCTCGAAGAAGGTAATCCATGCGATCGACATCAATCTGACTAGAAATTAACTGCACCACTTGTTTATTAGGGTAGGTGTGGTCGATAACACTGGCTACCTTTTGAGGGAAATCTGGAGCTACTTGAATTAAAATCTGGTAGATTTCCGTTTCAGGACAGGTAATGATTTCCTGGGTCATTTTTTCATGATCTGTATCAAATAGTCCTTCAAAGGTATGTGAATAGGCCCCATGTCCAATGTCATGGAGCAAGGCGGCAACCATGGTAAGGAGGGATTCACTCGAGTCCCATTGGTCGGTGTATTTCTCATCAAAGATAGATAAGATACGACGAGCAATTTCGTAGGCTCCTAGACAGTGCGAAAAACGACTATGCTCGCCCCCATGAAAGGTAAACCCAGAGGTTCCCAACTGTTTGATGCGACGTAGTCGTTGAAATTCTTTTGTATTAATGAGCTTGTAAATGACTGGGTGATCCACGTGGATATAGTTGTGCACGGGATCCCGAAATACTTTTTCATTCATGCCTCTATTATAGCAGAAAACGGCCTAAATTGGTATCGAGAGATGGTTGCAATAGGAAAAAGAAAGAAGTTTTTGGTAAAATAAAGGAAAGAGGGAAAGGATGGGAACTTTTGAAAATTAGAATACAAAATCAGATTCAATTTGATGATCAACTCGAAGTGATGGATCAATATTACGAAGGGGAATGGAAGGAAAAGGGTGGCTATCACTATCTGCTTTACGTCAACGAAGAAGGAGAAAAAGTCGCTTTGAAATTTCATGATCAAGAATTGACCATGACGCGCTTTTCAACGCCAAAATCTATCATGAAATTTATGGCTTCAGAGAAAGGCCATGCGCTCATTCCGACTCCCCTAGGTATGCAGCAATTTGTGATTGATACCAAGGAATATACATTGGAGCAAAATAAGCTTGGTTTGTCCTATCAGTTATTGACGGCGGATGAAAGTCAACAGTTTGCGACCTATCGCTTAGAATTAACATGGGAAGACTAGTTTATCAGTAGTTTTTCTTGATTTTTTCATGAGTTGTGGTATAATGAAACCACTCAAGGGAGTAGCTGGCGGTTAACCGCGATAGTGTCGTCATTACGAATTATTTCCGGCACTATATTAAACAGCGAGACTTGTTTTTTTAAAAAACAGGTCTCTTTTTTTGTAAAAAGAGGCCAAAAAGGAGGAGACTGTTTTGTCAAAAGAACAAAATAAAGACTTGTTTTACACACAAACCTCAGAAGAAGTCCTAAAGAACTTGGACTCATCGATCGAAGGTTTGTCAACTGCTCAAGCTCAAGAACGCTTAGCGACTTATGGTCGTAATGAGTTGGAAGAGGGTGAGAAACGTAGCCTACTAGCTAAATTCCTTGATCAATTTAAGGATTTGATGATTATCATCTTGCTTGCGGCAGCAGCACTTTCTGTGATTACAGAAGGAATGGACGGTCTAACGGATGCTATTATCATCTTGGCCGTTGTTGTCTTGAATGCTGCCTTTGGGGTTTACCAAGAAGGGCAAGCAGAAGCAGCCATTGAAGCTCTGAAAAATATGTCTAGCCCCATGGCCCGTGTTCGTCGTGATGGTCATGTCATTGAGATTGACTCGAAAGAACTAGTACCTGGGGACATCGTCTTACTTGAAGCAGGAGATGTCGTTCCAGCTGATATGCGCTTGTTTGAAGCAGCTTCTCTTAAAATCGAAGAAGCAGCCCTTACAGGGGAATCTGTCCCAGTTGAAAAAGATGTGACAGGACTTGTTGAAGCAGATGCTGGTATCGGTGATCGTGTCAATATGGGTTACCAAAACTCAAACGTAACTTACGGTCGTGGTATTGGCGTCGTGACTAACACTGGTATGTATACTGAAGTTGGTAAGATTGCGGATATGTTGGCTAATGCCGATGAGACAGAAACACCATTGAAGCAAAGCTTGGAACAATTATCTAAAGCCTTGACTTACTTAATCGTTGTGATTGCGATTATCACTTTCTTGGTTGGTGTATTCGTTCGTGGTGAACATCCGTTGGAAGGCTTGATGGTTGCGGTAGCCCTTGCGGTTGCGGCGATTCCAGAAGGTCTTCCTGCCATTGTAACCATCGTTCTCTCTTTGGGAACAACAACCCTTGCCAAACGTAATTCGATTGTCCGCAAATTGCCAGCGGTTGAAACGCTTGGTTCAACAGAAATCATCGCATCTGATAAAACAGGTACTTTGACCATGAACCAAATGACGGTTGAAAAAGTTTATACCAATGGTCAATTGCAAAGCTCTGCAGCTGAGATTGCTGCAAACAACAATACTCTTCGCATCATGAACTTTGCCAACGATACCAAGGTGGACCCATCTGGTAAATTGATTGGGGACCCAACTGAGACAGCTCTTGTTCAGTTTGGTTTGGACCACAACTTTGATGTCCGTGAAGCCTTGAAGGATGAGCCACGTGTGGCTGAATTGCCATTTGATTCAGACCGTAAGCTTATGTCAACCATCCATAAGGAAGCGGACGGTTCTTACTTTATCGCTGTTAAGGGTGCGCCTGACCAATTGCTCAAACGTGTGACGCGTATTGAAGTTAATGGGGAAGTTCGTTCCATCACAGAAGAAGACAAGAAAGCTATTCTTGCAACCAACAAAGACTTGGCCAAACAAGCCCTTCGTGTCTTGATGATGGCTTATAAGACAAGCAAGGAAATCCCAACCTTGGAATCTGAAATTGTTGAGTCTGACCTCATCTTCTCTGGTTTGGTCGGCATGATTGACCCTGAGCGTCCAGAAGCTGCAGAAGCTGTACGTGTCGCTAAAGAAGCAGGTATCCGTCCGATCATGATTACGGGTGACCACCAAGATACAGCAGAAGCTATTGCCAAACGTCTTGGAATCATTGATCCAAATGATACAGAAGACCATGTCTTCACAGGTGCTGAGTTGAATGAACTCACTGATGAAGAATTCCAAAAAGTCTTCAAGCAATTCTCTGTATACGCACGTGTATCACCTGAACACAAGGTTCGGATCGTAAAAGCATGGCAAAAAGAAGGTAAAGTTGTTGCCATGACTGGTGACGGGGTTAACGATGCGCCATCGCTTAAAACAGCTGATATCGGTATCGGTATGGGGATTACAGGTACAGAGGTTTCTAAGGGTGCTTCTGACATGGTCCTTGCCGATGATAACTTCGCCACTATTATCGTAGCGGTAGAAGAAGGACGTAAGGTCTTCTCAAATATCCAAAAATCAATCCAATACCTCTTGTCTGCCAATATGGCTGAAGTTTTCACCATCTTCTTTGCAACATTGTTAGGTTGGGATGTGCTTCAACCAGTGCATTTGCTATGGATTAACCTGGTAACAGATACGCTACCAGCCATCGCCCTTGGTGTGGAACCAGCTGAACCAGGTGTCATGACCCACAAGCCTCGTGGCCGTAAGTCTAACTTCTTTGATGGCGGTGTCTTCGGAGCTATCATTTATCAAGGGATCTTCCAAACGATGCTAGTTTTAGGTGTTTATGGTTGGGCTCTTCTCTTCCCAGAGCACCAAAGTCATACTGAAATCCATGCGGATGCCCTTACCATGGCTTTTGCAACTCTCGGTTTGATCCAATTGCTCCATGCCTTTAACGTTAAGTCGGTTTACCAATCGATCTTTAAAGTGGGACTCTTTACCAACAAGACCTTTAACTGGTCTATCCCAGTTGCCTTTGTTCTCTTTGTGGTGACAATTTTGGTTCCTGGATTTAATAATCTCTTCCACGTGTCACATTTGAGTTTGACTCAATGGATGGTGGTCGCTGTAGGTGCCCTTATGATTGTAGTCCTTGTTGAGATTGTCAAAGCAATCCAACGAGCACTTGGAAAAGATAAAAACGCTATTTAAACGCATATCAAAAGTCATCTTCGGATGGCTTTTTTGTGTGCAGAGATGTCTGGGCATATTTCTTGAGCCCAGACTGGATTTTTGATAAACTAGACAACAGTTTGAAGAAAGGAAATTTATATTATGAAAAAGTTTTTTGCTGAAGTAATCGGCACATTTATGCTTGTCTTTATCGGGACTGGCGCGGTTGTTTTTGGAAATGGGACTGAAGGTCTTGGGCATTTAGGAATTGCCTTGGCATTTGGTTTGTCAATTGTCGCAGCTGCATACTCTATTGGGACTGTTTCTGGTGCTCACTTGAATCCTGCTGTTTCGATTGCTATGTTTGTCAACAAACGCTTGTCTTCAAAAGACTTAGTCAACTACATTGTAGCGCAAGTAGTAGGAGCTTTCCTTGCAACTGCTTCTGTCTTCTTCCTTTTGTCCAATTCCGGTATGGCAACCGCTAGTCTTGGTGAAAATGCCTTGGCTAAAGGAGTGACTCCATTTGGCGGTTTCTTGTTTGAAGTGATTGCGTCCTTTATCTTTATCTTGGTCATCATGACAGTGACATCAGCTTCTAAAGGAAACGGGAAAATCGCTGGTCTTGTGATCGGTTTGAGCTTGACCTTGATCATTCTTGTTGGTTTGAACATTACAGGTCTTTCTGTTAACCCAGCTCGTAGCTTGGCTCCTGCACTCTTTGTAGGTGGTGCAGCCCTCCAACAAATTTGGATCTTTATCCTTGCTCCAATCGTTGGTGGTGTCTTGGCAGCGCTTGTTGCAAAGAATCTCCTTGAAACTGAAGCTTAAGCTATTTTAACGAAAAAAAGATTTCGATTCCCTATGGGGTCGAAATCTTTTTCTTTTTAGCAGTCAAGGATGGTTAAAGCCTGACGAAATTCGCTTGCTAACTGCTGTCTTTTGTATTGATGAAATTCAGGTAAATTTTTCACAGCGTTGTAGCGTTTATGAAGACGATACATGTGAGGGATCTTGTACTGTGGATAGGCCTTGAAAAACTCTTCTGTCAGTTGCCATTCGCGAATATAGCCAAGAGGTCGCATGTGATAATGGATGTTATCGATGGCTCTGGAAGGATGGCGATGATGCAAGTGTCCGAAGACGACATCCGCTACCTCGTGCTTTACAAAGTGATCGTGAAAAGCTTGACTACCTAAGAAGGCATTAAATTTCTGAAAGTAGGGGTGGCTAACGAGAAAGTCCTTGTGGGGGACAAAGTGAAGAGCGACGATGATTCTACCATCTAAAGAAGCGAGGAGCTGATCTAATCGGAAGAGAACTTCTTGCGTGATCCTTGGATCATCTAAAGGACGTTCCAATCTTCGATCAAACCAGAAAGTATTCTTGGTACGCAAGTGGGCTTCCTTACTCTTTTCAGGGACAAAGCTATAATCGTACCATCCAGCAAGAGATACTAAATGGCTGTCCCCAAAGGTCTGGACCTGAAAATCATACTGCTTGATTTCTTCTTCTGAAAGAAATAGCATATCGTGATTGCCCAGGTTAAAGGAGACAGGAAGCTGTCTTTGGAGGTCCTGAATGAAGGGAAGGCTTATCTGTTTAAAGTCATTGGAAATGTCGCCAGCTAGATGAAGGTGATCAATTTGTTCTTCTTGTAGGACCTGATGGAGTTGCATGCGTTCGGTCTCGCCAAACTGATTGGAATCCAGGTGCAGGTCACTCATAAAACCAATACGTGTCATATCACTAGTGTATCATAAGTTGATAAGAAAAAGAAAGTTAACCAACATGTAACAAATCTAACAATTATGTAACAAAGAAGGTGACAACAGCTTGGTTCTATGCGATTTTTGTAAGGTAAACCATTCTTACTATCTCTTACTATGTGCAAATGACGGGGTTTGTGGTATAATAGACTGATACTTAGAAAGAGGTACTTATGGATATTTCAGAAATCCGTCAGAAAATTGACGCGAATCGTGAAAAATTAGCTTCTTTCAGGGGGTCTCTTTGACTTAGAGGGTCTGGAAGAAGAAATTGCCATTTTGGAAAACAAAATGACAGAACCTGATTTTTGGGATGATAATATTGCGGCGCAAAAAACATCCCAAGAATTAAATGAGTTGAAACAAACCTATGAGAATTTCCATCAAATGACAGACTTGTTTGATGAATCCGAAATCCTTCTTGAGTTTCTCTCTGAAGATGAATCCGTTCACGAAGAGCTAGAAGAGAAGTTGACAGAGTTGGATAAGATGATGACCAGTTATGAAATGACGCTTCTCTTATCAGAACCCTATGATAATAATAATGCAATCTTGGAAATCCATCCGGGCTCTGGTGGTACTGAGGCTCAGGACTGGGGAGATATGCTTCTTCGGATGTATACCCGCTTCGGAAATGCTCATGGCTTCAAGGTGGAAGTCTTGGACTACCAGGCAGGAGACGAGGCTGGGATTAAATCCGTTACCTTGTCTTTCGAAGGACCACATGCCTATGGCTTGTTGAAATCTGAAATGGGCGTTCACCGTTTGGTACGGATTTCGCCATTCGACTCAGCTAAACGTCGCCATACATCCTTCACGTCGGTTGAAGTGATGCCAGAATTGGATGATACCATTGAAGTGGAAGTCCGAGATGATGATATCAAGATGGATACCTTCCGTTCGGGTGGAGCTGGTGGACAAAATGTCAACAAGGTTTCTACAGGTGTTCGTTTGACCCACATCCCAACAGGGATTGTGGTGGCTTCGACGGTTGACCGGACTCAGTACGGAAACCGTGACCGTGCAATGAAAATGTTGCAGGCGAAACTTTATCAATTGGAGCAAGAAAAGAAGGCAGCTGAAGTGGACTCCTTAAAGGGTGATAAAAAAGAAATTACCTGGGGAAGTCAGATTCGCTCCTACGTCTTTACACCATATACCATGGTGAAGGATCACCGTACAAGCTATGAAGTGGCCCAAGTTGATAAAGTAATGGACGGAGATATTGATGGCTTTATTGATGCCTATTTAAAATGGCGTCTCAATTAAAGTCCTCCTTCTATATAAAATGTGGAAAGGAATTTTCAATACATGTCAATGATTGAAATGAAAGATGTTGTCAAAAAGTATGACAACGGAACGACAGCTCTTCGAGGAGTGACCGTTCATATTGAACCAGGAGAATTTGCCTATATTGTAGGACCTTCTGGTGCAGGTAAATCAACCTTTATTCGCTTGCTTTACCGTGAGGTGAAGCATGATAAAGGTAGCTTGAAAGTTGCTGGTTTTGATTTAGATAAAATCAAAAAACGTGATATTCCGATGTTGCGTCGGAACGTTGGGGTAGTCTTCCAAGACTACAAATTGCTTCCTAAAAAGACCGTTTATGAAAATATTGCCTACGCAATGGAAGTAATCGGAGAGCGTCGTCGCAACATTAAAAAACGCGTAATGGAAGTTTTAGACCTTGTTGGTTTGAAACACAAGGTTCGTTCATTCCCAAATGAGCTTTCAGGTGGTGAGCAACAACGGATCGCTATCGCGCGTGCCATCGTCAACAATCCTAAAGTATTGATTGCGGACGAACCAACAGGGAACTTGGACCCAGATAACTCTTGGGAAATTATGAACCTCTTAGAGCGAATTAATTTGCAAGGTACCACTGTTTTGATGGCGACTCATAATAGCCAAATTGTAAATACACTTCGTCACCGTGTTATCGCCATTGAAAATGGCCGTGTTGTACGGGATGAAGCGGAAGGAGAGTACGGATACGATGATTAGAAGATTTTTCCGCCATCTCATTGAATCATTTAAAAGTTTAAAACGGAATGGCTGGATGACCATTGCTGCGGTTAGTTCGGTGATGATTACACTTGGACTTGTAGCGATTTTTGCCTCAGTTATTGCGAATACGATCAAGCTATCAGATGATATTCAAAATAGTGTACGGATTGTTGTCTATATGCGCAAGGATATCCAAGATCAAAGCCAGCAGATCGAAAAAGAAGGCCAGATGGTTGATAATGAGGACTACAAGAAAGTCTATAATGCGTTGACAGCCATGAAGAATGTTGATAAAGTTGAGTTCTCTAGCAAGGAAGAACAATATGAAAACTTGATCAAGACTGCTGGTAACAACTGGAAAATTTTTGACGGGGATGCCAATCCACTCTATGATGCCTATTTTGTAGAGACAACTGCTCCTAAGTACGTAAAAGAAGTTTCTAAAGCCGCTAAGAAGATCGAAGGGGTATCTGAAGTAAAAGATGGGGGAGTTGATACTCAACGCCTCTTTGCTCTCGGAAACTTCATCCGTATTTGGGGCTTGATTGGTGCTGGTTTACTAATCTTTATCGCGGTCTTCTTGATTTCTAATACGATTCGGATTACCATTATTTCACGAAGTCGAGAAATCAAGATTATGCGTCTGGTTGGTGCTAAGAGTGGCTATATTCGTGCGCCATTCCTTTTGGAAGGTGCCTGGATTGGCTTGATTGGTGCAATTCCACCAGCTCTCTTGCTTTATTATGTCTATAATATTGTCTACAAGTCTATGTACAATACTCTACAAGATCAGAAATTGTTCTTATATAGTCCAAACCTTCTTGTTCCGATTATGGTCGGAGGACTGTTTGGTCTCGGTATTTTAATTGGAGCGATTGGCTCTTCTATTTCAATGAGACGTTTCTTGAAGATTTAAGAATATACAAAAAAGGAAGTTCATCTGAACTTCCTTTTTTATCGATTTCGAAAGAAGGGATTAAACATTTTTTCATGACCTATAGTGGTATCATTCCCATGTCCTGGGTATACTGCATAAGAGGATGGAAGAGTGAGCAATTGTGTCTCAATACTTTCAAGGAGTTGGGGTCCACTTCCTGTCGGCAAATCAGTCCGTCCAATAGTTTCTCGGAAAAGGGCATCTCCTGTCAAGACAAGGTGGTCATCAGGAAAGACCAAGGAGACCCCTCCGATGGAATGTCCAGGTGTGTGAAGGACATAAAAATGGAAGTTTTTTAATTGATAATCTGTTCGGTAGTCAAAATGCTCTTCGGCTGGCTGGCAGACTACATCCATTAAATCAGAATGGCGGTCTAAACCAGAAAGATTGTCCACAGGACTTTGAAGCCAAGCTGCTTCATGAGCATCTACATAAACAGGTGGATGGCCATAAGTTTCCCGCACCTTCTCTAAACTCATGATATGGTCGTAGTGGGTATGGGTGAGGAGAATAGCAGCAATTGGTTTTGCGAGTTGATCGATGCGGCTGCGAATTTGATCCCAAGCACTCCCGGGATCAACGACCAGAAGATAGTCCTCGTTTTCAAGCAAGTAGGTGTTTTCATAAGCGATGGGATTGACAATGCGGTGGATTTTCATAAGAGCTCCTTTCTCTATTAGTCTATCAAAAATATTGTAAAATAGCTGACTAAAACGCCTCTAGAAACCGAAGAATCGTCCCTTGGCTGGATTTGGCCCTTTCAATGTCATAAAATACCAAGCAAAGCGAGTCGGAAAATGATATAATTTTAAGTGCTATGACAACGAATGTTAAAAGAAAATATGCTGTCGTGGACCTGGAAGCAACCAGTGCAAGCAGCAATGCAAAAATTATTCAAATCGGGATTGTCATCATTCAAGATGGGCAGATTGTAGAGACCTATGAGACTTATGTCAACCCCCATGAGGAACTAGACGAACATATTCGCCAACTGACTGGGATTACCAATCAGCAACTCAGGAAGGCCCCTGACTTTTCACAGGTGGCCAGACAAGCATACGAACTGATTGAAGATGCTGTCTTTGTGGCTCATAATGTCAAATTTGATGCCAATCTCTTGGCAGAATCATTGTTTTGGGAAGGCTTTGAGCTCATAACCCCCCGGATCGATACGGTTGAATTGGCCCAAGTCTTTTTCCCAACCCTAGAAAGATATAATTTAAGTAGCCTGTGTGAAGAATTTGCGATTACTCTAGACCATGCTCACTCAGCTATTTCTGATGCGCAAGCAACCGCCCAGCTATTTCTTAAGCTTCGTGAAACGATTGCTTCCTTACCGAGGGAATTGGTGGAAACCTTGCTATCATTTTCTGATAATCTGATTTACGAGTCGAGACTCTTGATAGAGGATGCATTCGAGGATGCGGGAGCTTTTCATAAAGAGGACTTGACATCTCACCATGGGATTTTTCTTCGTAAGCCTCTGATCAAAAGAGATGCCAAGAATTTTTCTGATCAGTTTGATATTAATATCCAGTTAATGGGCATGGAACCCCGTCCCTTGCAGCAAGAGTTTGCCCAGTCAATTGAAGAAAGTCTTCAGTCTTCAAGAGAAGTAGCAACCTTTATCGAGGGACCTACTGGGATTGGAAAAACCTATGGCTACCTCCTTCCCTTACTAGCGCATACAAGGGACCAGATTGTTGTCAGTGTTCCAACCAAGGTCTTACAAGACCAAATCATGCAACAGGAAGCTAAGACGATTGAGGACGTTTTTCAGACATCTTTTCATAGCCTAAAGAGTCCTCAAAATTATCTAAAACTGGATGAGTTCTTTCGAATCTTGCATGAACCAGAGGAAAATCGCCTCTGGAATCGGTTCAAAATGCAATTGCTAGTCTGGCTGACCCAAACAAGGACGGGTGATCTAAACGAAGTAGGGCAGCTCCATCGTTACGGGAATTTTGTTCAACGAATCCGTCATGATGGGAAGCTATCAAAAAAATCTTTATTTTACACAGAAGATTTTTGGCGTCTCGGTCAAGAAAAAGCCAAAATGAGTCGAGTCTTGCTCACCAATCATGCCTATTTATTGACTCGATTAGAGGATGATCCTTCTCTAGTAGAAAATCGGACTCTAGTGGTGGATGAAGCACAAAAACTTTATTTTTCATTGGAGCAGTTTTCAAGGGCTTCCTTATCCTTATCGGATTTCATGCTAGATCTGCAACGGGAGATTGAAATAGAAAAATCCTTGTTGAAACGACGGATCCTTGAAAGTCTCCAATTTGAATTGAATGCTCTACTCAAACATCTTGAATCGGGTAGCAGAAAGGTCGAACTAACACCGGAACAGGTGAAAAAAATTCGCCAGGATTTATCTGAACTAGATAGTCCAGTCTTGGCTGCATTAAAAACGGTCTTTGATCCTCGTTTTCAAATTTTTTGGATTGATCGTACACAAGAGAATCAGCATCCGATAATTCGCTTGCAGTCTGGAAGAGAGGGCTTGGTTTCCCTTCAAGACTTTATTCCAACAACTACCAGACTTCTCTTGGTCTCAGCTACCTTATCCATTAGTAAAAAGGTCAATCTAGCCTCGATTTTAGGAATTGAGAATTACCAATTCATTGGGAAAGAACTGTCCTATCATCAAGGGCAAACCATCTTCATCGATCGAGAATTTCCTGATTTGACCAATTTGACGCAAGAGGAATTAGCTGGCTCTTTAGCAAGTTATTTGGATGATCTAGCAGGTACTGGCTTGCCTCTCTTTGCCTTGTTCACTTCCAAGGACTTGCTTTTAGCAACTTCTCAGCTGATGACAGTGGGTCATCTGGCTCAGTATAAGAATGGTGAAGCAGCAACTATTAAACGCCGATTTGATAGAGGGGAAGCTTCCGTCCTTTTAGGATCCGGTAGTTTTTGGGAAGGGGTCGATTTTGCCCAGCAAGCAAAAATCATTCAAGTCATTCCTCGCATTCCTTTTGATAATCCAAGTGATTTCTTCGTGCAAAAACTGCACGAAACCTTGCGTCTAGAAGGGAAAAATCCTTTCTATGATTATAGTTTGCCACTAGCTATCTTACGCTTGAAGCAGGCTCTTGGACGCTCGAGTCGTTCGAGCGAGCAAGAATCTCTGGTCATTTTATTAGATCAACGCTTATTAAATCGTCAATATGGTTCGCAGATTCAAGCTAGTTTAGAGAAAATAGCTCCTCTTGTCATTGCTAAGACAGGAGAAGTAAAAGAAGTTGTTGAACAATTTAGGAGTTAACATGAATCAAAAACCCAATGGAACTCAGTATGTTCCCGGTGTCTTGCTAGCCGCTCTCACAGCAGGACTATCTATGGTGTTAGGAAAAGCAGTACCTATCCTTGGCTCTAGTCTCTTTGCTATCCTATGTGGGATTCTCTTGAATGCTAGTCAACTCTTGCCTCAAAATAGCAGGCCGGGACTAGCCTATTCAGGGAAAAAACTCTTGCAATATTCCATTATCTTGATGGGCTTTACCATGTCTTTTCAAAAGGTGACCCAATTGGGACTATCTTCTTTGGTCATTAGTCTACCGACCATCAGTATTGCCTTTTTCTCTGCTTTTGCAATGGGCTACCTCTTAAAAGCTCCGAAGATCTTAACAGCCTTGGTTGGAATGGGGACAGCTATTTGTGGAGGTTCTGCAATCGCGGCAGCCTCTCCTGTTCTAGAAGCTGATGAAAATGACATTGCTCTGTCCATGTCGACCATCTTTTTCTTTAATATCCTAGCGGTTTTCCTTTTTCCTTTCTTTGGTCACCTCCTTGCTATGACGGATCGGCAATTTGGTTTTTGGGCAGGAACGGCCATTAATGATACCTCATCTGTTGTAGCGGCCGCATTTTCCTATAGTAAAGCAGCGGGTGAAGTGGCTACGGTTGTGAAGTTGACCCGAGCTTTGATGATAATTCCAATCTGTTTTGGGATGTTGGGACTAAAACTTCTAGGACGGTCGAAACAGGATCGAGAAGGGAAGCAAGTGAAATTGAGTAAAATTGTTCCTTGGTTTATTTTTTACTTCCTTTTGGCTTCTTTAGTGACGTCCTTTGGCTGGTTTCCAAGTTCTTGGATTCCCTTCTGTAAATGGTTGTCACAATATTTGATGGCCATGGCCTTGGTTGGCATTGGAAGTCAAGTATCTATTCAGGCCTTCCGTAAGCAGGGGGTGGCTCCTCTCCTCATCGGCCTTGTGGCCTGGCTAGCTGTATCCATTTCTAGTTTGCTACTTCAACATGTTTTAGAAATTTAAATGAAAGGGAGATGAAATGAAGAGACGTCTGTCTTTCAAACTTAGAGGAGATTTCTCCTTGATCACCACTGTTTTGTTATTATTAGCATTTGGTGTGGTGGCAGTCTACATTGCAGTTTCGAATGATTATCCTGACTTGGTTTGGTCTATTTTAGGCCAACAGGTTGCCTGGATTGTTTTAGGATGTATGATTAGTTTTGTCGTTATGCTCTTTAATACAGAATTTTTATGGAAAGTAACGCCCTATTTGTATGTCTTTGGCTTGGTCTTAATGGTCTTGCCCCTTTATTTTTACAACCCAAACCTGGTTGCTTCGACCGGTTCTAAAAACTGGGTGGCCTACAAGGGGATCAGCCTCTTTCAGCCATCAGAATTTATGAAAATTTCTTATATTTTGATGGTCTCTCGTGCGATTGTTCATTTTTTACGAAACAATAGGGAAGAAAATCGGACGCTAAAAAAAGACTTTTTTCTCATTCTCCAAATTGCTGCCTATACCATACCGGTCCTAGGGCTTCTAGCCTTTCAACATGATTTTGGAACCTCCTTGGTATTTATGGCTATCTTCTCAGGAGTAGTCCTTATTTCAGGGGTCTCTTGGAAAATCATATTACCAGTCTTTTTGACCCTCGCAGGTGGAATTGCTCTCTTTTTGGCCGTCTTTCTATCCGACGGTGGGCGGGCCTTTCTCCATCAAACTCTGGGGATGCCCACCTATCAGATGAATCGCATTTTAGCCTGGTTGAATCCTTTTGATTATGCACAAACCATGACCTTCCAACAGGCTCAGGGACAGCTGGCCATTGCCAGCGGTGGTCTATTGGGGCAAGGTTTTAATGTATCTAATCTGTTAATCCCGGTCAGGGAGAGTGATATGATTTTTACGGTCATCGCGGAAGATTTTGGATTTGTAGGAGGACTGTGCCTCCTTCTCTTATACATGTTTCTAGTTTATAAGATGTTGCGCATTACCCTGAAATCCAATAATCAATTTTACACCTATATCTCAACTGGTTTCATCATGATGCTGGTCTTCCACATATTTGAGAATATTGGGGCTGTAACGGGGATCTTGCCTCTCACTGGAATTCCCTTGCCATTTATCTCACAAGGAGGATCCGCTATTGTGAGTAACCTTATTGGGATTGGTTTATTATTATCCATGAGCCATCAAAATAGGGTGAGTGAAGAACGGAAAAAAGAAAGTCGACTATTGAGACAGAAACAATTGAGTCGACTACACGAGAAAGGAATAATTTGATATGACAAAAGTAGCAGTGATGTTAGCAAATGGTTTCGAGGAAATCGAAGCCTTGACCGTTGTCGATGTTTTGCGAAGAGCAGCAATCGAGTGTTTGATGGTTGGATTTGATCCAGAAGTGACAGGTTCCCATGGGATCACAGTGAAGGTTGATGAGGTCTGGTCCGGTTCGTTGGATCATTTTGATGGCATTGTCCTTCCAGGAGGGATGCCGGGAGCAGCAAATCTACGCGACCATGAGGGCTTGATCCAGTCTTTAAAAGAAGCCCATGAACGAGGAAAAACTCTAGCAGCTATTTGTGCAGCTCCGATTGTCTTGGATCGAGCTGGACTACTTGATGAAAAACGCTATACCTGCTATGATGGCTTTGAAAAAGAAATTGGAAGAGAGCATTATGTGAAAGAAGCAGTGGTCCAGGATGGTCACATTTTGACCAGTCGGGGTCCTGCAACAGCACTTGCTTTTTCCTATGCCCTGGTCAACCATTTTGGGGGAGATGCCACAGCATTGAGAGAAGGGATGCTCTATCAAGATGTTTTTGGAACATCGGCCCCATAGTTGTCGAGAAGAAAAATGAAGGTAGGAAAATTCCTGTCTTCATTTTTTTATAGGCTAGTTTTGTCAAAATATAAATGCTTTTTGAATGAAAGTAAAACAGGTGGGAGATGACTGTAAAAAAACCGTGAAAACATTGACTTTACAAGCAATTTTTTGAAAATTATGGTATAATTGGAGCTATGGATTATCATGATTTTATATGGGATCTTGGTGGGACTTTATTGGACAATTATGAGACCTCTACAAAAGCTTTTGTAGCGACCTTACAGTATTTCCAAAGGGAGGCTGATCATGATTCCGTTTATGCAGCTTTAAAGGTTTCCACGGATTATGCTGTTCAGCAGTTTGCCTCAGACCTTCCAGACTTTTTGGGAGAGTATAAACAGCGAGAGAAAGAAGCTCTTGAAATCCCCTGCTTATTCGAGGGGACTGAGGAGTTATTGCATCGTCTAACAGCTGTAGGAGCCCGTCATTTTTTGGTTTCTCACCGTGACCATCATGTAGAGACCATCTTAGAAAAAACAGGGATTCGTCATTACTTTACAGAAGTTGTGACTGCTGATGATGGTTTTCCACGTAAACCAGATCCTACGTCCATGTTGTATCTAAAAGACAAGTATGCGATTGAGTCTGGCTTGGTGATTGGAGATCGCCCAATCGATATCGAAGCTGGTCAGAGAGCTGGCATGGCGACCTATTTGTTCGACTCAATGGATCAATTAAGTGCCTATATTTTTAATTAGAAAAGGGAAAGAATGACAGAAGAATTGAAGCAAGAAACGACTGGTCAAGAATATGATGCCAGTCAAATTCAGGTTTTAGAAGGTTTAGAAGCAGTTCGGATGCGTCCGGGGATGTATATCGGATCCACTTCTAAAGAAGGTCTTCACCATTTGGTCTGGGAAATCGTCGATAACTCAATCGATGAGGCCCTTGCAGGCTTTGCTAGCCATATCGAAGTCTTTATCGAAGCGGACAATTCGATTACAGTCGTCGATGATGGACGGGGTATTCCGGTTGACATTCAAGAAAAAACGGGCCGTCCAGCGGTTGAGACTGTCTTTACCGTTCTCCATGCGGGAGGAAAATTTGGCGGTGGTGGTTACAAGGTTTCTGGTGGACTCCATGGAGTTGGATCATCCGTCGTAAATGCTTTGTCGACTCAGTTGGATGTGCACGTCCATAAGAATGGTCAAATTCATTACCAAGAATACAAACGTGGGCAAGTCGTTGCAGATCTTGAAGTGATCGGTGAAACTGATCGAACTGGTACAACTGTTCACTTTACTCCAGACCCAGAGATTTTCACAGAAACAACCGTCTTTGATTTTGACAAGTTGAACAAACGGATTCAAGAATTAGCCTTCTTGAACCGTGGCTTACGGATCTCGATCACGGACAAGCGTGAAGGGCAGGAGCAAACGAAAGATTACCACTATGAGGGTGGGATTGCTAGTTATGTAGAATACATCAACGAAAACAAGGATGTCATCTTTGAAACTCCGATTTATACCGATGGAGAATTGGATGATATCACGGTTGAAGTAGCCATGCAGTACACGACTGGTTATCACGAAACTGTCATGAGTTTTGCCAATAATATCCATACCCATGAAGGGGGGACTCATGAACAAGGTTTCCGTACAGCTTTGACCCGTGTTATCAACGACTATGCGCGTAAGAATAAGCTTCTCAAGGACAATGAAGAAAATCTAACAGGGGAAGATGTCCGGGAAGGGTTGACAGCAGTGATTTCTGTCAAACACCCAAATCCACAGTTTGAAGGACAAACCAAGACAAAACTTGGAAACTCTGAAGTGGTGAAGATTACCAACCGCTTGTTCAGCGATGCCTTCTCTGATTTCTTGTTGGAAAATCCGCAGATTGCTAAGAAAATTGTTGAAAAGGGAATTTTGGCTGCAAAAGCACGTGTTGCTGCTAAGCGCGCCCGTGAAGTCACCCGTAAGAAATCAGGTTTAGAAATCTCAAACCTTCCTGGTAAATTAGCAGACTGTTCATCTAACAATCCAGCTGAGACAGAACTCTTCATCGTCGAAGGAGACTCTGCCGGAGGATCTGCTAAATCAGGTCGAAACCGCGAATTCCAGGCAATTCTCCCTATTCGTGGGAAAATCCTCAACGTGGAAAAAGCCAGCATGGATAAGATTTTAGCCAATGAAGAAATTCGTAGTCTTTTCACAGCTATGGGAACCGGTTTTGGTGCAGAATTTGACGTATCGAAAGCCCGTTATCAAAAATTAGTCATCATGACAGATGCCGATGTCGATGGAGCTCATATTCGAACCCTCCTCTTAACCTTGATCTATCGCTATATGAAACCAGTTTTGGAGGCAGGCTATGTTTACATTGCCCAACCACCAATCTATGGTGTAAAAGTTGGTAGTGAGATCAAAGAATACATCCAGCCAGGAGCCAACCAAGAAGCTGAATTGGCTGAGGCTCTTGAACGTTATTCTGAAGGTCGTTCCAAACCAACGATTCAACGATACAAAGGTTTGGGTGAGATGGATGATCACCAGCTCTGGGAAACAACGATGAACCCAGAACACCGCCTCATGGCGCGTGTAACAGTTGATGATGCAGCAGAAGCAGATAAGATTTTTGATATGCTCATGGGAGATCGAGTAGAACCTCGCCGTGAATTTATCGAAGAAAATGCCGAATATAGTACACTTGATGTATAAAATTCTGCGATATTTGCCAATTATTCGAATATTTATGATATAATAACTACGATTACTTTCAAGTAATTTAATGAAGGAGTTTTTATATGTCTCGTGGACTAATTATTCTCATTATTGTCATTGGGGTCCTCTTGGTTTTAGGATAT
This sequence comes from Streptococcus sp. DFI.7.26, assembly GCF_022240605.1. Classification (NCBI taxonomy): domain Bacteria; kingdom Bacillati; phylum Bacillota; class Bacilli; order Lactobacillales; family Streptococcaceae; genus Streptococcus; species Streptococcus sp. DFI.7.26. Next base: position 25,233 of record NZ_JAKOGN010000002.1, on the reverse strand, counting down.
GTAGTGGCAGTCTTATTGAGAAAGCGTAACGAAGCCTTACTGGCATCTCTGGAAGAACGAAAAGAAGAGTTATATAACCTTCCGGTAAATGATGAAGTAGAGGCTGTGAAGAATATGCATTTGATTGGTCAAAGTCAAGTTGCATTTCGTGAATGGAATCAAAAATGGGTGGACCTATCCCTCAATTCTTTTGCTGATATCGAGAACAACCTCTTTGAAGCAGAAGGCTACAATAATTCTTTCCGTTTTTTAAAAGCAAAGCAAGCGATTGGAAATATTGAGAGTCAGGTTCAATTGATTGATGAAGATATCAAGGCCATCCGTCAAGCTTTATCTGAATTAAAAGAAAAAGAAGAAAAGAATAGCGGACGTGTTGTTCATGCCTTGGATATGTTTGAAAACTTGCAAAAACAAGTAGCTTCTGATCCAGATGCATACGGCCCAGCGCTTCCCGAAATTGAGAAGCAAGCTGAAAATATTCAAGTTGAGTTTTCAAAATTTGTAACCTTGAATTCATCAGGTGACCCTGTTGAAGCTGCAGAAATTTTGGATACAGCTGAGAATCATATTGTAGCCTTGACGCACATTGTCGAAAAAGTTCCTGCAATTGTGAAGGATGTCCAAACAACTCTTCCTGATCAATTGGAAGATTTGGAAGCTGGTCATCGCAAACTTTTGGAATCTGGTTATCATTTTACAGAGACTGATTTGGAAGCACGTTTCCAACAATTGCATGCAGCTTTGAAAGCCAACCTACAAAATGTTGCTGCTCTTGAATTAGATAATGCGCTCTATGAAAATGAGCAGATTCAAGAAGAAATCAACGCCTTGTATGATATTTTCACTCGTGAAATTGAATCACACAAAGTTGTTGAAAAATTGGTCAAAGCCTTACCAGGTTACCTTGCCCATGCTAAGGAAAATAACAAGCGTTTAGCAGAAGAAGTTGAACGTCTCAGCAAAACATTTGAAAGTAAAGAACTTAAGGAAAATCATTTGAAGGAGTTAGAAGCTGAATTAACAGCTCAAGAGCTCGTTGTAGAAGATGCCTTGAAGGATACATCTGAAACTCAAAAAGCCTACTCTATCCTTCAAGAAGAGTTAGAAGCGATTGAAGAACGTCTGAAAGAGATTGAAGATGATCAAATTGCTTTGAGCGAAACCTTGTCTAAGATTGAGAAAGACGACACCAATGCTCGTCAAAAGGTAAATATCTACGCCAACCGTTTACATGCCATTAAGCGTTACATGGATAAGCGTAACTTACCTGGAATTCCTCAATCCTTCCTAACTATCTTCTTCACTGCAAGTGATAACACAGAAGCTCTCTTGGCTGAGTTAGAAGGTCGTCGTGTCAATATCGAAAACGCCAACCGTCTCCTGGATATTTTGACCAACGATATGACAGAGTTAGAGGAAGAAACTTACAAATTAGTACAATATGCTACTCTAACAGAGCAGTTGCTTCAATACTCAAATCGCTATCGTTCATTCGACGATCATGTCCAAGCAGCGTTTGATGAAGCCTTGTACATCTTTGAAAAAGAGTATGACTATCCTGCTTCATTCAAAGTCATTTCAGAAGCATTGGAAACAGTTGAACCAGGAGTAACAGAGAGATTTGTTACCTCATTTGAAAAAACAAGAGAATCCATCCGATTCTAATCTAAAACATCCAGGAGAATATTCCTGGATGTTTTTTTATGGAGATGAAGCTGTGATGGGAAAGGGAAGGATAGAAAAAGGAGATGAGTCCATGAAAGTTTTAATTGCTCCAGATTCATTCAAAGAAAGCTTACCTGCGAAAGATGTAGCAGAAATGATTGCAGAAGGCTTGCGTCAGTCTCTCCTCGATGTAGAACCGGTCACCTGTCCTATTGGAGATGGTGGTGAAGGGACAGTGGATGCCATCAGCTACTCATTGGGATTGAAGGAAACTTTTACCCTTGTCACAGGTCCATTTGGAGAGCCGGTAGAAATGCGGTATATGGAGAAGGATTCTTTGGCTCTCTTTGAAGTAGCCGACTTGATCGGTTTAGGAAAAATTCCAGTTGATCAACGCCGTCCACTTGACCTAGAAACCCGAGGAATTGGTGAACTGATTTGTTATTTAATCAAACAGGGGAAAAAGGAGATTTATATCGGGGTTGGAGGAACAGCGACCAATGATGGGGGGCTAGGTCTTGCTGCGGGTCTAGGATACCACTTCTATGATCGAGAAGGAAGAGAATTAAAGGCCTGTGGACAAAGTCTTTTAGAATGGGATTCCATCCGTAAAGAGGAAACGTTCAAGATCCCAGATGATGTCCAGATACAGGTCTTAGCAGATGTTTCCAATCCCTTATGTGGACTAGATGGTGCGACCTATATTTTTGGAAAACAAAAGGGGCTCTGTCCCAATATGTTTGAGCAAGTGGATCAAGCTATTTACAGCTTTTACGAAAAGCACTGTCCAAGTATTTTGACTCAAGTAGGGATGGGAGCTGGTGGTGGCCTTGCTGCGGGTCTTTGTGTCTTCGCGCAAGCGAGACTGGTATCAGGGATCGATAGCTGTTTAGATCTGATCGACTTTGACTCCAAAGTAGCCAATGCAGACTTGGTTATTGTCGGTGAAGGACGACTGGACCATCAGAGTCTATCCGGGAAAGCTCCGATAGGGGTTGCGAGACGAACCCCAAAGGGGATCCCAGTAATAGCCATTTGTGGCAGTCTTGCAGATGATTTACCAAGTCTCCCATTTGAAAATATAGTCGGTGCCTTTTCTATTACGAAACATCCCGATAGTTTAGAGCAACTTCTGAAGAATGCGAGGGAAAATCTTCTCTTTACAGCTAGAAATATCGGAAATCTATTAAGCATAGAAAAAAGCGGTTTAACCGCTTCAAATTGAAGATAAAGTCTTCAGAAAAACTTTCCTTAGGTGAGTACGGACGTCAGCGAACTTTTTCAAAGTTCCATGACTAATTATTGAGCCTAAGGTCTCAATAATTCCGAATGCCTGAAACAATTATGTTTCAGGCATTTTTCTCACAGCGGAAAGTTTTTGATCTTCGTAAATAACTAAAAATTAAAAGTCATTTTTGATAATCATCTAACTGTTTTATGTAAAACAATAGCTTGTCTACATACTCAAGCGGTTAAACCGCTTTTTTTCATCTAATGTTTAATACTAATAAAATGTCTAAGGGACAGTCATGATCAACCAAACCATTTCTTCCAAAGAGAAGGTTTGCTCGGTTTCTTTTCTTCCTCCCAGAGATCTGCAAAAGCAGAGCGAAGGTCCTTGTCAGTAGTGGTCACTGGTGCATCTGTATGTATCACGAGCCCAAAAGGAGAGGAGTCATGCTCTTCCGAAACAATGGTAGCCTGGCAACCGAACTCTTTTGCTTGTTTTAGATAGCTCAATTGGACGCTAGAATCAACATTTGGGGAGATTTTTACAAAGAGAGGGTCAGCTTGCTCACTGAAGCTTTTAAGCACCTTCAAAAAGCCCTTTTGAAGCTGAGGACTGTTGCTTGTTCTTAAATCAGCATACCCTAGGACGCGCTCTTCAAAAGTACCTAGAAAGCGACGTTGTTCATCAGGATTTAATTTTAAGCCACCGTGGGCCTTTTCCATAATTTCTTTAGATAGATCAGTCATAAGAATAGTATATCATACTTTAACTACAAAATGACAAACGAATGGAGCTGGATTTCAAGATAAAGAAAGCGATTTCTTGCTAAAGTTAAGGAAAATCTGCACAAAGATAACGTTTTTTCTTGAAAAACGCGTATTTTTAAGGTATCATAGAGGTGTAAAAAATTTAAACTCAAAGGAGAGTAAGAAATGTCAATTATTACTGATGTTTACGCTCGCGAAGTCCTAGACTCACGCGGTAACCCAACACTTGAAGTAGAAGTTTATACTGAATCAGGTGCTTTCGGACGTGGTATGGTTCCATCTGGAGCTTCTACTGGTGAACACGAAGCGGTTGAACTTCGCGACGGTGACAAATCTCGTTACGGTGGTCTTGGAACTCAAAAAGCTGTTGACAATGTAAACAACATCATTGCTGAAGCAATCATCGGTTACGATGTTCGTGATCAACAAGCTATTGACCGTGCAATGATCGCTCTTGACGGTACTCCTAACAAAGGTAAATTGGGTGCGAACGCAATCCTTGGTGTGTCTATCGCTGTAGCTCGTGCTGCTGCTGACTACCTTGAAATCCCACTTTACAGCTACCTTGGTGGATTCAACACTAAAGTTCTTCCAACTCCAATGATGAACATCATCAACGGTGGTTCTCACTCAGATGCTCCAATCGCTTTCCAAGAATTCATGATCGTACCTGCTGGTGCGCCTACATTCAAAGAAGCTCTTCGTTGGGGTGCTGAAATCTTCCACGCTCTTAAGAAAATCCTTAAATCTCGTGGTCTTGAAACAGCCGTAGGTGACGAAGGTGGATTCGCTCCTCGTTTCGAAGGAACTGAAGACGGTGTTGAAACAATCCTTGCTGCGATCGAAGCTGCTGGATATGTACCAGGTAAAGACGTATTCATCGGATTTGACTGTGCATCATCAGAATTCTACGATAAAGAACGTAAAGTCTACGACTACACTAAATTCGAAGGTGAAGGCGCTGCTGTACGTACTGCTGCAGAACAAATCGACTACCTTGAAGAATTGGTTAACAAATACCCAATCATCACTATCGAAGATGGTATGGATGAAAATGACTGGGACGGATGGAAAGCTCTTACTGAACGTCTTGGTGGAAAAGTTCAATTGGTTGGTGACGACTTCTTCGTAACAAACACTTCATACCTTGAAAAGGGTATCGCAGAAGGAGCAGCTAACTCAATCCTTATCAAAGTTAACCAAATCGGTACTCTTACTGAAACATTCGATGCTATCGAAATGGCTAAAGAAGCTGGTTACACTGCCGTTGTATCACACCGTTCAGGTGAAACTGAAGATTCAACAATCGCTGACATCGCAGTTGCAACAAACGCAGGACAAATCAAGACTGGTTCACTTTCACGTACAGACCGTATCGCTAAATACAATCAATTGCTTCGTATCGAAGATCAACTTGGTGAAGTAGCTGAATACCGTGGATTGAAATCATTCTACAACTTGAAAAAATAAGCTAGTTTACTAGACTAAAAAGATCCTTGAGTTTTCTCAAGGATTTTTTTTGCTATCGAGCTAAACAAAAAATCCTCAACCAAGTAGTTGAGAATTTTAGGGATTAGAATAAGCCTTTGATTTTATCAACAGCACCGCTCACTAGATCGTTTCCAGCAACAAGAGCTTTTGCTTGTTCTAAGTAGTCACCAAGGTTATCCTTGTTGTCATCGATAAATTTTTTAGCAGCATCGAAATCTTTCTTTTCGATCATTTCTTTGACTTGGTTAAATAAATCCATTGGGTTCATGAGTTTTCTCCTATAACCTATTTATTATTATCACTATTTAATCACTTTTTAACCAAACTAGCAAGCGTTTTGATTGTTAGTTGAAGAGGACACAAACCGCCTCTGGTACGTGGAAATCATGGCTTAATTCAGTCAATCTACCACTCGTTTTATCGCGTTTAAAAACAGTGGCATTGTCTGAATCTTGATGAACTGCAATGAGATATTCTTGGTCCGGACTAAGAATGAAATCACGTGGATTGAGTCCATTGGTTGGAACGATTTCCAGAAGCACTAAGCTACCATCTGCCAAGATTTCATAAACTGCAATGGAGTTATGGGCACGATTTGAGGCATAGAGGAATTTCCCATCCTCTGAGAGGCGAATAGCAGCGGCCCATTTTTGACCTTCATACTCTTTAGGTAGGGTTGAGATGGTTTGGAAATGTTCAAAGTAGCCAAGTCCGTCATAGAAAAGGACATCGATGGTAGCGTTTAATTCGTTAATGAGGTAGGCGGTCTTGTAATGAGAGTGGAAAATGATATGACGTGGACCAGCACCTGGAGCTGTTTGATAGGTTTGAGTCTTCGTTAGTTTACCAAGATCATCGACTTGATAGACCACTACTTGATCGGTACCCAAATCACAAGTGATGAGTAGCTTATCGGGAGTGAGATCTGCATAATGTACATGGGGACTCGCTTGGTTTTCGTGAGGTCCAGAACCCTGATGAGTCGCTTGGTCGACAAAGGTTAAATGACCATCTTCATGGATGCGATATGAGAGGACTTGTCCCTTGTGGTAGTTAGCTCCATAGACCAAGCCACGCGCCTCATCAACAGAGACATAACAGAGGGGCGCCCCTTCCTCGACCACATGATTGATTAACTGGTGATCAGGACTAAAGCTTGCAATGCCGCCAAGACCTTGCTCCGCACCCACACTGTATAAGAAACCAGCTTTTGAAAAAGCGAGATAGGTTGGGTTTGGCTCTTGAGCAACTAGTTCTAAGTCGCTAAGTTGACCAGTTCTTTCATCGAAGGAAGCCTTATAAATTCCTTTAGAGTCTCGTTTGGTATAGGTTCCGAAATAAATATCTTGCATCACATGCACCTCGACTTTGTTGATAGCTCCATTATATCAGAAAAGAAGGGGATGGAAAACGATTAGGTGAAGGATTGACAAGCTAAGCATTAAAAAAAAGCTCACATTTCAGCTATATCGTGAAATTATGGACTAAAAATGCTAAAATAAAGACAGATTGAAAACGAAGGAGATTCCCGTGGAACATAAAGAAAAAGATTTTAGTTTATCCTGGTTTTTTAAATGGTTTGTAGATAATAAAGCCATTACTGTTTTTCTAGTAACCTTACTGATGGGATTGAATATTTTAGTTCTCAGCAAGATTAGTTTTATTTTTACACCCCTGTTAGAGTTTGGAGCAGCAGTCATGCTACCAGTCATTATTTCAGGGCTCCTCTATTATTTGTTAAATCCAATCGTGGACTTTTTGGAAAGGCACCGAGTCAAACGGATCATTGCAATTTCCATCGTCTTTATTTTGATCGCGCTTCTCATTTTATGGGGCTTGGCTGTCGCTATTCCAGCTATTCAACATCAAGTTCTTAGTTTTATGAAGAACCTGCCAGATTACTTGGAAAAGGCCAATAGGACCATCGATGATGTCTTAGACAACAAAGTGTCGCCAGAAATCAAGCCTCAGCTGGATGAATGGACCAGCCAATTGTCGCAGAATATTACCAGTTGGGCGAGTTCTTTTTCCGCCCGAGCAGTCAACTGGGTCAGCAATCTGATTACTGTCGCCTCTCAGGTCATTATCGCTTTGATTATTATGCCTTTTATCGTCTTCTATCTTTTGAGAGATGGAAAGAACTTAAAAGGGCAAATCATCCGTTTCTTGCCAACCAAGATTCGTAAATCTGCAGACAAAGTACTGTCTGATGTCAATACACAATTGGCTAATTATGTCAGAGGTCAGATTACTGTTGCTATCATCGTAGCTTTAATGTTTATTCTTCTGCTTAAGATCATTGGGCTTCGTTACGCTGTGACACTCGGTGTAACCGCTGGTTTTTTGAACTTGATACCATACTTGGGCAGCTTCTTGGCCATGCTCCCAGCCTTAGTCTTGGGGTTGGTGGCAGGACCAGAGATGTTTGTCAAAGTCGTCATTGTCTTTATTGTTGAGCAAACAATCGAGGGACGTTTCGTTTCCCCACTTGTCTTGGGGAGTCAGCTCAATATCCACCCAATCACGATTCTGTTTGTATTGATTACTTCTGGCTCTATGTTTGGAATCTGGGGAGTCTTCTTAGGAATCCCGGTTTATGCTTCGGCTAAAGTAGTCATCAGTGCTCTATTTGAATGGTATAAAGAGGTCAGTGGTTTGTACGAAAAGGACGAAGTTGAGGAAATTCAAAGTGAAGAATAGTCAAAAAATTCTAGAAGCAATTGAGAAACAAGAGCTAGATCGTCTGCCAGCTTATTTGGATAAGGCTTTGCTAGAAGATGATCCAGCTACCTTGTTAGAATTGGGACAATATTTTGAAAGTATTGGTTTTTACCCAGAAGCCAAGCAAACCTACTTGCATCTGAGAGATGATTATCCAGAGGTCTATCTGAGTCTAGCCACTATCGTAGCGGAAGATGGACTAATGGAAGAAGCCTTTGCTTATTTGGAAGAAATCCCGGAAAGTTCGGAATGGTATCTAGCCAGTCTCTTAGTCAAGGCAGACCTCTACCAAAGTGAGGGCTTGGCAGATGTGGCTCGAGAAAAACTGATGGAAGCAGCGACTCTTTCAGATGACCCTATTATTCAACTAGGCTTGGCAGAGATTGATTTAGAACTTGAAAATTACCAAGAAGCCATTCAAGAGTATGCTCAGTTAGACAACCGTCTCATTTTAGAAGAAACGGGCATTTCCACATACCAGCGGATTGGCTATGCTTATGCGAATCTGGGTCGGTTTGAGTCTGCTATTGAGTTTTTAGAAAAGGCCTTGGAAATTGAGTTTGATGACCAGATTGCCTATGAATTGGCAACCCTTCTCTCTGACCGAGAAGAGTATCAACGTTCTCTGATCTACTTCAAGCAGATTGATACACTGTCGCCAGACTTTGAAGGGTATGAATACGGCTATGCCTTGGCTCTTCAAGCTGAAAATGACCGAGAAACAGCGTTAGCAATAGCAGAGCAAGGAATCCAAAAGAATCCTTTTGACGCTTATCTCCTCCTTCTAGCCTCCCAATTGGCCTACGAGTTGCACCAGCCAGAAAAAGCAGAGAAGTATTTGTTAGAAGCCAAAGAAGTTGCTGAGGATCTTGAAGATATCGCCCTTCGTCTGACAACTCTTTATCTGGAACAGGAACGTTATGAAGACGTCCTTGAATGGCAAGAAGTGGAAGTGGAAAATGTCGTCACCCGTTGGAATATCGCTCGTGCCTTGGTAGCACTCGAAGAGGTTGAAAAAGCGGCTCCGATCTATGAAGAGCTCTACCCAGATTTGAAAGAAAATCCAGAGTACTTAGAAAGCTATAGTTACCTCTTGAGAGAGTTGGGACAAATCGCAAAAGCCCGGGAAGTGGCAGAAGGCTATTTGCAGCTAGTCCCAGATGATGGGCAAATGCAAGCTTTCTATGAGAGCCTGTTAGAAGATTAACTAGTTGACCCTTGAAGGGCGGGAATCAGAACAAGTGTGCATCCTTGTTCTGGCCCGCTCTTTTTTAATCAGTCTTTTCTGTCATTGTCCTTGAGAATGTGGTATACTGGAAGGGCTGAAAAGAAGACAAGATGAATGAGGGAGAAGATAATGGAACCGGTGAAATTGTTTCAATACAATACCTTGGGGGCTTTGATGGCTGGTCTCTATGGAGGATCCTTTACCATTAAAGAATTACTAGAGCATGGAGATCTTGGAATTGGGACCTTGGACTCCATTGATGGCGAACTGATTGTCTTAGATGGCAAGGCCTACCAAGCTAAGGGATCAGGGGAGGAGCCAGAGATTGTGGAAGTGGCCCCGGATGCGACAGTCCCTTATGCGGCTATCGTTCCCCATCAGGCCGAAGTGATTTTTCGTCAGCGCTTTGAGATGACAGATGAGGAATTAGAGGCTCGCATTGAATCTTATTATGATGGCGAAAATTTGTTTCGTTCCATCAAGATTCACGGTGATTTCGCCAAGATGCATGTGCGTATGATTCCCAAATCAACTTCAGACACCAAATTTGCAGATGTGGCGACCCATCAGCCTGAATTTACGCGAGAAAATGTTACAGGAACTATTGTTGGTTTTTGGACACCAGAGATTTTCCATGGGGTCAGTGTAGCAGGCTATCACCTTCACTTTATCTCAGATGATCATACCTTCGGAGGTCATGTCATGGATTTTGTTATCAAAGAAGGGATTGTTGAAGTTGGGGCCATTGATCAATTGGATCAACGTTTCCCTGTCCAGGATCGCCAATATCTCTTTGCTAAGTTTAATGTTGACCAGGTCAAAGAGGATATCAATAAAGCAGAATAAAAGGTTGAGCGTCGCTCAACCTTTTAAAATGTAGACAAAGTTATTTTACATATAAGAACCTTAGTATGCTTAAAAAATGAGGTATACTTTGAGGTTCATTCAAACATACACTGAAACTTTTTATCATCAATATGAGAAAAGCTGGGACAAAAGTCCCAGCCTCTTTTTTATTACTCATTGATACGCATGGCTTTAATTTTTTCTTCTTCAGGGGTGACCCGTAGGGTTTTCTGACCAGTATAGGTTACAAAGCCAGGTTTTCCTCCGGTCGGTTTGTTAAGTTTCTTGGTTTCAATCATGTCGACTTGGACCAGATTAGAGAGGCGTCCCTTAGAGAAATAGGCCGCTAGCTCAGCTGCATCTGTCTTGACCTCATCTGAAGGGTTGAGGTTACCTGTAATGACCACGTGACTACCTGGAATATCCTTAGCGTGGAACCAGAGTTCATCTTTCTTAGCCATTTTGAAGGTTAATTCTTCGTTTTGAAGATTGTTCCGGCCGACCAGGATAATGGTCTTGCCGTCTGAGGCTAAGTACTTCTCTGGTTTTTTGCGTTTGTGGATCTTTTCTCGGTTGCGTCGTTTGATGAAGCCTGTTTGGATCAGCTCTTCTCGAATCTCGGCGACTTCAGAAAGGCTTGCTTGGGCCAGAGCGGTTTCGACTGTTTCCAGGTAGGAGATGGTTTCCTTGGTTTCCTGGATGAGAGAGGTCAAATGTTTAACAGCTTCTTTTAGCTTCTGGTAACGCTTGAAGTAGCGTTGCGCATTTTGACTGGGGGTCAAAGCCTTATCCAAAGCAATGGTGATAGGTTGATTGGTATAGTAGTTGTCCAAGGTGACCTGATCTTGATCATTTGGGACTTGATGGAGGAAGGTGGTGAGAAGCTCCCCTTTTTGCCGGAAGTCTTCGGCATTTTCTGTCGCTGCCAGTTCGGCTTCCTGTTTGGCCAACTTTTTCCGGTTTTTTTCTAGTTCATTGTCCACCTTGCGGATGAGTTCTCCAGCTTGTTGTTGGACCCGGTCGCGCTCGGCCTTGTCTAAGTAATAGTGGTCGAGGAGATCCGATAAGGTCTCAAAGGTTTCCTCCTGGCTATCAGCAAAAGCGAGAGCAGCAAAGGATTTTTTCGTTAGACGAGGATCTGTTGGAGCTTCAAAGAATGCTCGGAAGGTTTTTAGTTTTTCTCCAGTTTCTAATCGACTGGCCAATTCTTGAGCAGTATCTCGACCAAGACCCTGGAAATGAGTTTGAAGGTTTTTAGGTGTCAACTCTTCCCGATGGAGAAAGGCGAATAATGCTTCGTCCTTGATTGTAAAAGGGTTGACCGCATCGGTTTTTGGAGGAGCTAGATAGGTCGAGCCTGGCAAAATGGTCCGATAGCTATTTTGAGAGAAGCCAACATGTTTGATTGCTTCGATAATTTTTCCTGTCGCCTTGTCCAGAAGAATGATATTGCTGTGCTTGCCCATGATTTCAATAATCAAAGTCACAGAGATATCATCTCCAATTTCATTTTTATTAGAGACGGCGATTTCTAAAATGCGGTCATTCTCCACTTGCTGGATCTGCTCAATGACTGCTCCTTGGAGATACTTGCGCATGACCATGATAAAGGTATTGGGGAAGGCAGGATTCTCGAAGTTGGTCTGGGTCCGTTGGATCCGTCCAAAAACAGAGTGAGAAGAAAGCAAGAGTTTTTGATTCTTGCGGTTGCTACGAATTTGTAAAACCAACTCTTGTTCAAAGGGTTGGTTAATTTTTTGGATGCGACCATTTAAGAGTTCGCTTTGTAATTCATCCACCATATGGTGTAAAAAAAATCCATCAAAAGACATGGGTTTCCTCAACATTCTAGACTAGTTCTAGTAAATTATATCAAAAAAGTGCCTGAAAACCTAGGAAGAAGAAGGACAAACATTTTGCAAAAACAACCTCACTAGGAAAAGAATTTCAGGAAATGCCGAACGTTTTCAAAAAAAACATAAAAAAGTATTGACAAGGCTTACAGAAACATTTACAATGGATTCAATTAGAAAAGTAGTAAATGAAAATTTATTAGAGAGCTCACGGTTGGTGAAAGTGGGTAGTGGACATTTATGAAATTGGACTAATGATGAGATGAATTTGAAACAATAAAAATTCGGTCGGCACACCTTATCGTGCAACTTGTTGCTAGACAAGACAGAGATGTGGGAGGAGTTTATCCATTTTCCCATAAGTGAGGTGGCACCGCGATGACACGTCCTCACATAGCTTTCGCTATGTGTAGGCGTGTTTTTTGTTTCAAGAAAGAAGGGAGAAAAGAAGATGAAGAAACGATGGCGACTCAGTTTTTAACAAAGATGAAAAAAAACGAAAAAATAAAAGATAGAGGTAAAAAATATGAAAAACAAACGTGTATTGGGAATGATTGGTGCTTTACTAGCTGTTATTTTGGTAGCTGTTGTTTACCCAATACTAACCAATAAAAAGGATGCGAATAAAACAGATGGAACCAAAAAGGTAAAAGTTGGTGTCTTACAGTTAGTCAGCCACCCATCGCTAGACGAAATCTACAAGGGGATTCAAGATGGCTTGGCTGAAGAAGGCTACGACAAGGACAAGATTGAGATCGAATTCCTCAATGCGGAAGGAGACCAAAACAAGGTTGCAACCATGAGTAAGCAATTGGTTCAAAATAACAACGACGTCTTGATCGGAATCGCAACCCCATCTGCTCAAGGTTTGGCTAGTGCGACTAAGGACAAACCAATCGTCATGGGTGCTATCACAGACCCAGTCGGCGCAAACTTGGTCAAAGATTTGAAAAAACCTGGTGGCAATATCACAGGAGTATCTGACCACAACCCAACGGAACAACAGTTGAAGTTAATCAAAGAGTTGACTCCAAACGTGAAAACAATCGGGGTTCTTTACTCAACCAGTGAAGATAATTCTAAAACTCAAGTAGAAGAATTTACAAAATTGGCTGAAAAAGCAGGCTACAAAGTAGTTCCTTATTCAGTCCCTTCTACAAATGAAATTGCTTCAACGGTTTCTGTCATGACTGGTAAAGTGGATGCTATCTGGGTTCCAATCGATAACACCATTGCATCAGCCTTCTCAACGGTAGTTGAAGCAAACAAAACAGCTAAAAAACCAATCTTCCCAAGTGCGACAGCCATGGTCGAAGCAGGTGGTTTAGGATCTGTGGTCGTAGACCAGCATGATCTTGGCGTGGCAACTGGTAAAATGGCTGCGAAGATCTTGAAAGGTCAAAAACCAGCTGACACACCAGTTGAAATCTTCACAGATGGTAAGTCTGTCATTAACAAAAAAGTGGCAGAAGAATTAGGCATTACCATTCCAGAATCTGTCTTGAAAGAAGCTGGACAAGTCATCGAATAAAAACCAAACGAATAACAAGAATGGCAAGTGAAGAAAAACAGGCTTCACTTGTCATTTTTTGTAAAATCTGCTAAACTAGAATGTAACTGAATAGAAATCTGCAAGACTAGTACCTCAAGGGAAGTGCAACAGGGAGAAGAGCCGTGACTGAAAGCTCTTTGCATGAAAGCTGAGTGAATTCACTTGCGCAAGGATTTAGAAATTAAGGTCTGAGTTTCAGATAAAAAACGGATGGTACCGCGTGTCAACGCTCCGAATATGGGTGTGGCACGTGGTTTTTTCTATGTCTGAGTGAGGACCATGATGGAGGAAATATGTCAACGATTGAAGAACAACTAAAAGCGCTTCGAGAAGAAACGCTGGCAGCCTTGAAGCAGATCTCTGCTGAAAATAAAAAAGAGATGCAAGAGCTACGCGTTTCTGTCCTTGGGAAAAAAGGTTCCCTTACTGAAATCCTTAAAGGGATGAAAGATGTCTCTGCTGAAATGCGTCCGGTTATCGGGAAACACGTCAATGAAGCGCGTGATGTTTTGACGGCTGCCTTTGAAGAAACAGCTAAGCTCTTGGAAGAAAAGAAAGTCCAAGCCAAATTAGCTAGTGAGAGTATTGATGTGACCCTTCCGGGACGTCCAGTCGCAGTTGGTCATCGCCATGTCTTGACCCAAACCAGTGAAGAAATCGAAGATATCTTTATCGGGATGGGCTACCAAGTTGTAGATGGCTTTGAAGTCGAAAAAGACTACTACAACTTTGAACGCATGAACTTGCCAAAGGATCACCCAGCTCGTGATATGCAGGACACCTTCTACATCACAGAAGAAATCTTGCTTCGGACCCATACTTCGCCAGTTCAAGCGCGTGCCATGGATGCGCATGACTTTAGCAAGGGGCCTTTGAAGATGATCTCTCCAGGGCGTGTTTTCCGTCGGGATACAGATGATGCGACCCACAGTCACCAGTTCCATCAGATCGAAGGCTTGGTTGTTGGGAAGAACATTTCTATGGCAGACCTTCAAGGAACGCTTCAGTTGATCGTGCAGAAGATGTTTGGTGCAGAACGTCAAATCCGTCTGCGTCCTTCTTACTTCCCATTCACCGAGCCATCCGTTGAGGTCGATGTATCTTGCTTCAAATGTGGTGGAGCGGGATGTAATGTATGTAAGAAGACAGGTTGGATCGAAATCATGGGGGCCGGTATGGTTCACCCACGCGTGCTCGAGATGAGTGGCATTGATTCGACAGTCTATTCAGGATTCGCCTTTGGACTTGGTCAGGAGCGTGTAGCCATGCTTCGTTATGGAATCAATGATATCCGTGGCTTTTATCAAGGAGATGTTCGCTTCTCAGAACAGTTTAAATAATCATGTTAGTTAGAGTAAAAATCGATCAATTACAGACCTTACGTGACCTAGAGGTGGAAACCTATCGGGAGACCTTTGGTCCCTATATTGTTGAGGAAGACTTGGAAGAGTACTTCTCTACCGTGCTCTCTTTGGAGCAAATCGAGAAGGATCTGCTAGATCCAGAATCTGAAATCTATTTTGTCCTCAATGAAGAACAAGAAATCTGTGGTTTTCTCAAGATCAATTGGGGGCAAGCACAGACGGAGCCAGTAGAGATGGACAAGTCCTTTGAGATCCAACGGATCTATGTCAAAAAGGAATTTCATGGGGCTGGTTTTGGCAAGGAAATGTTTATCTTTGCGCTGGATCAAGCCAAGAGCCGGGGCTTTGAGTGGGCCTGGCTAGGTGTCTGGGAACGCAACTTTAAGGCGCAAGATTTTTACTATCGCTTTGGTTTTGAACGATTTAGTGAACACCAGTATGTTACCGGAGATACCGTGGATACAGACTGGTTGTTGAGAAAGAAATTGATCTAGAATGGACAAGAAGTCTCAGAATTGGAAGCTTCCATTCTAGAGAAGGGGAGGTTATTAGACCTTCCTAAGCTAGCCTCGAGCTGGAAAACACAAAATGAAAGGATCAAAACGAGGGTGGATGGAGATCTAGGAAAGATATCTAGATTTCTGCTTAGCCCTTGGTATCTTACATATGTTAGTTAGTTATAAATGGTTAAAAGAATTGGTGGACATTGATGTGCCATCACAAGAGTTGGCTGAAAAAATGTCAACCACAGGGATTGAAGTAGAAGGTGTCGAATCACCAGCTGCTGGCCTCTCAAAAATTGTCGTCGGAGAAGTCTTGTCTTGCGAAGATGTGCCAGAAACTCATCTTCATGTTTGCCAAGTCAATGTGGGCGAAGAAGAAGCTCGTCAAATCGTCTGTGGAGCACCAAATGTGCGTGCAGGAATCAAGGTTATGGTGGCTCTTCCAGGTGCTCGCATCGCGGATAACTACAAGATTAAAAAAGGGAAAATCCGTGGCTTAGAGTCACTAGGGATGATCTGTTCACTTGGTGAATTGGGCATTTCTGATTCCGTTGTACCTAAGGAATTTGCAGATGGCATCCAAATCTTGCCGGATGATGCAGTACCAGGTGAGGAAGTATTCTCTTACCTAGACTTGGATGATGAAATCATCGAACTTTCCATCACTCCAAACCGTGCAGACGCCCTTTCAATGCGTGGAGTGGCGCACGAAGTGGCAGCCATCTATGACAAGGCAGTCACCTTCAAAGAATTTACTTTAACAGAAACAGACCAAGCTGCAGCAGATGCTCTTTCAGTCAGCATTGACACAGACAAGGCACCTTACTATGCAGCCCGTATCTTGGACAATGTGACTATTTCACCAAGTCCACAATGCTTGCAAAACCTCCTCATGAACGAAGGCATCCGTCCGATTAACAATGTCGTTGACGTGACCAACTATATCCTGCTTTACTTTGGTCAGCCTATGCATGCCTTTGACTTGGATACCTTTGAAGGGACTGACATCCGTGTGCGTGAAGCGCGTGCTGGTGAGAAATTGGTGACCTTGGATGGGGAAGAACGTGACTTGGAAGTAACTGACTTAGTGATTACGGTTGCAGACAAACCAGTAGCCCTTGCAGGTGTTATGGGTGGACAAGCGACGGAAATCTCTGAAAACTCTAGTCGTGTTGTCCTTGAAGCTGCTGTCTTCAATGGCAAATCAATCCGTAAGACCAGCGGTCGCCTCAACCTTCGTTCAGAATCATCTTCTCGCTTTGAAAAAGGCATCAACGTGGCAACTGTTAATGAAGCCCTTGATGCGGCAGCAAGCATGATTGCTGAATTGGCTGGTGCGACTGTTCGTAAAGGTATCGTTTCAGCAGGCCAACTAGATACTTCGGACGTGGAAGTTTCTTCCACTCTTGCAGACGTTAACCGTGTCCTTGGTACAGAGCTTTCCTACGCGGATGTAGAAGATGTCTTCCGTCGCCTTGGATTTGGCCTTTCTGGAAATGCAGAAAGCTTTACAGTTAGCGTACCACGTCGCCGTTGGGACATCACTATCGAAGCGGACCTCTTTGAAGAAATCGCTCGAATTTATGGTTATGACCGCTTGCCAACTAGTCTACCAAAAGACGATGGGACAGCCGGTGAATTGACTGTGACTCAAAAATTGCGTCGTAAAGTTCGCACTATTGCAGAAGGAGCAGGACTGACTGAAATCATCACCTACGCTCTGACAACCCCTGAAAAAGCAGTTGAATTTACGACTAGACCAAGTAACTTAACAGAGCTCATGTGGCCAATGACCGTGGACCGTTCAGTCCTCCGTCAAAATATGGTTTCTGGTATCCTTGATACAGTTGCCTACAACGTAGCGCGTAAGAACAAAGACTTGGCTCTCTACGAGATTGGAAAAGTCTTCGAGCAAACGGGCAATCCAAAAGAAGAATTGCCAAATGAGATCAACAGCTTTGCCTTTGCCTTGACTGGTTTAGTCGCTGAAAAAGACTTCCAAACAGCTGCGGTTCCAGTTGATTTCTTCTATGCTAAGGGAATTTTGGAAGCTCTCTTTGCTCGTTTGGGTCTTGAAGCGACCTATACAGCAACCTCTGAAATCTCCAGCCTTCACCCAGGACGCACAGCCTTGATCTCACTCGGTGATCAAGTGATCGGTTTTCTCGGTCAAGTGCACCCTGTAACAGCTAAGGCTTATGATATTCCAGAGACTTATGTAGCAGAACTTAACCTTTCAGCTATCGAAGCAGCCCTTCAACCAGCCGCTCCATTTGTGGAAATTACCAAGTTCCCAGCGGTGAGCCGTGATATCGCCCTTCTCCTTAAAGCAGAAGTGACCCACCAAGAGGTGGTCGATGCCATCCAAGCTGCGGGCGTGAAACGCTTGACAGACATCAAACTCTTTGACGTCTTCTCAGGTGAAAAACTGGGTGTCGGAATGAAGTCTATGGCCTACAGTCTGACCTTCCAAAATCCAGAAGATAGCTTGACAGACGAAGAAGTCGCACGCTACATGGAAAAAATCCAAGCTTCCCTTGAAGAAAAAGTAGACGCAGAAGTGCGGTAAATCGTAAAAATTTGAAACAGTTGAGAATTTCTCAGCTGTTTTTTTCTTACAGAATTTACTTGATATAGAGCTTAAAACCCTATAAAAATAAAGAAATTCCTTTAAGGACTCAAAATATCCATGTCAACCATCTTTCTATTTTTGACAAATATTTTTATTTTTTTGACAAAAATACTTGTCAAAAAGAAAAAGAAGTGTTACAATGATTTTAGTTGAAAGAAGGGGAGGTTTCTTATGGGAGCCATATGGATTCTTTTTATCCCTTTTCTGATTATGGTTTATGCGAGCTCAGAAAAGAAGATTAAAAGGTTGAACAAACGCATTAGACGATTAGAAAAACAAGTGAAAGGAAATCAAGACATGTCTAGAATTTTAGAAGAATTGAAAGGCCAAACGGCCACTGTTACAGTGAGTGGTGTTGGGTTCGAGTATGAAATTTTGGATATCGACGAAGATTGGGTCAAACTGACTCGTGTGAATCATAAACAACAGAGGGAAACCAAATTAGTCCGCATCGAAGATATTCAAGGTATTCAACTATAAGGGGGCGAAAGCCATGATCTTAAAAAATCGACTGAAAGAGCTGAGGGCGCGTGATGGCCTCAACCAATCCGAGCTAGCCAAGCTAGCAGGAGTCTCGCGCCAGTCCATCAGTCTCTTGGAGCGGGGGGAATACACCCCCTCGGTTATTATTGCCATCACCATCGCCCAGATTTTCAAGGAACCGGTGGAGAATGTCTTTAGTCTAGTAGAGGGAGAGGAATAAAAGTGAAAAAGAAGTTAAAAGAAAGGTCAGCCCGTTTTCGTTTTTGGAGAAACATGGCCATGGTCCTATCAGGATTAATCATTGGTTTTTTGACAGGTTATTTTGGTTCAGACCATCCTATTGAATTCCAAAAGCTATTTGATCGAGATATGATCTATATAGGGTCAATCATTTTATATCTGGTGGTTTTCGGGATTGCGTCTACCTACCTCATCTCATCGCGCCAGTCTTATCAGATGATGGAGGAGGCAGAAGATGAAGACGAAGCCTACCGTTATGAAAGCCAAACGAGAAGAATCTATGACTTGGCTACGATGTTCAAAGGCGTCATGATTGTTCCCTATCTATTAGTGATTTTCTTCTCTTGCCAAAAACTAGTCTATGAAGAAAAACTAACAGGTGCTTTTGGGAAATACACCATCCCGCTTATTTTTCTTGCTTTGTTCCTTCTTACTTTTGGGCTAGAACATCAGTTTCGAAAAACCTTCAAACAGATTTATGGAAAAGCAATCCCACGCAATGCTAGTGGGGCAGAAGTCCGTGAACTAATAATGAGCATGATAGATGAGGCAGAGAAACAAATTTGCTACGAGGAGAATTACGATATTGTCTTCAAGTTAAGCAATTATGTCTTACCGATTTCCTTAATGGCGATATTCTTAGTTGGCATTGCTTTCCAGGCAGATATCTTGTTAGCATTAGTAGTTGTATCACTAATTTATGTCTATATCTTGGTCTCTCAATACAAGATTACCAAACGTTATTATAAAGAGTAAAGGAGTCATTCATGTTAGAAATTAGAAATTTAGAAAAGAGTTTTGGCAAGAAGCAAGTCTTGTTCGGCATTGACTTGACTGCGAAAAAAGGATCCATCTTAGGTTTGATCGGGAAGAACGGAGCTGGGAAGACCACTATCTTTCATAGTATCCTCCGCTTCCTTGACTACAGCGGTGATATCCAATTGGATGGCCAAGCAATCAGTCAAGAAACCTATAAGGAAATTGGCTACCTGCCAGAAGAGCGAAGCCTTATGCCTAAGTTAACCATCTATGAGCAAGTCCGTTACCTTGCTAATCTCAAAGGAATGTCAACTGCTGAGGTCAAGGAGAAACTTCCAATCTGGATGGAAAAGCTCCAAGTAAAAGGAAAATTAACCGATAAGATCAAGAGCCTCTCAAAAGGGAATCAGCAAAAGGTTCAATTGATCATTACCATGATCCATGAGCCAAAATTGATCATCCTGGATGAGCCTTTTAGCGGACTGGATCCTGTCAATACAGAAGTGCTTAAGCAGGTCATTTTTGAAGAAAAAGAACGCGGTGCCACCATTATCTTCTCTGACCACGTCATGACCAATGTGGAAGAACTCTGTGATGAGTTGGTTATGATTCGTGATGGATCTGTGATTCTTTCAGGTCCCGTACAAGAAGTTCGCAATAGCTTCGGGAAGACTCGTCTCTTCGTATCCAATGACTTCAGTAAAGAGGAGTTGGAAGTGCTGCCTCACGTGACCAAGGTGACCATGACCAAGCAAGGCCTGTGGAAGTTGGTATTGGATGATGAAACAGCAGGTCCGGACCTCTTTGATCAGTTGACCAAGGGTCGCTATCTAGCAACCTTTGACCAACAAGCCCCAACCATTGATGAAATCTTTAAACTAGAATCAGGAGTAGAAGTATGAAACAGATGCTGATTGTTATCAAAGAAACTTATTTACGCCAAGTGAAATCATGGAGCTTTTTACTGATGGTGCTTACTCCCTTTCTCTTCTTCGGATTGACGATTGGAGTGAACTATTTCGTCGGATCTTCTACATCTGCGAAAAGCAACATCGCCTTGATTACAGATCAAGCTCCTGTCAAGGAAGTCTTGAAAGGGACCGATGGCTTGACCTTTGACTATAAGGACGAAGCAGCAGCTAAAAAGGCCATGAAAGAGGAAGAAATCAAGGGAATCCTCACAGTTGAAGAAAAGGATGGCCAGCTAGAGGCTCGCTACCAGAGTGAGGATGCCATGAAGCCAGGTTTCAAAGCAATCCTTATGGCTAAATTGAGTCAGGTCCAACAAATGCTCAATGTTTCTAAAGCGGATTTAAGCCAAGAGCAGTTAGCAGCCCTTTCGCAACAGGTCTCATTGACTGAAAAAATTGATGAGAAGAAAGAAGGGCTGAAAATGGTGCAGACCGTGGTAGCTGGAGGAATCGGTTTTCTTATCTACATGATTCTGATGTTTTATTCAGGTATCACTGCTCAAGAGGTAGCCAGTGAAAAAGGGACCAAGATTATGGAAGTGGTCTTCTCAAGCATTCGCGCAACTCACTATTTCTATGCTCGCATGATTGGTCTTTTCGGAGTCATTTGTACTCATATTGGTATCTATGCAGTCGGATTGGGAGGCGTTTGGATTTTTAGAGACTCCATTCCTCTTGTGAAAGATATCTTATCTCCAGACTCTCCTATCACCCAACATATTGGACAATCCATTTCCTTGAATACCTTATTCTTGATCATTCTTGGAATCTTCATGTACGTGGTTCTTTCAGCTTTCCTAGGTTCAACAGTTGCTCGTCCAGAAGATACAGGAAAAGCGATTTCGCCACTGATGATGTTAGTGTTCTTTAGCTTCTTTGGAGTAACTACCTTAGGTAGCGCAGGTGATGTCCTTCTGTTGAAGATTGGATCATACATTCCATTCATTTCAACCTTCTTCATGCCATTCCGTACCATCAATGGCTATGCAAGTGGACTTGAATCATGGGGATCATTCGGAATTGCCTTGGCCTTCACGCTCCTCGGCACCATGATCATTGGAAAAATCTATTCTAGCCTTATCTTACAAACAGATGACCTAGGTTTAGTCAAGACTGTTAAAAAAGCTTTGAGCTATCGCTAAAAGAGACGAGAGTGGGACAGAAATCGGTAATTTATTAGAATTCGATTTCGTCGTCCCACCTCCGCACAGTTGAGTAGGGCTGTATAAGCTGATGAAATCAGCCTAGTAGAGCCCACTCAACCACTGCGTCTTGCTCGACAATCCAAAGAAAATTGAGAGGCTAGGACTTTTGTCCCAGCCTCGTTTTGCTTTGTGAAATCATTGCTGTTTGATCTTCTTTACATTATAATGAAAGAAGAATGAAAAGGAGGCGGACATGAACTATATTGAGTTTGCTGAAAATGAGCGTCTGTCCACGATTGTCCTTGGGATGATGAGGATCAGTCAGATGAGTGAAGATGAGGTGGAGGCCTTGGTGGAGGCAGCTTTGTCGATTGGGATCAACACCTTTGATCTGGCGGATATCTATGGCGATGGCCAGTGTGAGGTCCTGCTGGGTAAGGTTCTCAAGCGTCGTCCGGATCTTCGGGACCAGATGTGGATCCAGTCCAAGTGTGGGATTCGCAAAGACGGCTTTACCTATTTTGATTTTTCCAAGGACTATATTTTGGACTCCGTCAATGGCATTCTCGAGCGTTTGCAGATCGAGCGCTTAGATAGTCTCCTCCTTCACCGACCGGATGCCCTCATGGAGCCGGAAGAAGTGGCGGCAGCTTTTGATCACTTGGAGCAAGCGGGCAAGGTCCGCCATTTTGGGGTGTCCAATCAAAACCCTATGATGATGGAATTGCTCAAAACGGCTGTCCAACAGCCTCTCAAGATCAACCAGTTGCAGTTGAGTGCTGCCTTTACACCGAGCTTTGAAGCTGGTTTTCATGTCAACATGGAAGGGCCTAAAGCAGCCGTGCGAGATGGCAGTGTCTTTGAGTATTGTCGCTTAACTGATACGGTGATTCAGGCCTGGTCTGTTCTCCAGCATGGCTATTTCAAGGGGAATTTTGTCGGTAAAGAAGAGTTTGCGGCTCTCAATCACGTCCTCAATGATTTGGCGAAAAAATACCAGGTCACACCGACAGCTATCGCCCTTGCCTGGGTCCTCCGCTATCCGGGTAAGATGCAGTCCGTCATCGGAACGACCAAGCCCCAGCATGTCCTTGAAGCAGGAAAAGCAGCAACAGTCACCCTAACTCGCAAGGAATGGTATCAAATCTACTTGGCGGCGGGAAATGATTTGCCTTAGAATCTTGTTAGTAAACCAGATTCCACTCTTATCGGTGGTCTGGTTTTTTTGTGGTTTTCAGTTTTTTCTTGACAAGTCTTTCTTTTTTATGGTAATCTTTATGCAACAAGTGTTGCGCAACGAATGTTGCGCGAAAGGAGTCTTATGCCACCCAAGGTTAAATTTAGTAAAGAGGCTATCATTGGGACAGCTTTACAATTGGTGAGAGAAGAGGGAATGGCTAGTTTAACTGCTCGAGCATTAGCGGAGAAACTGGGAGCCACACCGAGAGTCATTTTTGGGCAATTTGCTAATATGGCTGAGTTACAAGCAGAGGTTATTGGTGCTGCGGAGATGGTCGTGGTGGAGTATATTCGCAAGGCCTTAGAAGATGAGAAACCTTTCCGATCTGTCGGGGTTGCTTATATCCTTTTCGCCTCAAAAGAACCCCAACTCTTTCAATTGCTTTTCCAAAATCCTAGCAAAGATCCGATTCGTCGCTTTCAAGATTTTCTTCCCATGAAGGATCATAGTTACCAATTGGTTCTGGATTCGATTGTCGCAGACTATCCTTTGACTGTAGAGGAGGCTAGTCGCTTGTACCAGC
The DNA here is from genome assembly GCF_022240605.1 of Streptococcus sp. DFI.7.26. Lineage (NCBI taxonomy): Bacteria > Bacillati > Bacillota > Bacilli > Lactobacillales > Streptococcaceae > Streptococcus > Streptococcus sp. DFI.7.26. The sequence goes on along the minus strand of NZ_JAKOGN010000002.1, from coordinate 2,019 downwards.
ATCTATTTATCTACTCACACGGGATGGCCTCTATGGTTGCTTCTGGTATTTACCAGTTCGGCATGGAAGAAGTGATTGGATTACTGACAGAGGTTTGTCAATCTCTCATCAAAGAAATGGTAGGAAAGAAATGATTCAACTAGAAAATGTGCACAAAAGTTACGGCCAAACCAAGGTTTTAAAGGAGATTGATTTGCAGATTCAAGACCAGGATGATGTGGTTATCCTCGGCCCTTCTGGATCGGGGAAATCAACTCTCTTAAATGTGTTATCAGGCTTAGAAAAGGTAGACGAAGGGCATATCCTCATTCAAGGACAAGATTTATCACAACTCACAGATGCTCAATTGACAGCCTTTAGACGGGAGAAGATTGCCTTTATTTTCCAGCAGTATTATCTATTGCCGAATCTGACGGTCAGACAAAATGTAAAGATGGGAGCTGACCTGGCAAACAATCATGATTTTTTGCAGATCATCGAGGATTTGGGGCTTGGCGATAAGCTGGACAAGTATCCGAGTGAATTGTCTGGTGGGGAACAGCAGAGAGTCTCCATTGCTCGGGCCTTGGCCAAAAGGCCAGAGATTCTCTTCTTAGATGAGCCGACGGGAGCCCTGGATGAAGAAACAGGGCGCAAGATTCTCGACTATATCTGGAAACTGAAGGAAAAACTGGGCTTTACCCTCATCATGGTGACGCACAACCAAAATATTTCGGATATGGCCAGAACCATCATTCGCGTCAATAGTGGCAAGATTACCCAAGTTGTGATCAACGATCAGCCTCAGACTGCCTATGAGATTGGATGGTAAGCCATGTTTTCAGTAAAAGATATTCGAAAATTAGTTGTCGTCAGTATCATTGGGGCTTGTGCAGTCTTTGTAGCCAATCTCTTCTTGAATTTTTACCTGGATATCGAGCAGTTGGAGATTTCGAAAACCAATCCCATGATTCATACCTACTATGATGCCCAGGTTTCGCTATCTTGGATGGTGGCCATGGTCAGTGGGCTTGTCTTGTCCTTGACGTCGATCCTTCTCATGTGTTTTTATATCAAACAATTTGTCGATGACCACAAGGAACAATTAGGAATTTTAAAGGCTTTGGGTTATAGCAATGTCCAGTTGGCGAAACGATTTTGGGCTTTTGGACTGAGTTTTGGAGCTGGAGCGCTTCTTGGCTATTGCGCTTCATTTCTCATGATGGGACATTTTTATGACTTTCGTAATGAGAAGGGGATTTTGCCAGACATTACCATTCATTTTCACTGGCAGCTCTTGGTCGCTTTGGTGATACTGCCAACGACTTTCTTTATGGTCCTTGCGATTGCTTATGCTAGAAGACAACTACAAACGCCGGCCCTTCGCTTATTGAAAAAATCTCCAACACCGATTAAGGTCAAAAGGAGAAAAAGGGCTCCTAAAAAAGAGAAATCCTTCCTAAAAGAGCTGTCTTCGTCGCTGATTTGGGGGAGAAAATCGATCTTGTTTTTTGTGGTCTTTGGCTCTATGTGTTTCGCGTCCATGGTTCAATTGTCTTTTGGGCTAAGGGACTACACAGATGACATCATCCAAACGATGATGATTATGATTGGTTTGATTCTTTCTTTCTCGATCCTCTTTTTGTCATTGGGGATTGTCGTTTCAGAAAGTCGCGAAACCTTGGCTCTTATGAAGGCATTTGGCTACACCGATCGTGAATGCCAAAGTCATATTCTCGCTCCCTATCGTTTCTGGGCTTATCTAGGATTTGCCCTTGGGACGGCTTATCAATATGGCATCATGGAAATCTTGATTGGTGTGATCAAAGACACGGTACCTGAAAAGATTGAGCACAACTTTGATGGGAATGTGTGCTTTTGGACCTTGCTCGGTTTTGCGGTGGTTTATGAAAGCCTCTTTTATCTATCCAACAGAAAACTCCAAAAACAAACCATCAAAGAAGTACTCTTAGCTGAATAAATAGAAAAGAGAGTGGGACAGAAATCGGTAATTCGTTAGAATTCGATTTCGTCGTCCCA
>NZ_JAKOGN010000019.1:0-8766 GCF_022240605.1 Streptococcus sp. DFI.7.26 | reverse complement strand
TAGCAACAGGTAATCCTTATCTCAAATATAAGATGGAACTAGAGAATGATCTAACTCTATTAGAAAATCAAAGACGCGCCTTTCAACGCAGCAAGGATCACTATCGTCATACAATCTCTTACTGTGAAGAAAATATGCCCATTCTTGAGAAACGATTAAGCAAATATGAAGGAGACATTCAACAGTCTGAAATGTCGAAAGACCAGGCATTTTCTATGACGGTAGGTAAGCAAGCTTTTGATCAACGATCTGAAGCAGGGGAATCCCTACACCGTCTTATCCGTCATAATCAAGCTGACAGCAAAGAATTCCGTACCCTAGCAAGCTATCGAGGATTTGACATTAAAATGCTTAGTCTTCCAACAAATCAACCTCTTCCTGAAACCTTCTCTGTTAAGATTGTAGGAGAAAATCAGTATTCTGTCAGTTTAGATCTGTATTCTCCTTTGGGGACAATTCAAAGGCTTCAGCATACGATTGATCACATTAAAGAGGACCAAGTGAAAACTCAGAACTTATTGGATGAATTAAAGGATAAATGGAATACTGCTAAAGTAGAAATTGAGAAAAACTTTCCAAAGGAAGAGGATTATCAAACTAAAAAGGCCGAATACGATGTACTCGCGCCATTGATTGAAACGGAAACGGATTTAGATATTATTGATCAGGCCTTAAGACAATTCCATGAAAAAGGAAAAGAAAAGCAAGAACAACTTTCTTTTGAATTGGAGTAAAAAATAGATACAAATAGCGGACAAGAAAAGAAAAGCGCGGTAGAATAAGGATAGAAAGAAACGAGGTAACAATTATGATGGAAGATACCTATTATCAATTAGAAGAGGCTTTGGTACAGGGATTTCAAACACCTGAAGAATACCAAGCCTACAAGGAACTAAAGGAACATTATGAGGAAGTGACAGGGGATTACAGTTTTTCTAAACGAGAACTTACTAGTCAATTGGAAATTGCTCTTCAGAATCATCGAGGTGTGGACTTTGAAGAACATGAGAAAGAGGAGTATTTGGACTTAGTTCAAAAATTAGAAGAGTTTGATTCCTCTCTTGCCACCCATTATCGTCAATTGATTGACTAGAAAGGAGAAAGTCATGAATGATTTATTCCTTATCCCAGTATTTTTTTTAGCAGTAGGAGGAATTCTCATTCTTTTATGGAGACTCTTTCTTATTGCCAGTGGACTTTTCCTTATTGGTTTTGTCAGTTTTCTTATTTTTGTAGAGGTCTATGGAATTTATTTATTCTTTACTGAACCGACCCTTTATATGGAAGATTTATCTCAGAATGGTCTGATCAGTTTTACAGTATTTTATGTAACTTTTAATCTAGCCTTTCTTGTCTTTGGTATTTTAAAAATTATCAGTTGGAAAAGAGAGTAAAAAAACAGTTGAACAAGGTTGTTCAGCTGTTTTTTATATAGGCGCTAAATTACAGAATTGTAATTATAAGGCGATGATAATGATGATTTCAAGTAAAATCAATATGAATCTTCTTTTGGGAATATTCATGTGAAACCTCCTTTAATAAATTAATAAAAACTTTAATTATTATGGTATAATCTAGTCATATTTTATCACATGGATAGATTTTATTTGAGATTTGTCCCATATTTGCTCATGGAGGTATAGGATGTTAAAAAAATTTGGAGAAATATATAAATTATTTAGAGAATCAAGAAAAATTACTCTTAGAGAGATTGAGCACAAAGGAATATCACGTTCACAGCTGTCTAGGTTTGAAAAGGGGGAGACAGATTTAACGATAACAAAATTTTTGTTGGCTCTTGAACAGATAAATGTTCCCATCGAGGAATTTATGTTTGCAGCTAATGATTTTAAAAGAGATCACTTTTATCAACTTATAGATGAAGTTAAGCAGTGTTTCCTTAAGAGAAACGTGGCTAAATTACATAAAATGTTGATTAAACTCATGGAAAATGATGATTTATCTATTTTTTCAACAATCGAAATTATTTTTTTAAAAATAAAATTACAAGAACTTTCTAACGAAGAATATTTCAGCGATACGGATATAAACAGAATAACCAATTACTTATTTAGTGTTGATTATTGGGGAATGTTTGAAATTTTATTATTTGGAAATATCATGTATATTTTCAATCATGAAACATTTCTATTATTATCTAAAGAGATGTTACATAGAACTGAGTTTTATCATGACATACCTAGTTATAGAAGAGTAATCGCTAGTATGGCTCTAAATGCTTTTATCATTTGTATTGAAAGAGATTATCTAACGGATGCAAAATATTTTGAAAAACAAATTTCGCATTTTTATTTTGATGAATCCGAAATTTATGAACGGTTGATTTTTACATATGCACGCTCTTTTTATGAATTTAAAAAAGAACAGACAACAAAATCAATCCTAAAAATGAGAAAAGTAATTGGATTTATGCGTGCAGCAGAATGTGAGAAACTTGCAGAAAGATATGAGGAGCATTTAATTAAAATATTAGCACCTTTATCAGATGATAAATGAAAGTGCAGATTTGGGACAAAATAGAATTAGATTTATAAAGTGATAAACTATGCTCGTAAGCTTACAAATATAATTTAAAGCAAAGAAGGGATAGTCATGGCTAGTTTAGAGAAATATGAATTGATGGAAACTGAACTAACAGCAATTAGTACAGCAGATTCAGAATTATCAATGAGGTATTATTATTCGAAACAGTTAGCCTGGCAAATGGAGCCAACGACAGGGGTAGTTTATATTTTAGATAAACAGATAAATAAAATGTTTTTACTGGAAGATTCCTCAAAAGATATTTGGCTTTCTTTTTCCAAGCAGAGGACTTATAATCAAGTTTTACTAAGCCTTTCTGAGATATATGGCTGTGACATTTCTGAAATTAAGTCACTGGTAGATGAGTTTGTACTAGAACTCTTAGAGAATGGACTAATTTATGAACTCTGAATTCTATGATAATGATATATACGCTTTAGCTTCAAAAAACAAAACATTACTATCTGTTACTATAGAATTAACAACAAGGTGTAATTGGCGGTGTAAGCATTGTTATCTTCCTTCGTATGTCACTAAGGGGATTTCAAGAGAATGTCTTTATGAATTGTTTCAGGATTTGAGAGAGATGGGGACGTTTGAATTGCTCTTTACAGGTGGTGAGATATTTACACGACCAGATACATTGGAAATTATTAGAGATGCTAGAGAGATGTTCTTTGATGTTAAATTGTTTACGAATGTTTCATTGTTGAATGAGGAGATAATTAAGGCGTTAGCTGAATTGAATATTTCTCAAGTATCATGTACGGTGTTTTCAATGAATGAAAATATCCATGATCAAATAACTTCAGTTAAAGGTTCACTAAAGAAAACGGTAGCCAATTTGAATTTATTAAAAGAATACGATATACCAGTGGAAGTTAAACAGATTATTCTTACTACCAACCAAAATTGTATTGATGAAGTGTCAGAGTTTTGTAAAAATATGAATTTTAAGCATTTAGCTACAACGAATATCTTTTATAAAACTGATGGTAATGCCACCCCGTCTATATTTCGTGTGAGTGATCAGTTCTTAAATGAGAATATAGTAAAAATAGACACAATTAGAAATTTTAGATGTTTCGAAAATAATTCAAGTATGTATGTCTGTAATGCAACAAGATACAGTTGTACTATTGAATCAAATGGAAATTTTTTAGCATGTAATAATTTAAACATGCCTATTGGAAACATATTAAACACTTCCATCAAGGATATTTGGTTAAATTCTACTACTTTACACGAGATTCAAAATAAGAAATTTAGCGAATTGGAGAAGTGCCCAAGTTGCCCACTTAATAAGTATTGCAATAGATGTAGTGGTATAGCATTACTTGAGGATAAATCTCTTTGGGGATGTTTAAAATCTGAGCGTCAAGTAGCTAGAGCAAGGTATGTTAATCAAGACTATTATTCTGGCATTGGTATAACGAGTTTTCATTGTTAATTTTTAGTTAGAGAGATATGAAGTGTTATTTTTAATTCCTCTGGAGAGAGGCATATAAGTACTACATGATGGGAAAGGAGAGAGGGTTCATGGCTAAAGTTTTCAAAAAACCACAATTGGTTGTTAAAACACCAACAGTTGTTGTCAGTAGTACAAAGTCAGCACTATGTAGTGGTGGAAGTTCTCATATTGTTGTTGACACAAGTAGTAACTAATCAACTTTTGATTAGACGTTGCTAAAGGTAATGCAAAGGATGATTAAATAATTTTAACTTGTATCATTCTTTGCTTACCTTTTTAGGAGTTGTGATATGCATGACTGAAACTATTAAAGATATAACAGATGTTATAAAATTATACCGAGAAAATCGTAATTTATACTCAGTAACGATTGAAATAACTTCGTTTTGTAATTGGAGATGTGAACATTGTTACATTTCAGAATATAATCAGAAAGGATTTGATTTAGATACTTTTAGAAATCTCTTAGTTCAATTACGAGAGTTAGGTACATTTGAAATTGTTTTTACAGGAGGAGAAGTGTTTGCACATCCTTTTGCTATGAAATATATTAAGATTGCTAGGGAAATGTTTTTCAATGTAATTATCTATTCAAATGTGTCAATGTTGAATGAGCAACGTATTGCAATTTTGTCAGATCTATATATTGATTATATTTCTTGTACAATATTCTCAATGGATAAAGAGATTCACGATCAGATTACCAATAAAAAAGGTTCATTGGAAAGATGTCTTCATAATCTAGAATTATTAAAGAAATTTGATATTCTAGTAGAGGTAAAAACACCTCTATTTTTACAAAACATTAACTCCATTGATAAAGTATATGATTTTTGTAAGAAAAATAATTTCAAATATAAGGTTGATACCCAAATTGTTCCAAGGAGAGGTACGATAGGAAATGAGGTTAGAGTGAAATCGTTGACTCTAAAACAACTAATTCCAATACAGAAAAAAATAGATGAAATAAATGGTGTTACTTTTGTTCATAAGAATGAAAATTTTTTAACGTGTAGTTCTGTGCAGTTATCACTATATATAACATGTTTAGGAGCAGTACAACCATGTTCTCTTTACAGTAGGAGTATTGGAAATATATATCTGACCCCTATCAGAGAAATATGGAATAGATCGGCTTTCAATAAGATAGCAAAATACACTTTAAAAAACAGTAAGAATTGTAGTACATGTGCGATTTCTAATTATTGTACGCAATGTCCTGGTATTGCATTATCAGAATCGGGAGACAGTAGAAATTGTTCTACGATATGCAAAAAGACAGCTTTAGCAAGGAGTATAGTCTATGCAGATTTATCTTAAACCGCTGCGTTGGTATCTTTTCTTTAATCTGGTTTTTGGTGGTATTTCCAATGTCTGCACTGCCTTGCTACCCTATTTCACCCAGGAATTGGTTAGGGGGCATTATCAAATTGCCTTGTATGGCTACTGCCTGGCGGTGTTGTGCTATCTGGGTTGCAACTATATCCAGATGCGTTTGGATTGGAAGCAGGCAATTCTCTTTTCCACTCATCTTAAAAATGACTGGTTTCAGGCGCTTTTGGAGCTGGGACACCACGATTTCAAGCAGAAAACGGTGGCAGAGTACATTTCCTATCAATCAAACGACCTAGATTCCTTGGAGAAGGACTACCTACCACCTCTTATGAGTTTTATCAAGCAAATTCTGAGGATTCTCATTTACACTGTGGTGATTAGTCGCACCATCAATCCTTTGGTCGCTTTGATTTTGCTTGTTTCGACAGCTGTCAGTATTCAAATTCCCAAGATTGTGGGGAAGTTAACCGCCCAACGTCGGCAGGTTTATCTAGAAAAGCAGGGAAATTACTATCGTACTTTGGAGGATTTGCTCAAGGGACACCATCTGGTCAATCAAGTCACCTTGTCTGGCTTTCAGGACCAGCAACGAAATGCTCTAAACACCTTGCAGGATAAGTATCTGGGCTATGGTTTGACCAAAATCATGGGTATCCTGCTGACGGGGCTTTCCTTTGAGTTTATCAGCATTGTCCTTTTCGCTTATCTCGCTTACTCCCTTGCCACCCAGCAGTTGGGCATTCCTGAGGTTGTGGCTAGCTTTGGCTATATCACTGCTTTTTCGGAGCCAATTCAGGAAATCCTATACGACTTGCAAATGCTGGAGTCGGTCAAACCTGTGGTGCAAAGTTTTCAAGCAATTGTCAGCTGTCCGTCCGCTGTTCAGGCACCTCAGATGTCTTTCGAGACCCTGATGCTAAACCATATCACCAAGCGACTGGGGGAGTCTAGCTTGACTATTCCCCACGTTGAAATTCGCAAGGGGGACAAGATTGCCCTCATCGGCGAAAATGGTTCTGGAAAGAGTAGTCTGCTCAACATTTTAAACGGGACTGACCGAGATTTTCAAGGCGAAATCTTACTTGATCATCTCCCTGTTCATCAACTCTGGGGCAAATTTGGTATGATTTTGCAGCAGGAGCATACTTTTATTTCTTCTTATGACAATAATGTCACCATTTTCAAGACTTTAGATGAGAATTTCAGGGATGAGGAGTTTGAAAAGACACCACCCCAATCTCTATCAGGTGGACAGCAACAACGCATGTATCTTAATCGTGAGAAAAATCGTCAGAGTCCGCTGATTATCATGGATGAGCCTTTTTCTGCCTTGGATGCTAGCCAGTTTCAAAAGGAATTGGACAAGGTTCTCAGCTTGCCAAGTGCTGTTATCATCACCCTCCACCGTCAAGAAGAGGCGTTAGAACGATTTGACCAGGTCTGGGAAATCAAGGATGGGGAGTTGGTTGTTGTGAGAAGAGTTCTAAAACATGACTAACATAAGCTTTTCAAAAGTTCAAAAGAGTTTTCATAAGAATGTGATTTTGGATATTCCTGATTTTCATCATCTATTATCTAGTCATTATAAAACTGATCATACGCTTTCAACGCATTTCGGTTTTTTTTGGGGTTTAAATGCCGTGCGCTTGTTTTAGTCAGGCCTCGTTTTTCCTGTGATCAGCTCGGTGAATTTGAGACAATTATTTGATAGTATTATAAAAAATTAAGGATTCTTTTTCAATGTAGAGTCCTTTTTCTATTGTGATACTTTTTTCAAGATTTATCTGGTATGCTTGACCTAGTTTTTATAGAAAGAAGGTCTAAGATGTTAAATAAAGTCAAAACTAAAGCCTTAATTAGTGTTGGAGCAGTGGCTGCAACTAGCTTTATTCTCATGATGGGATATACTGCTGGTCAACATTCTACTGCTAAACAAAGTCGTAAAGAGATTGAATTGGCTGCAGCTAAACTTGTAGAGGACAAACAAGCAGAAGATAAAGCAAGTATTTTGTCATCAGATACTGTAAAAGAATTTTTGACACAGTACTATACGAAAGAAAAGCTCGGAGAAAATAATACACGTATTCAACCTTATATGACTGAATCAGCTTATTCTCAAGAATTGTCAAGTCAAAATGATGCCATGAACCAAGTGTATAAGGATTATATTTTGGATTATCATTTTGAAAAAGCTAATATCTTTGTCAATCAGACTACGAATCAAGCCATTGCTATGGTGTCTTATAATGTAACCTATGTATCCGATTTAAAGAATGCCAACCAATCAAAGACCAATCAGACAGAAACCAGAACGGTTAAGTTGTCTTATTCGAAACTACCAGGTAAGTTATTGGTCAATCAAGTACAGGTTTGGAAATCTGGGTTAGATGATTTAGATAAGGCAACTCCTAAAACTTTAGAAGAATCATCATCAATACCATCACTGCCAAATACTACGACAAAATGATGATGTTTGATGAATATAGAGGAATGTAAGCAAATTTCAATTCTTGATGTAGCCAATCGTTTAGGTATCTACTTTAAACAAGTTTCGAGCAGTGTCTATGAGCATTCTGAACACGATTCATTTCGGATTTTTTCAACTACCAATACTTTTAAATGGTTTTCAAGAGATATTCAAGGTGATGTCATTGATTTTGTTCGACTTGTTAAGGGAATTTCCTTTAAAGAAGCTCTAGCCTTTCTTTCTGAAGAACCTTTTCAAAAAGAAGCTGTTCAAGAAAATAGAGATAGACCATTTTATTATCCTTTAAAGAGAATAGAAGATTCTAGCTGTAGTCTGGCTAGATATTATTTAACAGAATGTAGAGAAATCTCAGAAGAAATCGTACAAAAGATGATTCAACAAGGTTTGATAGCACAAGCCAGTTGGAAAACAAATGAAACTGTTGAACCTGTTATTGTTTTTAAAAGTTTTGATCATCGTCACAAACTGCAGGCAACAAGCTTACAAGGAATTTATAAGAATCACTCTCTTCCTAGAGAAAGGTTAAAAACGATTCTAAAAGGAAGCCATGGACATGTTGGAATATCCTTTGACATTGGTAAACCAAATAGACTGGTCTTTTGTGAATCGTTCATCGACTTGATGAGCTATTACGAACTTCATCAACAAAGTCTATCAGATGTTCGCTTGGTATCTATGGAGGGATTAAAAAGGTCTGTTGTCGCTTATCAAACTTTACGACTGATAGCTGAAGAAAATCAGAAGTTGGAATTCTTAGATACAGTAACACCTTCAAAGTTATTGCCTTTGATCAATACAATTCGTGATACCACTACCTATTTCAATAATCATCCTGATTTATTGACACTTGCGGTAGATTGTGATGATGCAGGTAAAGATTTTTCTGATAAGTTATCTCAATCAGGATTTCCTGTTTTACTGGATTTAC